>NZ_JBWGIG010000088.1:0-1314 GCF_056312595.1 Pseudomonas sp. GYB4201 | reverse complement strand
GTGTCCCGTCCTGAATAAGGTTTACACCTTCTGACCAATCCTCAGGAGGAATCAATGGATTCAGGCAAAAGGCGGAGTCAGCGCGATTACACGCTAGCCTTTAAATTGTCGGTCGTAGACCAGGTCGAAAAAGGCGAGTTGAGTTATAAAGAGGCTCAACGGCGCTACGGCATCCAGGGCCGATCCACAGTGCTGGTCTGGCTACGCAAACATGGCCGGCAGGACTGGAGCCAAGGCGCATCAATTCGAGAGCCTAGGACTAGGTCCATGACAGAACCAACCCTCCCGCTGACCCCCGAACAGCGGATCAAAGAGCTTGAAGAACAGCTGGCGTTGAGCAATCAGAAGGCTCAGTTCTTCGAGGCTGTCGTGAATGTTCTGAAAAATGACTATGGCGTTTCCGTAGTAAAAAAGCGATCCGGCAAGTCCTCTCGCAAGGGCAAATCCAAGACCTGAGTATCAGCAGGGCTTGCCTGTTCATGGGCATTTCGCGCCAGGCATATTACAAGCGCAACCGAGCTTTTGATGCGAAACTACGCCAGGAACAAGCGGTACTGGCCTTTGTTCTCGAGAAGCGCCGCCGCCAGCCAAGGCTGGGTACGCGCAAGCTGCATCATCTGATAACTATCGCAGCTGACGCGTCAGTACGCGTAGGCAGGGACCGTCTGTTTACCATCCTGCGCGACGCCCGAGAGCTGGTAGCGCGCAAACGGGCTTACCACAAGACAACAGACAGCCATCACCGTTTTCGTCGCCACCCGAACCTGCTCAAAGCCGGCCCAGAACAAGTCGTGGCTATCAGGCCTGAGCAAGTCTGGGTCGCAGACATAACCTATCTACCCACACGGGAAAGTGTGGCGTACGTGAGCCTGGTGACAGACGCCTATTCGCGCAAGATTGTTGGCCATCATGTGCATGAAAGCCTGCATACCGATTCGGTGATCAAAGCAATGGAAAAAGCGGTGAGGGCGCGCAGAACCACGCTACCGCTGATTCACCACTCAGACCGTGGGGCCCAGTATTGCTCTGAGCTTTATCAGCGATTGCATGCCAAGCATGGGGTCAGATGCTCAATGACCGACGGCTATGACTGCTACCAAAATGCGCTGGCGGAGAGAGTAAACGGGATCTTGAAGAACGAGTTGCTGCTGCATCGCCCCAAAAACCTAGCGGATGCAGTGAAAATGGTGGATGAATCTGTACTGATCTACAACGGGGAGCGACCACATCTCTCCCTGAAATACAAAACGCCCGATGCGGTGCATCGGGCGTTTTGAGACTGAAAGAGGTGTAAACCTATTTCAGGACTAGACA
>NZ_JBWGIG010000086.1:0-1654 GCF_056312595.1 Pseudomonas sp. GYB4201 | reverse complement strand
AAAATAATCCTGTTACAAAATCGCCCAGCCCTTGCCAGCCGCGGCCTGGACCCCATGTGCGCAAAAAGTTGCGCACTTTCCTTGGTGTTAAGATCCGCGCCCCGTGCAGGAAGCTCTGGATCCAACCTCTTCCTGCCCGCTACACACCGCAGCACGCAAGAGGACACGGAATGTTCGCACCCGCGGATCAGACCCAATTCAGCATCACCTTCGACGGCCTGGAAAGCGACTTCCAGGTCCTCGCGTTCACCGGCACCGAGGGCATCAGCCAGCCCTACCGTTTCGAGATCGACCTGGTCAGCGAACGGCCCGACGTGGACATCGAAACCTTCCTGCACCAGCAGGCGTTCTTCGCCCTGGACGCCAACGGCAGCGGCATCCACGGCCAGGTCTACCAGATCGCCCAGGGCGACAACGGCAAGCGCCTGCACCGCTACAAAGTGGTGCTGACCCCGCAGCTGGCCTACCTGGAACACCGCATCAACCAGCGCATCTTCCAGCAAATGAGCGCGCCGACAATCATCGGCCTGATCCTCGAAGAGCACGGCATCCTCGGCAACGCCTACCAGTTCCAGCTGGGCACGCCCTGCCCCGACCGCGACTACTGCGTGCAGTACGACGAGTCCGACCTGCACTTCATCCAGCGCCTGTGCGAAGAGGAAGGCATTCACTACCACTTCGAGCACAGCACTGACGGCCACCAGCTGGTATTCGGCGACGACCAGACGTTCTTTCCCAAGCTCGGCGCACCAACTTCCTACGTGCAAGACACCGGCATGGCCGCTGACAACCCGGTGGTCAAGCGCTTCAGCGTGCGCGTGGAAACCCGCACCAGCCGCGTCACTCGCCGCGACCACGACTTCCGCAAGCCACGCCTGGAGCTGGAAGCAGCCTACAAGCCCAGCAGCCAAAGCGTCGCCCAGCCCGACCTGGAAGACTACGACTACCCCGGCCGCTTCACCGACCGCACACGCGGCAAGCAACTGAGCCAGCGCGCCCTGGAACGCCAGCGCGCCGACTACCGCCTGGCCGAAGGCCGCAGCGACCAGCCCACCCTGGTCAGCGGCCACTTCCTGCCCCTGGCCGACCACCCGCGCAGCGAATGGAACGACCTGTGGCTGCTGACCGAAGTGTTCCATGAAGGCAAACAGCCCCAGGTGCTCGAGGAGTCGGTGACTAGCGACACCACCGAGCACAAGGACGACTTCCACCAGGGCTACCGCAACCGCTTCCTGGCCACCCCCTGGGACGTCTTCTACCGCCCGGCCCTGAACCACCCCAAGCCGCGCGTGCTGGGCGACCAGACCGCGATTGTCACCGGGCCCAAAGGCGAAGAGATCCACTGCGACCCGTACGGCCGCGTCAAAGTGCAGTTCTTCTGGGACCGCGAGGGCCAGGGGGACGACACCAGCAGCTGCTGGCTGCGCGTGTCCTCCAGCTGGGCCGGCGAGCGCTACGGCGGCGTGGCCATTCCGCGCGTCGGCATGGAAGTGCTGGTCACCTTCCTGGAAGGCGACCCCGACCAGCCGGTGGTCAGCGGCTGCCTGTACCACGCTGAAAACAAGGCGCCCTACGACCTGCCCGCCAACAAGACCCGTAGCGTGTTCAAGACCATGAGCAGCCCCGGCGGCGGTGGCTTCAACGAACTGCGCAT
>NZ_JBWGIG010000085.1:0-1990 GCF_056312595.1 Pseudomonas sp. GYB4201 | reverse complement strand
AGGGCCATCAACCGCCCTGCCGCCTCCTCGGCGGTTTCCCCCGGGCGCTGCGCCAGCCCTGGCTGCAGGGCTGGGCCCGCCACCGGCGCGCCCCCCTGGGTGATGGGCACGCTGCTGGTAATGCCGGCGTCAGTGAGCATCAGGAACTGGCCGCCTACCCGCAGCGTCAGCGAGCTGGCCGCGGTGAACACCAGGTGGCTGCCGGCCTGCAGGCTCAGGTCCTGGCCGCTGTGCAGCACGCCGTGGCCGCCGAGGTGGATGTACTGGCTGCCGCTGACATGGAGGTAGTCGTCGGCCTGCAGCTCGGCCTTGCGCGGCCCGCCGACACTGACGTGCAACTCACCCTGCACTTCCTGGTACCGGTTGCCGCCGATCAGCACGCGGTCGTCGCGGCCCACCTGGCGTGACTGGTCGTTGCCCACCCGTTGTTCCAGGTTGCGCTGGGCGTTGATATAGATTCGCTCAGCACCTTGGCGGTCTTCGATCTGCAGTTCGTTGCTGCCTGCGCCGCCGGGCGAGCTGAGGCTCTTGAACACGCTGCGGGTCTTGTGTGCCGGCAGCTCGTAGGGCACCCGGTTCCTGCCGTTGGCCAGGCAGCCGGTGATCAGCGGCTGGTCGGGGTCACCGTGGAGGAAGGTCACCAGCACCTCCATGCCGATGCGCGGGATGGCCATGGCACCGTACTGGTTGCCCGCCCAGGCACTGGCCACGCGAATCCAGCAGCTGCTGTGTTCGTCGGCGCTGCCGCTGCGGTCCCAGAAAAATCGCACCTGTACCCGGCCATAGGCGTCGCAATAGATTTCTTCGCTGGCGGGGCCGCACACCTGGGCGGTCTGGGTGAGCGCCACCACGGGCTTGGGGTGCTGCAGCGCCGGGCGGAAGAACACGTCCCAGGGGCTGGCCTTGAAACGGTTGCGGTAGCCCTGGCTGAAGCCTTCGGCAGGCACCGGCGCCGGGCTGCCCTGCTCTTCCAGCGCCTGGGGCTGTTTCCCTTCATGCTCAATTTCGTACAACAGCCACAGCCCGTTCGCATCCGCGCGGGGATGCTCCTGCAAGGTCATCAGGCAACCGCTGGCCAGCCGCGCGACGTCGCCCTCGCCCTCGACAAGGCAGGCCTCGAAGCGCAGGCGTTCCAGCGCGCGGGCCGCGTGGCGCTTGCCGTGCCGGGCGTTTGGCAGCGGCTCGGGAAAGCTGAACACTTCCAGCTCGTGCAGCCTGCGCTCACCCTCCTGCGGCGCAGGCCGGGCGGTGTATTCAGGAATGAAACTGGGATGGGCGAAGTCATAATCGCGCTGCGTCACCCGTGTAGGCCGGGTGCGCACGTACTGGCGAAAACGGCTGACCACCGGCTCTTCCGCGGCCATGCCCGAATCCGCCGCGAAGCGTACCGGTTGCTCGAGCTTGGGGAAGAACCCCTGGCTGTCGCCAAACACCAGCACATGCTGGCCAGGCGCGTGCTCGAAACGAAAGTGCCAACCTTCCTCTTCGCACAGCCGCTGGATGAAATACAGGTCGCTTTCACCGTACTGGGTGCAGTACGGGCGCGGGACGTACTCCACCGGGCTAAGCTCGAAACGCTGGCGGTCGCCGAGAATGCCGTGCTCCTTCAGCACCTGGGTGATGATCTGCGCGGTGGTCTGGCCCTGGAAAATGCGCTGGTTGACCCGGTGCTGCAGGTTGGCCAGCTGCGGCACCAGGGTGAAGTGGTAATGGCTCAGGCGCGTGCCACGCTCGCCCACCTGGCACGCGCTGATCACGCCATGGAAGCCGCCGGCATCAATACCGAGGAAGGTGGGGCACTGCAGGAACTGGGCGGGGTCGAGGTCGGAACGCTCGCTGACCACCTCGATGTCGAAGTGGTAGAGCTGGCTGACGCCTTCGGTGCCGGTGAAGGCCAGCACCTTGAAGTCGTGCTCGATGCCCAGCAGGTCGAGATGGAAGCGGCTTTGGTTGGCGGCCGAGTAGGGCATTCGGGGTCCTTGAGCGCGTC
>NZ_JBWGIG010000084.1:0-2561 GCF_056312595.1 Pseudomonas sp. GYB4201 | reverse complement strand
CAAATTGCTTGGGTGTTATATGGTCAAGCCTCACGGGCAATTAGTATTGGTTAGCTCAACGCCTCACAGCGCTTACACACCCAACCTATCAACGTCGTAGTCTTCGACGGCCCTTTAGGGAACTCAAGGTTCCAGTGAGATCTCATCTTGAGGCAAGTTTCCCGCTTAGATGCTTTCAGCGGTTATCTTTTCCGAACATAGCTACCCGGCAATGCCACTGGCGTGACAACCGGAACACCAGAGGTTCGTCCACTCCGGTCCTCTCGTACTAGGAGCAGCCCCTCTCAAATCTCAAACGTCCACGGCAGATAGGGACCGAACTGTCTCACGACGTTCTAAACCCAGCTCGCGTACCACTTTAAATGGCGAACAGCCATACCCTTGGGACCGGCTTCAGCCCCAGGATGTGATGAGCCGACATCGAGGTGCCAAACACCGCCGTCGATATGAACTCTTGGGCGGTATCAGCCTGTTATCCCCGGAGTACCTTTTATCCGTTGAGCGATGGCCCTTCCATACAGAACCACCGGATCACTAAGACCTACTTTCGTACCTGCTCGACGTGTCTGTCTCGCAGTCAAGCGCGCTTTTGCCTTTATACTCTACGACCGATTTCCGACCGGTCTGAGCGCACCTTCGTACTCCTCCGTTACTCTTTAGGAGGAGACCGCCCCAGTCAAACTACCCACCATACACTGTCCTCGATCCGGATAACGGACCTGAGTTAGAACCTCAAAGTTGCCAGGGTGGTATTTCAAGGATGGCTCCACGCGAACTGGCGTCCACGCTTCAAAGCCTCCCACCTATCCTACACAAGCAAATTCAAAGTCCAGTGCAAAGCTATAGTAAAGGTTCACGGGGTCTTTCCGTCTAGCCGCGGATACACTGCATCTTCACAGCGATTTCAATTTCACTGAGTCTCGGGTGGAGACAGCGCCGCCATCGTTACGCCATTCGTGCAGGTCGGAACTTACCCGACAAGGAATTTCGCTACCTTAGGACCGTTATAGTTACGGCCGCCGTTTACCGGGGCTTCGATCAAGAGCTTCGCGTTAGCTAACCCCATCAATTAACCTTCCGGCACCGGGCAGGCGTCACACCCTATACGTCCACTTTCGTGTTTGCAGAGTGCTGTGTTTTTAATAAACAGTCGCAGCGGCCTGGTATCTTCGACCGGCATGGGCTTACGGAGCAAGTCCTTCACCCTCACCGGCGCACCTTCTCCCGAAGTTACGGTGCCATTTTGCCTAGTTCCTTCACCCGAGTTCTCTCAAGCGCCTTGGTATTCTCTACCCAACCACCTGTGTCGGTTTGGGGTACGGTTCCCGGTTATCTGAAGCTTAGAAGCTTTTCTTGGAAGCATGGCATCAACCACTTCGTCGCCTAAAGGCAACTCGTCATCAGCTCTCGGCCTTAGAATCCCGGATTTACCTAAGATTCCAGCCTACCACCTTAAACTTGGACAACCAACGCCAAGCTGGCCTAGCCTTCTCCGTCCCTCCATCGCAATAACCGGAAGTACAGGAATATTAACCTGTTTTCCATCGACTACGCTTTTCAGCCTCGCCTTAGGGACCGACTAACCCTGCGTCGATTAACGTTGCGCAGGAAACCTTGGTCTTTCGGCGTGGGTGTTTTTCACACCCATTGTCGTTACTCATGTCAGCATTCGCACTTCTGATACCTCCAGCAAGCTTCTCAACTCACCTTCACAGGCTTACAGAACGCTCCTCTACCGCATCACCCAAAGGGTGATACCCGTAGCTTCGGTGCATGGTTTGAGCCCCGTTACATCTTCCGCGCAGGCCGACTCGACTAGTGAGCTATTACGCTTTCTTTAAAGGGTGGCTGCTTCTAAGCCAACCTCCTAGCTGTCTAAGCCTTCCCACATCGTTTCCCACTTAACCATGACTTTGGGACCTTAGCTGACGGTCTGGGTTGTTTCCCTTTTCACGACGGACGTTAGCACCCGCCGTGTGTCTCCCATGCTCGGCACTTGTAGGTATTCGGAGTTTGCATCGGTTTGGTAAGTCGGGATGACCCCCTAGCCGAAACAGTGCTCTACCCCCTACAGTGATACATGAGGCGCTACCTAAATAGCTTTCGAGGAGAACCAGCTATCTCCGAGCTTGATTAGCCTTTCACTCCGATCCACAGGTCATCCGCTAACTTTTCAACGGTAGTCGGTTCGGTCCTCCAGTCAGTGTTACCTAACCTTCAACCTGCCCATGGATAGATCGCCCGGTTTCGGGTCTATACCCAGCGACTAAACGCCCTATTAAGACTCGCTTTCGCTACGCCTCCCCTATTCGGTTAAGCTCGCCACTGAATATAAGTCGCTGACCCATTATACAAAAGGTACGCAGTCACAGAACAAAGTCTGCTCCCACTGCTTGTACGCATACGGTTTCAGGATCTATTTCACTCCCCTCTCCGGGGTTCTTTTCGCCTTTCCCTCACGGTACTAGTTCACTATCGGTCAGTCAGTAGTATTTAGCCTTGGAGGATGGTCCCCCCATATTCAGACAAAGTTTCTCGTGCTCCGTCCTACTCGATTTCAT
>NZ_JBWGIG010000083.1:0-2660 GCF_056312595.1 Pseudomonas sp. GYB4201 | reverse complement strand
ATCGCCGTGCCTACGCCGGCGCTGCCGCCCTGGTTCATCTTGATGGTGGCGCCGCTGAGCGTGACGCCGCTGCCATCGACCTTGATGAAGCTGCCACCCGCCTTCAGCGTCAGCTCGGCGCCCGCTTCGAGTACCACCTTCTGCCCGCTGCTCAGGTGAATCTCTTGCCCGGCCTCGATGAACTGCCCCACGGCAATTTTCAGGTGCTGGTTCTGCCCCACGGTCAGGTGGTCGTCGGCGCGGGTTTCCACTTTGCGGTCCAGGTCCACGGTGAAGTGTTCCTCGGCCTTGTACTCGGTGTACGCGTTGGCTTCGACGGTGTCGTGGCGCTGGTTGCCCACGCGGATTTTCTGGTCGTGCTCGATGTTCTCGTCCCAGTCGCGCTGGGCGTGCAGGTAGATCTGCTCCTGGCCGGCCTTGTCCTCGATGCGCAGCTCGTTGTAGCCGCCGGCGCCGGGGCTGCTCAGGGTCTTGAAGACGCTGCGGGTCTTGTTCGCCGGCAGGTTGTACGGCACCTTGTTTTCGGCGTGGTACAGGCAGCCGGTGACCAGCGGCTGGTCGGGGTCGCCCTCCAGGAAGCCCACCAGCACCTCCATGCCCACCCGCGGGATGGCCACGCCACCGTAGCGCGCGCCGGCCCAGGCGCTGGACACGCGCAGCCAGCAGCTGCTGTTGTCGTCGGCCTGGCCGTCGCGGTCCCAGAAAAACTGCACCTTGACCCGGCCATGGGCGTCGCAGTGAATTTCCTCGCCGGCGGGCCCGGTGACGATGGCGCTCTGGCTGCCCATGATCCGCGGCTTGGGGTGGCGCAGGGCAGGGCGGTAGAACACGTCCCACGGCGTGGCGGTGAACTGGTTGCGGTAGCCCTGGTGGAAGTCGTCCTTGTTGTGGGTGGTGTCGCTGGGAATGGACTCCTCCAGTACCTGGGGCTGTTTGCCGTGGTGGCGTACTTCGGTCAGCAGCCACAGGTCGTTCCACTTGGCCTGGGGGTGGTCGGCCATGGCCAGGAAGTGGCCGCTGACCAACTGCGCCACGTCGCTGCGCCCGGCGGCCAGGCGGTAGTCGGCGCGGTGGCGCTCCAGGGCGCGGCCGGCCAGCAGCTTGCCGCGCTCGCGGTCGACGAAGCGGCCGGGGTAGTCGTAGTCTTCAAGGTCGGGGGTGAAGCTGGTCTTGCTGGCGCTTTCCAGCAGCAGGCGCGGCTTTGCGAAGTCGTAGTCGCGGCGCGTGGTGCGGGTGGCGCGGGTTTCCAGGCGCACGTTGAAGCGCTTGATCACCGGGTTGTCGGCCACCTGGCCGGAGTCCTGCTGGTAGCTGACCGGGTCGAGCCTGGGGAACACTGTCTGGTCGTCGCCGAACACCAGCCGGTGGCCGTCGGCGCTGTGCTGGAAGTGGTAGCTCAGGCCTTCCTCTTCGCACAGGCGGTTGATGAAGTGCAGGTCGGACTCGTCGTACTGCACGCAATAAATGCGCTCGGGGTACGTCGCGCCCAGGTGAAATTGGTAGGCGTCTGCCAGCATGCCGTGCTCTTGCAGCACCTGTGCGATGATTTTGTCGACCGTCATGTGCTGGAAGATGCGCTGGTTGAAGCGCTGGCCCAGGTTGGCCAGTTGCGGGCGCAGGGTGAGGTGGTAGCGCGTGAAGCGCTTGCCCGAATCGCCCTGGGCGACGCGCTGGATGATGCCGTGTATGCCGCTGCCACTGGGCGCGAACGCCAGGAACGCGGGCTTGTGCAACAGGTAGCGCCAGGGAGGCGCTTTCGCTGACCAGTTCCAATTGGAACTCGAAGGGTTGGTTGAGCGCTTCCTGGCCGGTGAATTCCAGCACCCGAAGGTCACTGTCGAAGCCTTGGACGGTAAGCGTGAAGGTGGGTTGGTCGGCCCGCGTGAACATCCGTTGTCCTCTTTGCAACAGAAAAAGGGTGCACTGGCCAGGTCCTCCGGCCAGTGCGGTGACGTAATCAGCGACGCTTAGGCGGCGACTGGGGAACGCCAGTCATCGGAACCGGAAGTGCCCGAGACTTCGTGAGTCCAGGTGATCTTGCGGTAGGTGAAGTAGACGTCTTCCAGGTGGGTGAAGTGCGACATGTTCGGGTCCTGGCAGTTAGCCATGTTGGACTGCACGTCAACGATGATCGCGTCTTCCAGCTTGATGGTGTAGTAGTGCTCCTGGGTGCCGGAGGCCGAGGTGCGGAACCACTTCAGGGTGCACTCGGTCAGGCGCTCGCCGGTGGTCAGCGCGGTGAAGATCAGCGGCGACGACTTGTCGAACACCTTGGTGATTTTCAGCGGCTTGTGCACGCGTTGGCCGGTCGGTTGGCCCGACTGTGGGTCACGCGGAATGATGACCTGGTGGTCGAAGGCCTGGACCAGGATCTCGTCTTCGTGACCTTCCTGGTAGATGTTGCCGACCGAGTCTTCGGTGAAGGTGCCGGCAGTGATCAGACCTTGCTTGGTGCCTTGGAGGGTCAGGTAGGCGGGTGTTGGCATGAAAGCTCTCCTTGCGGGGTTTAAGTGTCGAATCCTGGAGGCGGTAGCGCATCCGGGTAGCTGAAGGTAATCAATAGTCATGCCAACTAATTTTTTATAAGCAAAATCAATAAGCTATACTTATTTGTAAGATGGTATTTCCATATTTTCCTGAATTTGTTCGCCAAGTGCGCA
>NZ_JBWGIG010000082.1:0-3425 GCF_056312595.1 Pseudomonas sp. GYB4201 | reverse complement strand
ATGCACATATCCAATACCAAGGGTGATGCACAATCACCTTTCCGCCCTTACGGCGGCTCACTTTTTGTCAAACGCCACAAAAAGTAAGCAAAAAAGGCTTGCCCCTGCTTGGTCCCTACGCTTCGCTGCGGGTCCCCTCCCTCCGGCGCCGATCAAGCGGACGACGGCCCGGAATAGAAGCGTCTCCGGTTCCGTCTTCCTCGGCTCCGCCTCGGACCGCTTGCTCGACGCCTCCAGTCGGCCCTGGCGCTTTACGGGGCACACAATCAAGATCAAAGGCCGCACGGGATCAAGATCAAACGCAGTTCGCGGCGTTTCCTGGGCGCGGCTGCGCCGCGCCGCGCCGACAACCGGACCTCTCCCCGCCCTTCCATTATTAGATTCACTATGTAATATTATGACCATAATATAAACACTTCCCCGAAAAACACGAGGCCGCCCGCCATGGACGCTCACGTCACCCCCGCGCCCGAAACCCTCACCGCCACCCCTGGCGCCAGTCGCAAGCAAGCCCTGCGCCTGGGCGTGCTGGCCCTCGCCGTGCTCGGCGCCCTGGCCTACGCCGGCCACTGGTGGCTGGCGGCCCGCTTCATCGAGGACACCGACGACGCCTACGTCGGCGCCGACGTGACCGTGATCAGCGCCAAGGTGCCCGGCTACATCACCGACGTGGCGGTGCAGGACAACCAGTTCGTCAAGGCCGGTGACCTGCTGGCGCGCATCGATGTGCGCGACTACCGCACCGCCCTGGCCAAGGCCGACGGCGCCGTGGCCGCGCAGCAGGCGACGCTGGTCAACCTTGACGCCACCGAACAGCTGCAACAGGCAGTGATCAACCAGGCCCGCGCGCAGATCGACGCCGCCGACGCCGAAGCCCAGCGCGCCGGCGACGACCACGCCCGCTACCAGACCCTGGTACGCAGCCAGGCCGTGTCGGTGGAAAGCGCCCAGCGCGCCGACGCCACCTGGAAGACCGCGCGCGCCGACCGTGCCCGCGCCGAGGCCGGCCTGCAAGCCGCACGCCGCCAGCTGGACGTGATCGACAGCCAGCGCGGCCAGGCCCGCGCCGCCTTGCAGCAGGCCCAGGCCGAACGCGACCAGGCGCAGCTGAACATCGGCTACACCGAACTGCGCGCACCGGTGGACGGCTACGTCGGCAACCGCCGTGCCCGGATAGGCGCCTACGCGGCCGCCGGCAGCCAGCTGATTTCGGTGGTGCCGGCCAAGGGCCTGTGGATCGACGCCAACTTCAAGGAAGACCAACTGGCGCGCATGCAGGTCGGCCAAGGCGTGAGCATCCGCGCCGATATCCTCCCGGGGCGGGTGTTCCATGGCCACATCGACAGCCTGGCGCCGGCCACGGGCGCACAGTTCAGCGTGCTGCCGCCGGAAAACGCCACCGGCAACTTCACCAAGATCGTCCAGCGCGTGCCGGTGCGGGTGCGCCTGGACAGCAGCGACGCCGAGTTCGGCGCCCTGCGCCCCGGCCTGTCAGTGACGGCCCGGGTCGACACCCAGCAGCACGCCGGCCACGATGACGTTGCCGTGGCCAGCCGGCCATGAACAGCCCGCTGCCCACCCTCAGCACCCGCCAGAAGGTCGCCGCCTTCGCCACGATGTGCGTCGGCATGTTCATCGCCCTGATCGACATCCAGATCGTCTCCGCCTCGCTCAAGGACATCGGCGGCGGCCTGTCTGCAGGCGCCGACGACACCGCCTGGGTGCAGACCGCCTACCTGATCGCCGAGATCATCGTCATCCCCATGTCCGGCTGGCTGTCACGGGTGATGAGTACGCGCTGGCTGTTCGCCGCCTCGGCGGCCGGCTTCACCCTGACCAGCCTGCTGTGCGCGCTGGCCTGGAACATCCAGAGCATGATTGCCTTCCGCGCCCTGCAGGGCTTTTTGGGTGGCTCGATGATCCCCTTGGTGTTCACCACCGCCTTCATGTATTTCACCGGCAAGCAGCGCGTCATCGCCGCCTCCACCATCGGCGCCATCGCCTCCCTGGCGCCGACCCTGGGCCCGGCGGTGGGCGGCTGGATCACCGACATCTCGTCCTGGCACTGGCTGTTCTACATCAACCTGCTGCCGGGGCTGTTCGTGACCTTCGCCGTACCGATGCTGGTCAAGGTCGACCGCCCCAACCCCAGCCTGCTCAAGGGCGCCGACTACATCGGCATGGCGCTGATGGCGATGTTTCTCGGCTGCCTGGAGTACACCCTGGAGGAAGGCCCGCGCTGGAACTGGTTCAGCGACAGCACCATCGCCACCACCGCCTGGATCGCCGCGGTCAGCGGCGCGCTGTTCATCTGGCGCTGCCTGGAAATACGCGAGCCCATCGTCGACCTGCGCGCCCTGGGCGAACGCAACTTCGCCCTGGGCTGCCTGTTCTCGTTCATCACCGGCATCGGCATCTTCGCCACCATCTACCTCACCCCGCTGTTCCTGGGCCGGGTGCGCGGCTACGGTTCACTGGACATCGGCTTGGCGGTGTTCTCCACCGGCATCTTCCAGCTGCTGGCGATTCCGGTGTACGCGCTGCTGGCCAACCGCATCGACCTGCGCTGGATACTGATGTTGGGGCTGTCGCTGTTCGCCCTGTCCATGTGGGATTTTTCGCCCATCACCCACGACTGGGGCGCCAAGGAACTGCTGCTGCCCCAGGCCATCCGCGGCTTTGCCCAGCAGATGGCGGTGCCGCCGGTGGTCACCCTGACGCTCGGTTCCTTGGCCCCCGACCGCCTGAAACTGGCCTCGGGCCTGTTCAACCTGATGCGCAACCTGGGCGGCGCCCTCGGCATCGCCGCCTGCGCCACGGTGCTCAACGACCGCAGCAACCTGCACTTCCTGCGCCTGGCCGAGCACCTCAACACCCGCAACGAAAGCATGAACAACTGGCTCGAGCAACTCACCCTGAACGCCCAACTGCTGGGCCAGAACAGCCTCGACGCCAGCCAGACCGCCTTGCGCCAGCTGTGGGCGCTGACCTGGCGCGAGGCACAGGTGCTGACCTACGCCGATGCGTTCCTGATGATCATGGCCTGCTTCATCGTCGCCACGGCGCTGGTGCCGCTGATGCGCAAGGTGCAGCCGCCGCAACAGCCCTCGGCCGACGCCCATTGATCGCGCTTGTCACCGCTGTGGCCACCGATCGGCCTGAAACGGCTGATGCTGGCCACGTCCGGACCGCACCCATAGCAGCGGCCAAAGGCCGCGTCCCAGCCGCCGGGATTGCGCAGGCCAGCGCCGGACGCCGCCTTCGGCAGCTTGTGTCTAGAAGAAGGAATAGAATCCGGGGTGAGAGCGGTGAATGGCAGGTTGTTCAGCAGCAGTGTTGATAAGCACGTGTAGCAGCAGAACCGCCATTCACCTCTCCGCTCTGGCTATAAGCCCGAACAGTTGAACGAGCCTACCTCGAACATC
>NZ_JBWGIG010000081.1:0-3625 GCF_056312595.1 Pseudomonas sp. GYB4201 | reverse complement strand
GATGTTCGAGGTAGGCTCGTTCAACTGTTCGGGCTTATAGCCAGAGCGGAGAGGTGAATGGCGGTTCTGCTGCTACACGTGCTTATCAACACTGCTGCTGAACAACCTGCCATTCACCGCTCTCACCTCAGATTCTATTCCTTCTTCTAGACACAAGCTGCCGCCAGGCGGCGTCCTCCAGGCGCCACCGCGGCGGGGCCGGACGCGGCCTGGCGGCCGCTGCTACGGGGGGGTGAAGGTTACGCGGCCCCTTCGATCAACGCATCCGCCAAGCCCTTGGCAGTTTCCAGCGCATGCAGCGTCGCCCACAGCAGGCCACTTTGCTTGACGCCGTAATCACTGAGTTCATAGGCCGACTCTGCCGCGCACTTCAGCAACAGGGAAATTTGCACAAGGGCATCGTCCATGGGAATACCGGCACGGACGGTGTAAAAAGGCAGGTGATGTGAGTCGCAGCTGCCGAAGGGCGTGGCAGCTGTTTCGCGGGATGGGTTGGGTGTAGCGGGAATTTCGATTGTCATAGTGCGCTCCGTAAAACATGGGAGCCGCCAAATCGCTACCAAACGATGGAGGCGGCTGTACACAGGTTGGTAGACCGGGTAGAGCGAACCGGCGCACACGAGGTGCCCTGCGCACAGCCACCAGAGGTGGCGACGCATCGTGTCTACCCAGGGCTACCAAACCCGGTCGCTGTGATTCAGCGACCGCAGGAGGGTATGCGTGCACCCCAGGCATAACAAGACACTGGGTACCCTACCTGAGCAAATCAGAAATGTCCTACTTTGGGTCCTACAGAAAATGTGCCCGTAGCAGCTGCCGCCAGGCTGCGTCCTCCAGGCGCCACCGCGGCGGGGCCGGACGCGGCCGGGCGGCCGCTGCTACGGGGTGGTGTGGGGCAATGGCTGGAGGGTGGGGCGCAGGCCGGTGGATGCCAGTGCGGCTGCGGCGAGCAGTGCTACCACGCAGATCACCAGCGCGTCATGCATGCCTTGCATGAACACCTGTGGCGCAGCACCGCGCACCAGGAAGCCGAACAGTGCCACGCCGGTGATGCCGCCCACCTGCCGCGCTGCGTTCAGCAACCCGGACGCTACGCCTGCGTGGTGCCGGGCCGCAGCCGCCAGCGCTGCGCCGGTGATGGTGGGGATGGTCAGGGCAATGCCGCCCCCTGCCAGCAGCATCGGCACTACCAGCCAGGCGAAGCCGTGGGCGGCCAAGGCTGGCAGCATCAGCAGGTAACCGAGCGCCGAAATCAGCAGGCCCCCGGTCGCCAGGCGCCGCCGGCTGGTTCGTTGCAGCAACCGGCCCGCGAGGATGTTCACTGCCATGAGGATCGCCATCATCGGCAGGAACGCCAGGCCCGTCTGCTCGGGCGTGAGGCGTTCAATGGTCTGGAAGTACAGGCTCAGGGCAAACACCATGCCGTAGAACACCAGGTTGACCAGCACGCCGATGGCGTTGGCGCTGGCCAGCAGTGGGTCGCGCAGCAGCGCCAAGGGCAGCATTGGCCGCGCCGCGCGGGCCTCCAGCCACACAAACAGCACGGCGCCCACTACACAGGCCGTTGCGGCGGCGATGATGACCGGGTTGGCCCAGCCCAAAGCGCTGGCCTGGGTCAGGGCAAAAGTGAAACTGCCCAGGGTCAGCACCGCTGCCAGTTGCCCGGGCACGTCCAGGCTGCGTTGCGGCTGTACGGGGGAGCGGGGCGCGTGGCGGGCGGTCAGCCACAGGCCGAGCAGGCCGACCGGCACGTTGATGAAAAACAGGCTGCGCCAGCCCAATGTGGCGATCAACACGCCGCCTATCACCGGGCCGGCTGCCAGGGCGATGCCACCGCCTGCACCCCACCAGCCCACGGCACGGTTGCGCGCGGCCGGGTCCTGGAAGGCGTGCTGCAACAGCGACAACGACGTGGGTACCAACAGCGCCGCGCCCACCCCTTGGGCCAGGCGCCAGCCGATCAAGGCGACCAAACCCTGTGCCAGGCCGCAGCCCATGGACGCCAGCGCAAACAGCGCGTAGCCGAGCATGAATACCCGCTTGGCGCCAAAGCGGTCGGCGAGGGTGCCGGCCATCAACAGCAACGCGGCGAACACCATCGCGTAGGCGTTCACCACCCACTGCAGGTCGGTGACGCTGGCCGACAAGTCCTGACGCAAGGCCTGCAGCGCCACGTTAACCACGCTGACGTCCATCAGCACGATGAAAAAACCCAGGCAGGTGGCGAATTGGACCTTCCTGGCAGTGGAATTGAGCATAGGTGGAACCTCCCGAATGAAGGCCTCACGCTACCGCGACGGTATCTGTGCGAAAATTCCATATATGCGCACCGCTACCTGGAGAAAACGCACCGATGTTCGATTGGGAGAGTCTGCGAGTATTTCTTGCCATTGGCCACGCCGGCAGCCTGGCCGGCGCGGCGCGGACCTTGAAGGTTGACCATGCCACGGTCAGCCGGCGCCTTGGCGCGCTGGAGGCCGAGCTGCAGGTGCGCCTGGTCGACCGCCTGCCCCGTGCCTGCCAGCTCACCCCTTTGGGCTTGCAGGTGTTTGCGCTGGCCAGCGAGATGGAGGCCAGTGCTTTTGCCGTGCAGCGCGTGGTGCGCGCCGAACAGTCGCCGGCGGCCGGCCGGGTAGTCCTCAGTGCACCGCCGGTGTTGGCCAGCAACTTCCTCGCCGCGACGCTACGCCGCTTTCAGCAGCAGTACCCACAGGTGCAACTGTCCATCGTCAGCCAGGTCCACAGCGTGTCCCTGGGCCGCCGCGAAGCCGACATTGCCGTGCGCCTGTACCGGCCCACCGAGCCGGACAGTGTCACGCGCAAAGTCGGCAGCATGCCGTTCGGCCTGTATGCCAGCGTCGACTACGAACACCTGCATGCCCCCGCGCAATGGCATTTCATCACCTACGGGCCGGAGCTTGCCGACATGCCTCACCAGCAGTGGATGATGGCCGTGGCCCAGGGGCGGCCGGTTGCCTGCGAAGTCACCGACCTCACCACCCAGCACGCTGCCGCCCGCACCGGCGTGGGCGTGGCCGGGCTGCCACGGTTCATGGGTGATGCCGACCCGTTGTTGCAACGCCTGCCGTTCGAGGGCGAAGGGTTCGCCCGGGAGATCTGGCTGGTGCTGCATGCAGACCTGCGGCATTCGCCGTTGTTGCGCGCGGTGATGGCGTTCCTGGTGGACGTGATAAGCGAGACGTTCGACACCGCCCCGTAGCAGCTGCCGCAGGCGGCGTCCGGGTGCCGGGAACAGCGCGGCGCCTGCGGACGCGGCCTATGGCCGCTGCTACGGGAGCGGTGTGTGCGATTGCTGTAGCCGCGTAGGAGCAACTGTCTTGAAACTGCGTTGACTGCATCGCGACTAAAGTCGGCTCCTACCCCGTGCCTGGTAGGAGCCGGCCTTGGCCGCGATGCAGACGACGCGATCAGCGGGTTGCGCGCGTCCCCGTAGCAGCTGCCGCCAGGCGGCGTCCGGGTGCGCTGCGGTGTGCCGGAAACAGCGCGGCGCCTGCGGACGCGGCCTATGGCCGCTGCTACGGGAGCGGTGTGTGCGATTGCTGTAGCCGCGTAGGAGCAACTGTCTTGAAACTGCGTTGACTGCATCGCGACTAAAGTCGGCTCC
>NZ_JBWGIG010000080.1:0-4710 GCF_056312595.1 Pseudomonas sp. GYB4201 | reverse complement strand
CCGGAGGGAGGGGACCCGCAGCGAAGCGTAGGGACCAAGCAGGGGCAAGCCTTTTTTGGTTACTTTTTGGGGCGTTTGCCAAAAAGTGACCCGGCGTAAGGCCGGAAAGGTGATTGTGCATCACCCTCGGTAATGGATATGTTCACGGATTTGGTTTCCCGCTTCGGCGATTTCGACCATATCCATTTTCGCGGGGGCGACCACCGACCGTTTCGGCCTTACGCCGACTCACTTTTTGGCAGTCGCCCCAAAAAGTAAGCAAAAAGGGCTTGCCCCTGCTTGGGCCCTCCGCTGCGCTACGGGTCCCCTCCTTCCGGCGCCGCTCAACGGGCAGACGGCACCCGCTATAGAAGCCTGCGGGTTACCGTCTCTTCGGCCTGCGGCCTCGGCCCTTCGGGCAGCCCGTTGAGCGACGCCTCCAGTCGGCCCGGGCGCTTTACGGGGCATACAATCAAGATCACAAGCAAGATCAAGATCACAAGCAGATCACAAGCAGATCAACTGCCTGATCGCACGCTGCGCTCAGTTGCGGGTAATCAGCTTCGCTGGCAAAAACCGATGCTGCGGCGAAAACAGCCGGCGGTACGTCAACAGCACCGCCACCACCGTCCCCAACGCCGAAGCCGCTGCTATAAGGAACATGATGATTATCTGGTAACGCACTGCCTGCAAAGGACTTTCCCCTGCCAGCACCTGGCCGGTCATCATGCCAGGCAGGCTCACCAGCCCCACCACGGTCATCTGGTTCAAGGTCGGAATCATCCCCGCCCGCACCGCCTGGCGCGCCGCCAGCTGGGCGGCCTCCCAGCGGGTGCCGCCCAGGGCCAGGGTCATTTCGACCTGCCCGCGCCCGGCGGTCAGCTCCTGGATCATGCGCTCGATGCCCAGGGACACCCCCGTAAGGGTGTTGCCCAGGATCATGCCCAGGATCGGGATGGCGTACTGTGGCTCGTACCAGGGGTGAATGCGGATCACCGCGAACAGCCCCACCGCCGCCACCAGCCAGCTGCTCACCCAGATGGACCACACGCTGTCGGCGCGGCGCCCGACGTAGGTGCGCTTGCCGCGCCCGGCCGCCGACAGGCCGGCGATCAGGGTCATCAGGCACATCACCGGCAACACCACGTACCACTGGGCGTTGGCGAAGATCCAGGTCAGCACGTAGCCGATGGCCAGCAACTGCACCACGGTGCGCACCGAGGCCACCAGCAGCTGCCGCCCCAGGCCCAGGTTCAGGCACAGCGAGAGGATGCCGTTGATCAGGATCAGCGCCGCGGCAATGGCAATGTCCAGGTTGGAAAGGCTCTGGTAGTTCATGTCAGGCTCCCCGCCTTCATCACGAGCTGGCGGTTGCTCACCCGCTGGGCCTGCGCCGGGTCATGGGACACCCAGATCAGCGCCCGGCCGCCGTCGAACCAGGCGTCCACCAGGGCTTCCACCTGGCGCGCCGATTCCGGGTCCAGGGCCGCGGTGGGCTCGTCCAGCAACAGCACCTGGGGGTTCAGCTGCAGGGCCCGCACCAGAGCCAGCACCTGGCTTTCGCCGCCGGACAGCTCGCTGGCCTGCTTGTCGAGGAAACTGGCCGGCTTGCCGGCCTGCGCCAGCAGTTGCAGCGCCGCTTCGCGCTGGTAGCGCGCCTTGGCGTGCACCTTCAGGGAGTAGGGGTAACGCAGGTTGTCCTCGACGCTGCCGTCCAGCAGCGCCGGTTTCTGCGCGATGTAGCACACGTGGCTGCGGTAGGCGGTGATCTGCGTGGCCTTGATGGCCGCGCCCTGCCAGTGCACCTCGCCGCCCTGGGTGGCGTCCAGCAGCGCCAGGGTGCGCAACAGCACGCTTTTGCCGGAGCCCGACGGCCCGGTTATCGCCACCCTGTCGCCGGCGGCCAGGGTAAAGCGCAGCGGCTGCAACAGTGGCGTGCCGGTGCGTGCATCCAGGCGTGAGACGTCGACGGCGGTAATCAAGGAGATGGCAGGTGAAGTATTCAACCGAAGCGCTTCCGGGCAAGAGGTTGAACATGATGCACGAGCCGCGCAACAAACAGCAAGTGCGCAAACTTCAAACAAATAGACTTGCAACTAGCGACAACTATGCCAACTTGCACAAGCCCCGCAGCGCTTGGCCAACAGCCCAGCCACTGGGCCCTGCGACGCCACTTTCGGGGCAAATTCCCCACATAATGGCAAACAGCCCCAACTTAAATTAATTGTTAGAAAGTTGAAAAAGACGTGCAAAATTCGCCATGAACTTCGCTATAGTTTCAATCAGGCAACTTAGCGCTTTTTATCAGCCCCGATATCCCGGGACTGCCGCTGTGCGCGCAAAAGAATAACCGCCAGGGAAACGAACAATAAAAACAGCAACAACCAACCGATAGCGAGCCCTCACATGCGCACACTTCCCTACCGTAGCCTGATCCCGCCCCTGGGCCTGGCGTGCTGGTTGCCCATGGCGGCAACCCTGGCGGCCACCGAGCCTGCCGCCCCCGTGGTCGATGCCCCTACCCTGCAAACCCTCAAGGGCGTGCTGCCCCCCGACCCTTCCGGCTACGAGGGCGGGCGCAAGGTGGACCTGATGACCGACTATGTGCTTAACCGCGACGCCGCCGTGCGCCTCGGCAAGGCGCTGTTCTGGGACATGGACGTGGGCAGCGACGGCACCACCGCCTGCGCCTCGTGCCACTTCCACGCCGGCGTCGACCACCGCATCACCAACCAGCTCAACCCTGGCCAGGCCAACACCAACGCCAACGTCGCGTCGCTGTTCAACAAGCCGTTCGCCGCCGGTGACATTCCCGGTGACGTGCCCTCCTACACCACCCTGTCCGGTGGCAAGGGCGGCCCCAACTACACCCTCAAGCGCACGGACTTCCCCACCCACGTGTTGGCCGACCCGCTGGACCGCAACTCGCCCATCGTCTATTCCACCGACGACGTGGTGGGCTCCCAGGGCGTGTTCGACGCCAACTACACCAAGCCCAAGCAGTCGCGGTTCGACAAGTGCACCCAGCAGCCGGACGGCATCTTCCAGGTCAACAACATCAACGTGCGGCGCAGCACCGGGCGCAACGCGCCCACCACCATCAACGCCGTGTTCAACGTGCGCAACTTCTGGGATGGCCGCGCCAACAACGTGTTCAACGGCTTCTCGCCGTTCGGCAACCGCGACCCCGACGCCGGCATCTTCGTCACCGCCGACCGCAGCCCGGTCGCCAGCAAGGTGCGCCTGGCCCTGGTCGATGCCTCGGCGGCGTCCCAGGCCGTGGGCCCACCCGGCAGCCCGGTGGAAATGTCCTGCGGCGGCCGCACCTTTGCCGACATCGGCCGGCGCATCCTCGACAACCTGATCCTTAGCCGGCAGAAAATCGCCCCCACCGACTCGGTGCTGGCCGCCATGTCCGGGCCACGCCGGCCCACCTACCGCGACATGGTCAAGGCAGCGTTCCAGCCGCGCCTGTGGAACGCCACGCAACCGGTGTCCCTGGGCGGCGCCAACTACACCCAGATCGAAGCCAACTTCCCGCTGTTCTTCGGCCTGGCCATCCAGCTGTACGAGGCCACCCTGGTGTCTGACCAGACACCCTTGGACGCCTATCTGCAGGGCAACACCCAGGCCATGAACGCCCAGCAAGTCCAGGGCATGAACCTGTTCCTGGGCAAGGGCAAGTGCGTCAACTGCCACGGTGGCCCGGAGCTGACCAACGCCGGCAACCGCCTGCGCCTGGAACCGCGCGAGCGCATCGAGCGCATGCTGATGGCCGACAACCTCACCACCCTGTATGACAACGGCTTCTACAACACCGGCGTGCGCCCCACGGCCGAAGACCTGGCCGTGGGCGGCAGCGACCCCTGGGGCAACCCGCTGTCGTTCACCCGCCAGTACAACACCCTGCTGCAGGGCGGCAACGTGCCCGACCCGTTCGAGGTGGACGTGTGCAAGTTCGAGGTACCGCTGACCGCGGCTATCCCCTGCGACGCCACGGCCAAGCCGCCGGTGGGCTTCCGCGACGCGGTGGACGGTGCGTTCAAGACCCCGGGCTTGCGCAACATCGCCCTGACCGGCCCGTACTTCCACAACGGCAGCCGCTCCACCCTCAAGCAGGTGGTGGAGTTCTACAACCGCGGCGGCGACCGCCGTGGCCAGGACGCCAACAACACCAGCGGCTTCGACCACCCCACGGTGAACCAGCACAACGGCGCCAACCTGGACGCCGATATGACTACCCTCAACCTGACCCCGGACGAAGAGGACGCCCTGGTCAAGTTCATGGAAGTCGCCCTCACCGACCCGCGCGTGGCGTGGGAGCGGGCGCCGTTCGACCACCCTTCGCTGGTCATACCCCAGGGTGAGACGGGCAATGAGAACAGCGTGACTGCGCGGGCGCCGGACGCAGGCGTGACCACGCCGCGGGCCCAGGATGCGTTGGTGCCGTTGCGGGAGATCGGCGCCGAAGGGCGCAAGGCCACCGAAGGCCCGCTGCAGCCGTTCGTGAACGACCTGTAACCTGCGTCGCCCCCCGGACGCAGCCTGCGGCAGCTTGTGTCTAGAGAAGGGAATAGAATCTGAGGTGAGAGCGGTGAATGGCAGGTTGTTCGGCAGCAGTGTTGATAAGCACGTGTAGGAGCAGAACCGCCATTCACCTCTCCGCACTGGCTACAAGCCCGAACAGTTGAACGAGCCGACCTCGAACATCACAAGCATGGGCATCACCAG
>NZ_JBWGIG010000079.1:0-5454 GCF_056312595.1 Pseudomonas sp. GYB4201 | reverse complement strand
AGGAGCCGACCTTGGTCGCGATGCAGACGCCGCGGTCCGTGACGTAGCAGCGGCCGCAGGCCGCGTCCCCAACATTGTTGCGCGAACAGGAATACACCCTTTCTTTTTGATAGGTAGCTAACAAACAGACCCGCTGATACATTGCTCGGCGTCGAGATTGCCAACTGCTCGACGCCCCTATTGGGCCATTATCCCTGCTCCCCCCTGGTGGTAATGGCCCTTTTTTACGCCCCCCACATTCCCCCCACCGCCAGGTGAAATTTTATTCATGCTGGGCGTTATGTACGTTCTGGTTCAATGCTGGCCATCGCTATATACTTTTTGATATACCGCCAGCAATCGAACCCCACTGATGCCACGCGCCGCCCCGCTCTACCCCGCCGCTTTCAGCCTGATCGCCGTGACCCTCGCCAGCCTGGTGGCCCTGACCATCGGCCGCTACCCGCTGCCCCTGTCGCAACTGCTGGATTTCATCGCAGCCTGGCTAGGGCTTACCACGCTGCCGGCCGACCAATACGCCCTGCTGCACAGCCTGGTGATCGACAGCCGCCTGCCGCGCATCATCGCCGCAGTGCTGGTGGGCGCCGGGCTGTCGGTGTCGGGGGCGGCCTACCAGGCGGTGTTTCGCAACCCGCTGGTGTCACCCGGGCTGCTGGGGGTGTTGAGCGGCTGCGCGTTCGGCGCCGCCGTGGGCATTGTCGCCAACCTGCACGGCGTGTGGATTCCGCTGCTGGCGTGCCTGACCGGGCTGGCGGCGGTGGCCATGGGCGTGACCATCGCCAACCTGTTCGGCATGAGCTCGATCCTGATGCTGGTGCTGGGTGGCATCGTCGCCAACGCACTGTTCACCTCGCTGCTGTCGATCACCCAATACCTGGCCGACCCGCTCAACCAGTTGCCCACCATCGTCTACTGGCTGCTGGGCAGCCTCAGCGCCGTGGACCAGCAGGCGCTGAAGCTGACCGCGCCACTGTTGCTGCTGGCCATCGGCGTGCTGTGCCTGCTGGGGCGCGCCATCGATGCGCTGTCGCTCAGTGACGACGAGGCGCTGAGCCTGGGCGTGCCGGTCAAGCGCATTCGCTACGGGGTGATCATCCTGGCCACGCTGATCAGCGCGCTCACCGTGAGCATCGCCGGCATGGTCGGCTGGGTGGGCCTGCTGGTGCCGCACCTGGCGCGCCTGCTGGTGGGGCCGGGCAACGCGCGGCTGCTGCCGGTCAGCGCCGGCCTGGGCGCCTGCTTCCTGCTGGCCGCCGATGCCCTGGCGCGCAGCCTCGGCGCCGGCGAGATTCCGCTGGGCATCATCACCGAACTGCTCGGTGCAGTCGCGTTCGTGCTGGTGCTGCACCGCGTGCGCCGGGGCTGGCTATGAACGCGCCACTGCTGCAGGCCGAGGGGCTGGGCCACCGCATCGGCGAGCGCTGGCTGTTTGAAGACGTCAACCTCAGCGTGCAGGCCGGCGATTGCATCGCGCTGCTGGGCGCCAACGGCGCTGGCAAGAGCACGCTGCTGAAGCTGCTGCTGGGGCTGCTCAAGCCCAGCGCCGGCCGCGTGCTGATCAACGGCCAGCCGCTGGCCGCACTGGACCGCCGCAGCATCGCCCGGCTGCTGGCCTACGTGCCGCAGACCCACGTGCCGAGCTTTCCCTACAGCGTGCGCCAGATCATTACCCAAGGCCGCCTGCCGATCACTGGCCTGGGCCGCGCGCCGGGCAGCACCGACCACGACGCCGTGGCCCGTGCCCTGCACAATCTGGGCATCGATCACCTGGCCGAGCGCACCTACACCGAGCTGTCCGGCGGCGAGCGCCAGTTGGTGCTGATCGCCCGTGCGCTGGTGCAACAAGCGCGAATGATTTTGCTGGATGAACCCGTCACCGGCCTGGATTTCGGCCACCAGCTGCGGCTGCTCGAACGCCTGCAACAGCTGGCCGCCAGCGGCCTGGCCATCCTCACCACCAGCCACCGCCCGGAACAGGCGCTGGCCGGCGCCAACCGCGCCTGGGTGCTGCACCAGCAGCGCCTGATCGCCGACGGCACGCCCCATGACGTCATCGACGCCGCCTTGATGCAGCGCCTGTACGGCGTGCCCGTGCGCCAGATCGACAGCGACCGCCACCGTTTTTTTGCCCCCCTGTAAGCCGCCCCTTGTCAGAGAGAGTCCTGCATGAAGCACCTCCCCTATGCCCCGCTGCTGCTGGCCGCAGCCGTCAACCTGGCCCACGCCGCCGACAGCGCGCCCGTGCAGTTGGGTGCCGTCACGGTCAACGGTGTCCAGGACACCCAGGCCGAGCAGGACGCCCGCGCCGCCCGGGAGAAAAGCGCCAACCTCGGCCCGCTGGGCGAGCGCCGGCTGCTGGACACGCCCTACTCGCTGAACGTGGTGCCCCATGACCTGATCCAGGACCAGCAGCTGAAAAGCGTCAAGGACATCCTGCGCTACCTGCCCTCGGTGCAAGGTGACGGCGCCCGCCCGCAAAGCCGCGGCCTGCAGGGCAGCGTGGTGCAGAACACGCGCCTGGACGGCCTCAACGTGGTGTCGACCACCGACTACCCCGCCGAGCAGTTCGACAACGTGCAGGTGCTCAACGGCCTGGCCGGCTCGCTGTACGGCCCGGCCAACCCCGCCGGTACGTTCAACTTCATCTCCAAGCGGCCCACCGACGAGCGCCTGAACCGCGTGACCGTGGGCGTGGGCACTGGCCTGAGCTGGCTGAAAGCCGCCGACCTCAGCGGCCCGTTCGACCCGGACGGCAAGATCAAGTACCGCCTCAACCTGCTCGACGAACAGGGCCACAGCTACGCCCCGGGCAGCACCCTGCGCCGCCAGTTGGTGAGCCTGGCGCTGGACTTCCAGCTGAGCGACAACGACGTCATCGAGACCAACTTCAGCCACTACAACTACCTGGCCAAGGGCCTGCCGGGCAAGTTCGCCCTGGCCTCCGGCGCCAGCTTCCCCCATGCCATGGACCCGACCAAGAGCAACCTGGGCCAGAACTACGCCGGCGACAACGACACCACCGACACCGCCAGCGTGCACTTCAAGCACGACTTCAACGGCAACTGGAAGCTGGACGTGGGCCTGCTGCGGCAGATCGCCGACCGCGAGTCCACCGCCGTCACCAACACCCTGGCCGCCACCGGCGGCACCTATACCTCCACCGTCGCCACCGCCACGGCCAGCCGCTTCACCATCAACAGCTACCTGGCCAACCTCAACGGCAGCGAGTGGACCGGCTCGGTGCGCCATGACCTGACCTTCGGCCTGAGCGGCTTCGACTGGAAGAACTTCAACCCGGTCAACGGCGCCACCACCACCCTGGGCACCGCCAGCCTCGGCGACCCGCAGAACTTCGCCGAGCCCAACTACCCCGACTTCACCGACCGCTACCACTCGGCCACCGCCACCCAGCAGTCGCTGATCTTCGGCGACACCCTGACCTTCACGCCGCAGTGGAGCCTGATGCTCACCGGCAGCCAGAGCCAGATGTCGGTGCACAACTACAGCCTGGCCGGCGCCACCACCAGCGGCTCCAACGACCACGGCCTGAGCGGCGCCAGCAGCCTGATGTACAAGCCGGTCGACAACCTGACCCTGTACGTCACCTACGCCGACAGCCTGCAGCAGGGCGACACCGCGCCAACCGGCACCAGCAACGCCAACACCATCCTGGCGCCGTACCGCAGCAAGCAGTGGGAAATCGGCGGCAAGCTGGCCGTGGGCGGCGTCAACCTGTCGCTGGCGGCGTTCCAGATCAAGCGGCCGTACGCCTTCACCCAGAGCAACGGCACCTACGCGGTGGCCGGCGAGCAGCGCAACCGCGGCCTGGAGTTCATGGCCGACGGCAAGGTCAGCAGCAACGTGCGGATGTTCGGCGGCATCACCTGGCTCGACCCCAAGCTGCTCGACACCGGCAGCGCCAGCACCGACGACACGCGCATCGTCGGCCTGTCGCGCTACACCGCCAGCCTGTTGACCGAATACCAGGTGCCGCAGGTCCATGGCCTGGCGCTGAACCTCAACGCCCGCTACGTCGGCGCGCGCCCCACCGACAACATCGACACCCACTGGGTCAGCAGCTACGAGACCTTCGACCTGGGCGCCAGCTTCACCACGCGCCTGATGCAGCGCAACACCGTGTACCGCCTGGAGGTCACCAACCTGACCAACGAGCGCTACTGGACCAACATCGTCCCCGGCGGCCTCAACGGCTACAGCGCCGCCGGCAACGCCAGCGCCAGCCTGGGCGCGCCGCGCATGCTGCAGGCATCGATCCAGGTGGACCTGTGAGGCGCGTGGCGGCCCTGGCCCTGGCGCTGCTCAGCGGCGCCGCGGTGGCCGGCACAGTGATCGACGACAGCGGCCAGCGCGTCGAGGTGCCGGCCCAGCCCCGGCGCATCGCCGATGGCTGGTTCGCCCACCACGCGCTGATGCTGACCCTGGGCGCGGGCGAGCGTATCGTCGCCACGGTCAACCACCCCGACCGCCAGCCCTGGATGTTCAAGGTGCAGCCGGCGTTGAGCCAGGCGCAGATCGTCACGGGCACGGCGTTCAACGTCGAAAGCCTGCTGGCCGACAAGGTCGACCTGGTGTTCACCAGCACCGGCGACCGCCAGGCCCTGGCCTACCAGCAGGCCGGCATTCCGGTGGTGCACATGGGCTTCAACGACCTGCCGGGGCTGGAACACAGCCTCGACGTCACCGCCCAGGCCCTGGGCACCGACACCGCGCGCCAGCGCGCCCGTGACTACAACGCCTGGCTCGACCGGCAGGTGGCGCTGGTGCGCCAGCGCAGCGCCGGCCTGAGCGACGCGCAGCGGCCACGGGTGCTGCACATCGCCTCGCTGAAGCCGTTGAAGGTCGACGGCGATGGCACCCTGATCGACACCTGGATCGACCTGGCCGGCGGCCGCAACGCCGCCACCGGGCTGCACGGCAACCTGCAGGTGGTGAACGCCGAGCAGGTGCTGGCCTGGCACCCGGACGTGATCGTGCTGGCGGCGGACGCCGGCGACATCAGCCAGGTGCCATTGCTGGCACAGCTGCACAGCGCGAAGGTACTGCGCAACCCGGCCGGGGTGTTCCCCTGGGACCGCTACGGCACCGAAGTGGGCCTGCAGCTTTTGTGGGCGGCGCAGCAGCTGCACCCCGAGCGGTTCCAGGACATCGACCTGCAGCAGCAGACCATGGCCTTCTACCGGCGCTTCTTCGACTACCCCCTGACCGCGGCCGAGGCCGCCCGCATCCTCACCGCGCAACGCCCCTAATCCCGGGTCCGCGTCGTATGCGGACGCAGCCTGCGGCAGCTGCTACGCGAATGCGTATACCGCATAAATCGCGTCGCCTGCATCGCGGCCAAGGCCAGCTCCTACCACGCACGGGGTAGGAGCCGACTTTAGTCGCGATGCAGGCGACGCGGTGTTTGTCAGGTTAGTTCTGGCGGCTACGCCTCTG
>NZ_JBWGIG010000078.1:0-7524 GCF_056312595.1 Pseudomonas sp. GYB4201 | reverse complement strand
CATAGACCGCGTCGCCTGCATCGCGGCCAAGGCCGGCTCCTACCACGACCGGCGTAGGAGCCGACTTTAGTCGCGATGCAGACGACGCCATTTTCCAGACAGTTGCTGCTACGCGATACCTGCGCACACCGCCCCCGTAGCAGCGGCCGCAGGCCGCGTCCGCAGGCACCGCGCATGGCCAGGCACACCGCGTGGCGCGGGACGCAGCCTGCGGCAGCTGCTACGGGGTGGGTGAAATGTAAATGTTATGATATAACATTATGACATTACTCGATCAGGGCTTTTCTTGATGCACCCTTCACCGCGACGCTCTACCTCCCGCCTGCGCATGACCCCACTCGCCGCCGCCTTGCTTATCGCCTCCCCCGTCAAGGCCATTGAGCTGGAATCACAAGTCATCACCGCCAACCCGCTGGGCAACACGCAACTGGCGGCGCCCAGCACGGTGCTGGAGGGCGACAGCCTGACCCTGGCGCAAAAAGGCAGCCTGGGCGAGACGCTCAACGGCCAGCCCGGCGTGTCCTCTTCCTATTTTGGCCCGGGCGCCAGCCGGCCGATCATTCGTGGCCAGGACGGCGACCGCATTCGCCTGCTGCAGAACGGCGTGGGCGCGCTGGACGCCTCGTCGCTGTCCTATGACCATGCCGTGCCGCTGGACCCGATCAACGTCGACCGCGTGGAAATCATCCGCGGCCCGGCCGCGCTGTTGTACGGCGGCAGCGCCATCGGCGGCGTGGTCAACACCTTCGACAACCGCATTCCCACCGAGGCCATCGACGGCATTCATGGCGCCGGCGAGCTGCGCTACGGCGGCGCCGACACCACCCGCAGCAGCGCCGGCAAGCTGGAAGTGGGCGACGGTACTTTCGCCCTGCACCTGGACGCCAGCGCCCGCAGCTTCAACGACCTGAGCATCCCCGGCTTCGCCCACAGCGCCAGCCAGCGCGCCAGCGAGGACGCTGACGACAACGGCGGCAAGCACCACCTGGCCAACAGCGACGGCCGCCAGGACAACGGCGCCATCGGCGGCTCCTACACCTGGGACCACGGCTACGCGGGGGTGTCGTACAGCAACTACGACAGCAACTACGGCTCGCCGGCCGAAGACGACGTGCGCATCCGCATGCAGCAGGAGCACTACGCCTTCGCCTCCGAGGTGCGCGACCTGGATGGCCCATTCACCTCGGTGAAGGTCAACGCCGGCTACACCGACTACAAGCACAGCGAAATCGAGGACGGCGAGGTCGGCACCACCTTCAAGAACAAGGGCTACGAAGCGCGCATCGAGGCCCGCCACCAGCCCATCGGCCCGCTGGAGGGCGTGGTCGGCGCGCAGGTGAACCGCAGCCAGTTCCAGGCCCTGGGCGAAGAAGCCTTCGTGCCGCAGACCGACACCGACGCCACCGCGCTGTTCATCCTCGAAGACTGGCAAGCCACCGACCGCCTCAAGCTGAACCTGGGCGGCCGCCTGGAGCACACCCGCGTGGCCCCCGACGCCCAGGGCAACGAGCGCTTCGAAGCCGCCGACCGCAGCAGCACCTTCACCGCCGGCAGCCTGTCCTCTGGCGCGGTGTACAGCCTGACGCCGGTCTGGTCGCTGGCCGCCACCCTGGCCTACACCGAGCGCGCGCCCACCTTCTACGAGCTGTACGCCAACGGCGCCCACGTGGCCACCGGCACCTATGAGGTGGGCGACGCCAACCTGTCCAAGGAAAAAGCCGTGTCCAGCGACCTGGCCCTGCGCTTCGACAACGGCGTGCACAAGGGCAGCGTCGGCGTGTTCTACAGCCACTTCGCCAACTACATCGGCCTGCTGGGCACCGGGCGCACCCTCAACGACGACGGCCAGGAGGACGCCAGCGGCATCCCCGAGTACACCTACTCGGGCGTGCGCGCCCGCTTCGCTGGCGTCGAGGCCCAGGACCACTGGAGCCTGGGCGAAAACGCCTACGGCAAGTGGGCGCTGGAGCTGTCCGGCGACTACACCCGCGCCACCAACCTGGACACCGGCGAAGCCCTGCCGCGCATCGCCCCGCTGCGCCTGAACAGCGGCCTGTTGTGGGAGAAGGACCGCTGGCAGGCCCGCGTGGACGTCCAGCACGCCAACGCCCAGCACCAGGTGCCCGCCAACGAGACCAGCACCGACGGCTACACCACCCTGGGTGCCAGCGCCGGCTACCGCTTCGACATTGGCCGCAGCCAGTGGCTGGCGTTCGTGAAGGGCGAAAACCTCACCAACCAGACCGTGCGCTACGCCAGCTCGATCCTGCGCGACATCGCGCCGGCGCCGGGGCGCAGCCTTGAGGTGGGCTTGCGCACCACCTTCTAAGCCACGCGGGTGGGCAGGTTTCACTGCCCACCTAACACGCAACGTTATAACCTTTTTGGATGCAAGCATGCCGAGACAACTGAGCAGCCCCGCGCTGTCCATCCTGCCCCAGGCCCTTGAGGACGACGTCAACCTGGCCATCTGGGAGCGCCAGCTACCGGTGCACATCACCACCTTTGCCGAGAGCGTGATTGCCACCGGCCTGCCCTACGCCGAGTCCCGCGCCGTGGCCGTGAACGACGACCACCCGCCGCTGCTGGCCGACCTGGCCAGCGAGTGGCGCGACGTGGAAGGCCATGCCGGCTTCGTCGCCGACGTGACCTGGCTGACCCACGCATTCGCCTGCCTGACCGGGGCGACGCGCGTGGGCCTGCGCATTCGTGCGCTGAACAAGGCCATGTGCCCGCGCTACCACGTGGACTGGGTGTCGCTGCGCCTGATCACCACCTACGCCGGGGTGGGCAGCCAGTGGCTGGAAGAAGGCGCCATGCCCCGCGAACAGCTGGGCGACCCGGCTGCCGAGCCGTGCCTGCCACCACGGCAACTGCAGGCGGGCAGCGTCGCGCTGTTCAAGGGCGAGCGTTGGGAAGGGAATGAGGGGCGCGGGATCATCCACCGTTCGCCGCCGGTGCCGGGCAACGCCGGGCGGCTGCTGATGACCCTGGATTGGCTGGGCTGAGGCCATGGCTGCGGTGGGTTCCCAGTTGCGAAAATAGAGCGGCATCCGCCTGCATCCACTTCGCCTCGGGCTCCGTACATTCAATTACCTTCAGCCGAAGGACAAGAATCAAGGAGTTCCATCATGCTCAAATTTGCCCAACGCCTCACCACCGCCTGCTTCGCCGCGCTGTGCCTGGTGGCCGCGCCAGTGTTTGCCGCCGACACCGTCATGGTCGGCGGCGCGGCCATGTACCCGACCAAGACCATCGTCGAGAACGCCGTCAACTCCAACGACCACACCACCCTGGTGGCGGCAGTGAAAGCGGCCGGGCTGGTGGACACCCTCAACGGCAAGGGGCCGTTCACGGTGTTCGCGCCCACCAACGAAGCCTTCGCCAAACTGCCCGCCGGCACCGTGGACACCCTGGTCAAGCCTGAGCACAAGGCCGACCTGACCAAGATTCTCACCTACCACGTGGTGGCCGGCACCCACACCGCCAGCCAGCTGATGGCAGACGCCAAGGCCCACGGCGGCAAGGCCGTGCTGAAGACCGTGCAGGGCGAAACCCTGACCGTCATGGCCCATGACGGCAAGCTGTGGGTCATGGACGCCAAGGGCGGCAAGGCTGCGGTGACCATCGCCGACGTGATGCAATCCAACGGCGTGATCCACGTGGTGGACACCGTGCTGATGCCCAAATAACGCCCCGTAGCAGCGGCCAAAGGCCGCGTCCGCACCTACCCCGCCGCGCGCAACGCCTGCAGACAACGCCGATGCCGCTGCTGCGCGGCGAAGGTCACCTGGGGTACCAACCACAGGTTTTCCCCCGGCAGGCATTGCGCCAAGCGCGCCACCGCCAGCGGGCTCAACGCCCCCAACCGGGGGTAGCCACCGATGGTCTGCCGGTCATTGAGCAAGATGATCGGCTGGCCATCGGGCGGCACCTGCACCGCCCCCAACGGAATGCCTTCCGACACCAGCCCTGGGCCGTCGTAGCGCAACGGCGTGCCCGTCAGGCGCACGCCCATGCGGTCGCTGCGGGTGTCCACGGTCCAGGCCTGATCGAACGCATCGAACAGGCTCTGCCCGCCGAAACTGCCCGCCTGGGCGCCGAGGATCAGCTCCAGCCGCGCCGGCGCGCGCAGGTCCGGGATCAGCGCCGGCGGCACCGCGCGTATCACGCTGGCCTGCCCTTCCCAAGTCAGCCGATCACCCACCTGCAACCCGCTGCCATGGCCGTCCAGGCCCCCGACGCCCTCGCGGGCAATGGTGGCGCAGCTGCCCGCCAGCAACGGCGCACGCACCCCACCCGGCACCGCCAGGTAGGCGCGCAGGCCCAGCCGCGGGCTGGCGAAACACAGGTGCTGCCCAGCGCGCACCTTGAACGGCCGCCACACGTCCAGCAACTGGCCGTCCAGGGTTGCCCCCAGGTCCGCACCCGTCAGTGCCAGCCAGCCCTCACCCTCGCAGCGCAGTTGCAGGCCGCCGAGGGTGACCTCCACCACGGCGGCGTCCAGGCGGTTGCCCAGCATCCAGTTGGCCCAGTGCTGGGCCAGCCAGTCCAGGGCGCCGCCCTGGGTCAGGCCCAGGTGGCGCACGCCGAAGCGCCCGCCGTCCTGCACGCTGGCCTGGGGGCCGGCCTTTTCCACGATCAGTGCAGTCATGCCTGTGCCTCCATGGGCGTGTCATCGCCACCCAGGCGAAGGAATTCGTCGCGTTGCACCGGCACGAAACGCACCCGGTCGCCGGGGCGCAGCAGGCTGAAGCCTTCCAGGGCCGGGTCGAACAACCGCGCCGGGCTGCGCCCCACCAGGTTCCAGCCGCCGGGCGAGACCGCCGGGTAGATGGCCGTCTGCCGCTCGGCGATGCCGACGCTGCCGGCCGCCACGCGCTGGCGGGGGGTGCCCAGGCGCGGGCTGGCCAGCCGTGGGTCGACCAGGCCCATGAACCCAAACCCTGGGGCAAAGCCCAGGGCAAACACCGCGTAGGCGCGGCCGCTGTGCAGGGCAATCACCTGGTCCACCGACAAGCTGCGCTGGCGCGCCAAGGCCTCAAGGTCGGGGCCGACGCTGGGGTGGTACCACACTGGCAGCGCCAGCTCGCGGCCGCTGTCGGCGGCAGCCGGCTCAAGGTCGGTCAGCGCCTGCTCGCACAGGGCCCGGGCCTGGGCGTCGTCCAGCTGGGCCAGGTCATACTGCAGCATCAACGTGGTGTAGGACGGCACCAGCTCCACCAGGGCCTCGCCGAACGTGGCGCGCAGGCGCTGCGCCGCGGCCAGCAACCACGGCACGTTAGCCTCGTCGATCACCTCGAACAGGCGCAGGGTCAGGCTGTCGATGGCCGCGACTTCGATGCGCGCCTTCATGCCGGCAAGCCATCCAGCGCCTGGCGGATCTGCCGCACCGCTGCCACCGACGCCGGGTTGTCACCGTGCACGCACAGGGTGTCGACGTGCAGGCGCAGGGCGCTGCCGTCACGGGTAACCAACGGCTCGCCACGGGCCAGGCCCAGGGCCTGGGCCACCACCTGGGCCGGGTCGTGGTGCACGGCGCCCGGCAGGCGCCGGCTGACCAGCTGGCCGTCGGGCTCGTAGGCACGGTCGGCGAAGGCTTCGAACCACAGTTGCAGGCCCAGTTCATCGGCCAGCGCCTGGCTGGCGCGGGTGTCGGCGGTGGCCATCAGCATCAGCGGCAGCTGCGGGTCGAAGGCGCGCACGGCACGCATCACCGCGCCCAGGCGCACCGGGTCGGCCATCATGTCGTTGTACAGCGCGCCATGAGGCTTGACGTATTGCACGCGGCTGCCCTCGGCACGGCACATGGCGTCCAGGGCGCCGACCTGGTAAAGCACCAGGTCTTCGATCTCCTGCGCCGAGCAGGCCATGCTGCGCCGGCCGAAGCCCACCAGGTCGGGGTACGCCGGGTGCGCGCCGATGCGCACCTGGTGGCTCGCGGCCAGGGCCACGGTGCGGCGCATGGTGCCGGGGTCGCCGGCGTGGTAGCCGCAGGCGATGTTGGCGCAGTCGATCAGCGGCATCACCTCGGCGTCCAGGCCCATGGACCAGGCGCCAAAGCTTTCGCCGATATCGCAGTTGAGCAAGGGGCGTTTCATGGGGAGCACTCCGCAGGTAGCTGATGGGTAAATTGTTCACACGCCGCCCGTGCAGGGTCCAACGGATTATTCGCGGTACAGGTGATAAACAAAGTCGATCACCGCTATGATGAACGCCCGCCCGCCGGAAGCCGCCGCCATGAACCTCAAGTTCCTCGAAACCTTTATCTGGGTCGCGCGCCTGGGCAGTTTCCGGCTGGCCGCGCAGAAGCTGTTCAGCACCCAGGCGGCGGTGTCCAACCGCATCGCCGCGCTGGAGGACGAACTGGGCGTGCGCCTGTTCGAGCGCGACGCCCGCGGCGCCACCGTGACCCCGCGCGGCCAGGCCCTGCTCAGCTATGCCGAGCAGGTGCTGGACAGCACCCAGGCGCTGCGCCAGGCGGTGGACGCCGGCCACCCCGGGCGGGTGCGCGTGGGGGTGATGGAAAGCGTGATCCACACCTGGCTGGGGCCGTTCATCCAGCGCATCGACGCCCTGCGCCCGGCCCTGGAGTTGGACCTGCAGGCCGACACCGCGCGCAACCTGGCCGAGCAGTTGCGGCGCGGCCAGCTGGACCTGGTGCTGCAGACCGACCCGCTGCCCGACGAGGGCTTGCGCAATGCCCACCTGGCCAGCTACCCCATGGCCTGGCTGGCCCGCCCCGGCAGCGCCCACCAGGCCGACAGCCTGGCGCTGCTGGCCAACCAGCGACTGATCACCTTTTCCCGTCACTCGCGCCCGCACCAGGACCTGCTCGGCCTGCTGCACGCCCACGGCCTGCGTGCACCACGGTTGTGCTGCATCAACTCGGTGGCAGCCATGGAACGCCTGCTGGCCGAGGACTTCGGCATCGCCGCCCTGCCCCCGGCGCTGGTCAGCAGCGCGCTGGCTGCCGGCAGCCTGCAGTGCCTGGACGTGCAACCGGCCCCGGCGGACCTTGAGATGTTCGCCAGCTGGCGCGCCGGCGTCGGCCTGGAGACCGTGGAAAGCCTGGTAGGCCTGGCACGCGAGGCCGCCGCCGAACACGCCCGGGGATTGCGCCCCGGCCAGGTGCACCTGCGCTAAACAAGGGCACCACAACAAACCACGTAGCAGCAACTGTCTTGAAATGACGTCGTCTGCATCGCGACTAAAGTCGGCTCCTACACTATTCGTGGTAGGAGCCGGCCTTGGCCGCGATGCAGGCGACGCGGTCTATGGGGTATCCACGTTCGCGTAGCAGCTGCCGAAGGCTGCGTCCCGCGGCGGTCCTGCGTTGCTCCAGGACGCGGCCTGTGGCCGCTGCTACAGGTGCGATGTGCGCAGGACTTCGCGTAGCCGCTGCCGCCAGGCTGCGCTGGCCTCTGAGTGCCCTGAAGATCTTCAGCGAGAGTGACGGCCTGCGCAGCCTGCGGCAGCGGCTACAGATTCGCCTAGCAACTGTCTTGCCCAGTCAATGACGTC
>NZ_JBWGIG010000077.1:0-9400 GCF_056312595.1 Pseudomonas sp. GYB4201 | reverse complement strand
GCTGGCCGGTGGGCACCCCGGAGATCTGCAGCGAGGCACAGGGCCAGCGCAGCCTGGCGGCAGCGGCTACGGAGGGTGTTGCAACGTTGTAGCCGCTGCCGAAGGCTGCGCTGGCCGGCGTGAACCCCGGAGATCTGCAGCGAGGCACAGGGCCAGCGCAGCCTGGCGGCAGCGGCTACGGAGGGTGTTGCAACGCCGTAGCCGCTGCCGAAGGCTGCGCTGGCCGGCGTGAACCCCGGAGATCTGCAGCGAGGCACAGGGCCAGCGCAGCCTGGCGGCAGCGGCTACGGAGGGGTTGCGACTACAAATACCCGCGGCGGGAGAGGTTGCGCATCAGCGCCGCCACGCCGAAGGTCCATGGCGGCGCCTGGTCGCTGCCGGTGACGTGGTTGTGCAACCCGCCCAGGGCCGGGCTGTGGATGCTGACACGGTCGCCGGCCTTGTGGGTGAAGCCCTGGCCGGGCTGGTCGCGGTCCTCGGTGGGGGCGAACAGGGTGCCGAGGAACAGCACGAAACCATCGGGGTACTGGTGGTTGGCGTTCAGCGCCTGGCCGGCCAGGTCCTCGGGGTCGCGGCTGATCTGCGCCATGGAGCTGCGGCCCTGCAACACGTAGCCGTCCTCACCCTCTACCCGCAAGCCCACCTCGCAGCCGCGCACGTCGTCTAGGCTGAAATGCTCGTCGAACAGCCGAATGAACGGCCCCAGCGCGCACGAGGCGTTGTTGTCCTTGGCCTTGCTCAGCAGCAGGGCGCTGCGGCCCTCGAAGTCGCGCAGGTTGACGTCATTGCCCAGGGTGGCGCCATGAATGCGCCCGTGGCTGTCCACCGCCAGCACCACCTCGGGCTCAGGGTTGTTCCAGTGCGAGCCGGGGTGCACGCCAATGGCGCTGCCGCTGCCCACCGCGGCCAGCACCGGCGCCTTGGTGAAAATCTCGGCGTCGGGGCCGATGCCCACCTCCAGGTACTGCGACCACATCTGCTGTTCGATCAGCACCTGCTTGAGCTGCATGGCCTGGGGCGAGCCGGGTTGCAGGTCGCGCAGGTTGTCGCCGATCACCTCGTGCACCAGCGCGCGAATACGCTCGGCCTGGCGCGCGTCGCCGGCGGCTTTTTCCTCGATGACCCGCTCGATCATGCTGGCGGCGAAGGTCACCCCGGCGGCCTTGATTACCTGCAGGTCGATGGGCGCCAGCAGGGAAGGGCGGCGGTCGTCGCGCTGCTCGCCGCTGTTGCCCAGCAGCGCCTCGACGCTGCCCAGGTCGGTGCCGCTGGCGCCGCGCACGGCGGCCAGCGGGTCGTGGCGGTTGAGCAGTTCGCTCACGGTGGCGAAGCTGGCGGTGCAGTCCAGCACACGGCCGTCGCGAATCACCACCACGGCGGGGCCGGCGATGGTGCCGGGGCACCAGGCGCGGCCAATCAGCGTGGCGCGTTGCCAGTCGTGGGGCAGGGAATTTTCAATGGTCAGTGACATAAGCCTGTCCTTGCACTCAGTGAGAATGGCGCGGCGCGCCGTTTTCCGGAATCACCCGCCAGTACAGCGTGGCCGGCTCCAGGCAACCGCCGGTGGACAGTTGCCCCACCAACTGCCGGTACAGCTCCTGCCACGGCGTCTGCGAGGCCGGGATGGCCGGCAGCGCCTCCTGGCGCCGCAGGTCCAGGGTAGCGTCGTCCACCAGCAGGTTGACACTGCGGCTGTTGAGGTCGATGCGCAGCGTGTCGCCGGTGCGCAGCAGCGCCAGGCCGCCGCCCACCGCTGCTTCCGGGGACATGTTGAGAATCGACGGGCTGGCCGAAGTGCCGCTCTGGCGGCCATCGCCCAAGCACGGCAGCGAGTCGATGCCGCGCTTGATCAGCTCGGCCGGCGGCGCCATGTTCACCACCTCGGCGCTGCCGGGGTAGCCCACCGTGCCGCAGCCGCGAATCACCAGGATGCAGCGCTCGTCCACTTCCAGCGCTGGGTCGTTGATGCGCGCCTGGTAGTCCTCCGGGCCGTCGAAGACGATGGCGCGGGCGTCGAAGCAGTTGGGCTGCTGCGGGTCGCTCAAATAGGTGCTGCGGAACGCCTCGCCGACCACCGACATCTTCATGATGGCGCTGTCGAAGAAGTTGCCGCTGAGCACGATGAAGCCGGCGCGGTGCTTGAGCGGTTCTTCGTAGCTGCGGATCACCTGGCGGTCGACGGTCTGCGCCGCCGCGACGATCTCGCCCATGCTGCGGCCGCTGACGCTGCGGCAGTCGCGATGCAGGCGGCCGACCTTGTCCAGTTCGTGCATCACCGCCGGCACGCCCCCGGCGCGGTGGAAGCCCTCGCCGAGGAATTCGCCGGCGGGCATGCAGTTCACCAGCAGCGGCACGTCTTCGCCCACCCGCTGCCAGTCGTCCAGGCTCAGGTCGATGCCGCTGTGGCGGGCGATGGCGATCAGGTGCGGTGGGCAGTTGGTGGACGCGCCCAGGGCCGAGGCCACGGCGATGGCGTTCTCGAACGCGGCGTGGGTCATGATCTGCGAGGGGCGCACGTCCTCGCGCACCAGGTCGACGATGCGCAGGCCGGTGGCGTAGGCCATCTGCCCGCGCTCGCGGTACGGCGCGGGAATGCTCGCACAGCCGGGCAGCGACATGCCCAGCGCCTCGGCCAGGGCGTTCATCGACAGGGCCGTGCCCATGGTGTTGCAGTGGCCGATGGAGGGCGAAGCGGCGGTGGTCATCTCCATGAAACCTTCGTAGTCGATGTCACCAGCGGCCAGCAGGTTGCGCGCATGCCACAGCACCGTGCCCGAGCCGATCAGCTTGCCCTTGTGCCAGCCGTCCAGCATCGGCCCGCCCGACAGCACAATGGACGGCAGGTCGGTGGTGGCGGCCGCCATCAGGCACGCCGGGGTGGTCTTGTCGCAGCCGGTGGTCAGCACCACGCCGTCCAGCGGGTAACCGTGCAGCACTTCCACCAGGCCCAGGTAGGCGAGGTTGCGGTCCAGCGCCGCGGTGGGCCGGCGCGACTGCTCGGCGATGGGGTGCACGGGGAATTCCATGGGTATGCCGCCAGCGTCGCGAATGCCGTCCTTGACCCGCTTGGCCAGCTCGATGTGGTGGCGGTTGCAGGGCGTCAGGTCGCTGCCGGTCTGGGCGATGCCGATAATCGGCCGGCCCGATTGCAACTCGGCGCGGGTCAGGCCCTGGTTCATGTAGCGTTCGGTGTACAGCGCGGTCAGGTCGGCGTGGCTGGGGTCGTCGAACCACAGTTGGCTGCGCAGGCGACGGGGTGGGGTTTGGCTCATGGCAGGCTCCGGGGCGTCAGGCAGGCAGTTGGTTGTGGCGGCGCAATTGGCGGATCAGGGCGGCGTGGTCCAGGTCACCGTCGCCGGCGTCCACCAGCGCGCTGAACAGGCCATCTACCAGGGTCGCCACCGGCAGGCTCAGGCCCAGGCCGTGGGCGTGGGCCAGGGCGGTGCGGGTGTCCTTGAGCTGCCATTTGGCCGGGCCGCCGGGGGTAAATTCATCGTCGATCATGCGCTGGCCGTGCTGGCGCCAGATGGGCGAATCAACGAAGCCGCCCATCAGCGCCTCATGCACCTTGGCCGGGTCGGCGCCGCCGCGTTCAGCCAGCAGCAGGCCTTCGGCGACGGTGGCGATGGTGCTGGCGACAATCAGCTGGTTCACCAGCTTGGCCAGTTCACCGCTGCCCGCCGGGCCCACCAGCACCGGCCGGCCCATGGCCGCCAGCACCGCCTGGCCCTGTTCGAACGCCTGCGGCGTGCCGCCGGCCATGATCGCCAAGTTGCCCTCGCGGGCGCCGCGCTCGCCCCCCGACACCGGTGCGTCCAGGTACGCAAGGCCCAACTCGGCGCAGCGGCGGGCGTGGTCGGTGGCGGCGTCCACCGGTATCGAACTCATGACCACCACCAGCGCGCCCGGGCGCAGGGCCAGGGCCGCGCCGTTGGCGCCAAACAACACCTCGGTACAGGTAGGCCCGTCGCTGAGCATGCAAATCAGTACGTCGGCGCCCTGGGCCGCTGCCGCGGCGCTGTCCAGCACCAGGGCGCCGTCGGCAGCCAGCGCGGCGGCCTTGGCCGGCGAGCGGTTCCAGGCGCGCACGGGGAAGCCTGCGCGCAGCAGGCAGCGCACCATGGGCGCGCCCATGATGCCGGTGCCGATGAAGGCGATTACGGGGTGGCTCATGCCTTGTCTCCAATCAGGTTGGCGTCGGCCGCAGGTGCCGGGCGGCGGGGCATCAGCATCATGCCGATGCCGGCCGCGCCCACCAGGGCGGCGATCACCAGGAAGCCCGGCGTGTAACTGCCGGTGGTGGTGTAGAGCAGGCCGGTGATGTACGGCCCGGAGAAACCGCTGAGGTTGCCGATGGAGTTGATCAGGCCGATGCCGGCGGCGGCACCCACCCCGGTCAGCACCTGGCCCGGCACGGCCCAGAACACGTTAATGGCGCTGTACACGCCGATGGCCAGCAGCACGAAGCCGATGACGATGATCCACGGTTGGTTGATCAACAGCGCCAGGGCGATCGACACCGACGCCAGCAACGCGGCGCCGCCGGCGTGCCAGTGGCGCTCCTGCAGGCGGTCGGAACGGCGGCTCCAGAGAATCATTGCCACCGCCGCCAGGGCGTAGGGAATGGCGCTGATCAGGCCGTTCTGCATCAGCCCCAGGTCCAGGCCGAACGAGGCGCGGAACGACTGCAGCACGCTGGGCAGGAAGAAGTTCATGGCGTTGGAGCCCGAGGTGATGCCGAAATACACCAGCGCCAACAGCCACACCTGGCGGTTGCCCAGGGCCTTGCGAATCATCTGGCCCTTGCTCAGGCCGGCGTCCACGGCCAGCGCCTTGCTGCGTTCTTCGCGCTCCAGGGTGTCCATCAGCCACTGCCGCTGTTGCGGCGTCAGCCAGTGGGCGTCGGCGGGGCGGTCGGTGAGGTAGAAGTAGCAGACCACGCCCAGCAGGATTGCCGGCACGCCTTCGGCGATGTACATCAGCCGCCAGCCGACCACGCCGATGCTGTCGCCCAGCTGCATCAGGCCCACCGACAGCGGTGCGCCAATCACCTGGGCAATGGGCACGCCGAGGTAGAAGGTGGCGATCATCCGTGCCCGGTAGCGGCTGGGGAACCACAGCGACAGCAGGTAGATCACCCCGGGGAAGAACCCGGCCTCGGCGATGCCCAGCAGCACGCGCAAGGTGATGAAGTGCCCGGCGGTCTGCAGCAGGCCCATGGCGCCGGCAATCAGGCCCCAGGTGACCATGATGCGGGCAATCCACACCCGCGCGCCGAAGCGGTGCAGCATGATGTTGCTGGGCACCTCGAACAGGAAGTAGCCGAGGAAGAAGATCCCAGCGCCCAGGCCATAGATGGTCTGGTTGATGCCAATGTCCTGGTTCATTTTCAACGCGGCGAAACCGACGTTGGTGCGGTCCAGGAAGGCCACCACGAACAGCAGGATGAGGAAGGGCACCAGGCGTTTGGTCACGCGCCTGATGGTCTGTTTTTCAAGGTCCAGGATGGCTGGATCGGGTGTGTTCATGTCGCGTGGCCTCGCCTTGTTATTGTTGTGGGGGCGTGTGCAAGCGGTGTCGGCTAGCGGGGTGCGGTGTCCTCGATGTGCGCCTGCACGATGGCGTCGAAATCGGCGTCGGCGCTGAAGCCCAGGCCGCTGGCGTAGGGCGCCTCGACCCGGCTGGGCCAGCCTTCGACGATGCGCTGGATGGTGGCGTCGGGTTCCCAGCGAATCAGCTTGACCGCCTCGGGGCCGGCCACGCGTTCCAGCGCCTTGACCATGTCGGCGACGGTGGTGGTCAGGCCGGGCAGGGGGATCACGCGCTGGCTGCCCAGGGTCTCGGGGGCCAGGGTCATGCCCAGCAGCATCGCTTCCACCGCGCGGCGCGGCGACGACAGGTACACCTGGGTGTCGGGGCGCACCGGGCACACGGCGGGCAGGCCCACCAGCGGCTCGCGGATGATGGAGCTGAAGAAGGTCGAGGCGGCCTTGTTCGGCTTGCCCGGGCGCACGGCGATGGTCGGCAGGCGCAGCACGCGGCCGTCGATGAAGCCTTTGCGCGCGTAGTCGGCCACCAGCAATTCACCCACGGCTTTCTGCATGCCATAGGAGGACTGCGGGGTCAGCGCGGTGTCGTCGTTGACCACCGCCGGCAGCGTGCCGCCGAACACCGCGAAGCCGCTGGCGTACACCACGCGCGGCTGCCGGCCTTGCTGGCGCAGGGTCTCGAGCAGGGTCATGAGGCCGTGCAGGTTGACCTGCATGCCCAGGTCGAAATCGGCCTCGGCGGCGCTGCTGACCACGGCTGCCAGGTGCCACACCAGGTCCACGCCGTCGGTGACCCGGGCCAGGGTGGTGGCGTCGCTGACGTCGCCGGTAATCACCTCCACGCGCGGGTCTGTGGGTACGCCTTCGCCTTCGAAGGCGTCGAACAGCACGATGCGTTCGATGGGCTGGGCGGCTTGGCCTTGCAGGGTGAGGCTGCCCAGGTCCAGTAGGCGCTGGGCCAGTTGCTTGCCGATGAAACCGGTGCCACCGGTGATCAAAATGCGCATGATGTTTTCCTTGTTCTTATGAATTCAATGCCCCGTAGCAGCTGCCGAAGGCTGCGTCCGGTCCCACCGCTATGGCGCGCGGGACGCGGCCTGCGGCCGCTGCTACGGGTTAGTCGGCTTGGGTGGTGCGTTGGCGTTGTTCGCCCAGGCCGGTGATGCCCAGGCGCATTTCCTGGCCAGGGCGCAGGAACACGGGATTGGGCTTGATGCCCAGGCCCACCCCCGGCGGCGTGCCGGTGGAGATGATGTCCCCCGGCTGCAGTGACATGCAGCGGCTCAAGTAGGCGATCAGCGCCGGAATCTGGAACACCAGCGTGCGTGTGTTGCCGTTCTGGTAACGGTGGCCGTCCACTTCCAGCCATAGGTCCAGCTGGTGCGGATCGGCGATTTCATCGCGGGTCACCAGCCACGGGCCGATGGGGCCGAAGGTATCGAAGCCCTTGCCCTTGTCCCAGGTGCCGCCGCGCTCCAGCTGCCACTCGCGTTCGGAAACGTCGTTGATCACGCAGTAGCCGGCCACGTGGTCCATGGCACTGGCCTCGCTGATGTAGCGCCCGGCCTTGCCGATCACCACGCCCAGCTCCACTTCCCAGTCGGTCTTCTTCGAGCCGCGGGGTATTTCCACGTTGTCGTTGGGGCCGCAGATGGCGCTGGTCCACTTGTTGAAAATCACCGGTTCGCTGGGCACCGCCATGCCCGATTCGGCGGCGTGGTCGGCGTAGTTCAGGCCGATGCAGACGAACTTGCCCACCTGGCCCACGCATGGGCCGATGCGTGGGTTGCCTGGCACCGCCGGCAGGCTGCGGGCGTCCAGTTGCGCCAGCTTCGCCAGGCTGGCGGCCTCCAGGGTGGCGCCGCCGATGTCGTGCACGTGGCCGCTGAGGTCGCGCAGTTGGCCCTGGTCGTCCAGCAGGCCGGGTTTTTCCTGGCCCTTGGGGCCGTAACGCAGCAGTTTCATGGTCAGTTCCTGGTCAGGGGGATTAGTTGCTCATGCCGCCGTCGATGACGTGCACGCCGCCGGTGGTGTAGGCGCTGGCGTCGGAGCCGAGGTACACCGCCAGCCGGGCGATTTCCTCGGGGGTGCCCAGGCGGCCCATGGGTTGGCGGGCGACGAAGGCCTGGTACACCTCAGCCTCGCTGCGCCCTTCGGCGCGGGCCTGCTCGGTGATGCGCTGGCGCAGCGACGGCGAGTCGACGGTGCCGGGGCAGATGGCGTTGCAGCGGATGCCCTTGGCCACGTAGTCGGCGGCCACGGATTTGGTCAGGCCGATGACCGCCGCCTTGCTGGCCGAGTAGGCGAAGCGGTTGGGCACCGCCTTCACGCTGCCCGCCACCGAGGCCATGTTGACGATGCTGCCGCTGCCCGCCGCCAGCATGGCCGGCAGCACGCCGCGGATCATGCGGTACATGGCGGTCACGTTGAGGTCGAAGGAACGCTGCCAGGCCTCGTCGTCGCAGGCCAGCAGGTTGCCGCTGTGCACGAACCCGGCGCAGTTGAACAGCACATCGAGGGTGCCCACCTGGGCGGTCAGCTGCTGCACAGCCTGGGCGTCGGTGACGTCCAGGGCCAGGGCCTGGATGCCGGGCACATCGCGCAGGCTGTCGATGCGCAAATCGGTGGCAATCACCTCAAAGCCGGCCTGCTGAAAGGCCAGCACCGAGGCGCGGCCGATGCCCTGGGCGGCGGCGGTGATGAGAACGCGTTTTCCGGTGACGGTCATGGCGGGTCATCCTGTTGTTATTGTGGGTCAACACTAGAACGCCTTGCCGATAAGCGCCAATGAGATATCCTCAAGGTTCAATAACCGGGGGTTATCGCATGGCGGATGTTTCCTTCAATCAACTGTGCAACTGGCTGCGCTTTCGCCACCTGGTGCTGATCGACACCCTGGCGCGCACGCGCAACATGCACGCCACGGCGGAGCAGATGAGCATCAGCCAGCCGGCCGTGAGCAAGATGCTGCGCGAGGCAGAAAAAATGCTCGGCTTCGACCTGTTCCAGCGCCTGCCGCGCAGTCTGGTGCCCACCGACCTCGGCGTGCACGTGGCGCGCTACGCCCAAATCGCCCTGAACGACGCCCGCCACTTTGTCGGCCAGGTCAACGACCTGCGCGAGGGCGGCCACGGCCTGCTGAAAATCGGCACCATCTTTGCCCCCACCTCCCAGGCCTTGCCCCAGGCCATCGTCGGCATCAAGCAGCGCTGGCCGCTGCTGACCCTGGACGTGCTGGAAGGCACCAGCGCCAACCTGCTGAGCCTGCTGGAGCACAAGCAGCTGGACCTGGTGATCGCCCGTTTCACCCTCGACCGCCACCGCCAGCTCTTCGACTTCCGCGCCCTGGCCCCCGAGCCGCTGTGCCTGGTGGCCGGCAGCCAACACCCACTGGCCGGCAACAGCGACCTGCCGCTGGCCGAACTGGGCAATTGGCCGTGGATCGTCTACCCCGCTGGCACCCCCATGCGCGCGCGCCTGGAGCGCGCCTTCGCCGAAGCCGGCATGGCCTCGCCGGGCAACACCGTGGAGACCATCTCCATGCAGACCACCCTGCAACTGCTGCAGACCGCGCCCATGCTGGCGATGCTCGCTGAGTCCATGGTCGAGCCGGACATCCGCGCAGGCAGGCTGACGCGCTTGAACCTGCCGTTCCCGCTGGTACTGGATGATTACGGCGTGATCACCCGCCGCAACGAGGTGCCGGGGTGGGCGGCGCAAGCGTTCGCCGATCAACTGCTGGGCGCCCACAACCCGTAGCAGCTGCCGCAGGCGGCGTCCATACGCTGGTGGCTGGGTGATTGGCTTGAGGTTTGCGGCGCAGCGTAAATCGAGCGCCGTCCGCACGGCGC
>NZ_JBWGIG010000076.1:3673-11679 GCF_056312595.1 Pseudomonas sp. GYB4201 | reverse complement strand
CGCGGCCAAGGCCGGCTCCTACCACGAACAGTGTAGGAGCCGACTTTAGTCGCGATGCAGGCGACGCCATTTCAAGACAGTTGCTGCTACGCAAGGTCCGTCGTAGCAGCGGCCGCAGGCCGCGTCCAAACACCCCGCGCATCCCCAGGCACACCGCGCAACGGCCGGACGCGGCCTAACGGCCGCTGCTACGGGTGGTGTTCATACCGGCCGGGGCATCAGGAACCGCGCCAGCGCCGGCAGCAGCCACAGCGCGCCGAACATGTTCCACAGCAGCATGAAGGTCAGCATCAGGCCCATGTCGGCCTGGAACTTGATGGCCGAGAAGATCCAGGTGCACACGCCGATCGCCAGGCACAGGCCGGTGAACAGCACTGCCTTGCCGGTGGATTTCAGCGTCTGGTAATAGGCCTCCTGCAACGGCAGGCCCGCACGCAGGAAGCTTTCCAGGCGGCTGTAGATGTAGATGCCGTAGTCCACGCCAATGCCCACGCCCAGCGCCACCACCGGCAGGGTCGCCACTTTCACGCCGATGCCCATGAACGCCATCAGCGCGTTGCCCAGCACCGAGGTCAGCACCAGCGGCAGCACGATGCACAGCGTCGCGGCGAACGAGCGGAAGGTGATCAGGCACATCACCGCCACGCAGATATAGACCAGGATCAGGATGGTCAGCTCGGCCTGCTTGATCACCTCGTTGGTGGCCGCCTCGATGCCGGCGTTGCCCGCCGCCAGCTGGAACTGCAGGCCGTCGCTGTCATGGCTGGCGGCGAACTGCTTGATCACCGCCACGGCGCGGTCGAGGGTCTCGGCCTTGTGGTCGTTGAGGAACACCAGCAGCGGCGCCAGCGAGCAATTGCCGTTGTACAGGCCATCGGCGCGGGCCACCGAGCTGTTGAGCACCTCGGGGTTGCGCGACAGGCTTTCCCACTTCAGGTTGCCCTCGTTCATGCCCTTGATCACCTGCGTGCTCACCGTGACCAGTGACACCGTCGACTGCACCCCGGCGGTGTTGTCCAGCTGCCACATCAGCTCGTCCATCGGCTGCATGGTCTCGTAGCGCGAGCAGCCTTCGGCGGCGGTCTGCACCATCACCACCAGCACGTCGGAGCTGGTGGCGTAGTGGTCGATGATGAACTGGTTGTCCTGGTTGTAGCGCGAGTCGGGGCGCAGTTCCGGCGCGCCCTGGTCGAGGTCGCCGATCTTCAGGTTGTGGCCGTACCACAGGCCGCCGCCCAGGGCGATCAACGCCAGCGCCACGGAAATCGGTGCCACTTTCGGGCTGGCAAAGTTCGCCAGCGCACGCCAGAACGGGTGCTCGCGCACCGCATCCTTCTTGCTGCGCTCGATGGCGCGTTTGCTGATGCCTACGTAGGAAATCGCCACCGGCAGCAGGATCAGGTTGGTGAACACGATCACCGCCACGCCGATCGAGGCGCCGATGGCCAGCTCGCGGATCACGCCGATGTCGATGATCAACAGGGTGATGAAGCCCACGGCGTCGGCCAGGATCGCGATCATGCCCGGCAAAAACAGCTGGCGGAAGGTGCGCCGCGCTGCGGTCAGGGCGTTGTCGGCGTCGCTGGACTGCAGGGCGATGCCGTTGATTTTCTGCACGCCGTGGGAGATGCCGATGGCGAAGATCAGGAACGGCACCAGCATCGAATACGGGTCCAGGCCGAAGCCGAACGCGTGCATCAGCCCCAGCTGCCAGACCACCGCCACCAGCGTGGTGCTGAGCACGGCGATGGTGCTGCGCAGGCAGTTGGTGAAGAAATACAGCAGCACCAGGGTGATGACGAAGGCGACGCCGAAGAACATCACCACCATGATCAGGCCGTCGATCAGGTCGCCGACCTTCTTGGCGAAGCCGACGATGTGCACCTTGACGTTGGGGTTCTGCGCCTGGAACTTGTCGCGGATCTTTTCCTCAAGGCTGTGGGAAAATTTCTGGTAGTCCAGGTTCAGCAGCTTGCCCTGGTCGTTGGGGTCGGGGTAGGACTCCAGCAGCGGGATCTCGACGATGCTCGACTTGAAGTCGTTGGCCACCAGCCGCCCCACCTGGCCGGACTTGAGGATGTTGCTGCGCAGCAATTCGAGGCTGTCGGCCGAGCCGTTGTAGCTCTGCGGGATCACCTCGCCGCCGGCAAAGCCTTCCTCGGTGACCTCGGTCCAGCGCACGCTGGGGCTCCACAGCGACTTCATGCCCGAGCGGTCGACGCCGGGAATGTAGAACGCCTCGTCGTTGATCTGGCGCAGGGTCTCCATGTAGTCCTTGTTGAAGATGTCGCCGTTCACCGCCTCCACCGAGATACGCACGGTGTTGCCCAGGTTGGCCAGGTCGTTGCGGTGCTCGAGCATGCGCTGGATGAACGGGTGCTTGAGCGGGATCATCTTCTCGAAGCTGGTGGAGGGGCGGATCTGCGTGGCTTGCCAGAACAGGAAGAGGCTGGCGAGCAGGCAGAGGATGATGACCGCGGGGCGGTTGTTGAAGATCAGGCGTTCCAGCAGGGTGCCCTGGGGTGCCGGGAAGCGTTGCTGAATGCTCATGGTTGCACGGCCTCGCTGCCGTTGATGTTCGCGCGATGCGCACCGTTTTCGCCTACCAGCAGCAGGCCGTCGCCAGCGGCTGCCGCGGCTGCCAGGGCCTGGCGGTCCGGGCGGGTGACGCGGCTGAAGCGCTGGCCGTCGTCGACGCTGCGCAGCACCGTGCCGCCCTCGCCCACCAGCACCAGCGTGCCGTCGTGCAACAGCCGGGCGTTGGCCAGGCCGGCGTCCAGCGGCCCGCGTTCGCCCTGCACGGCGATGGTTTGCCAGCTGTCACCGAAGTCAGTGGAACGGAACACATGGCCGCGCAGGCCGAACACCAGCAAGGTGCGGGCCTGGGCGGTGGCGACGGCGCCGAACAGCGTGCCCTCGTAGGGGCCTTGCAGGCGCTGCCAGCTGGCACCGCCGTCCGCGGAACGGAACAGCAGGCCCTGCTCGCCGACGATCACCAGGCCAGCGTCCTTCACCGCGGCAATGGCGTTGAGGTGCAACTGGTCGGGGTTGTCCAGCCGTGCGCTGGCGTCCTGCCAGTGGCTGCCGCCGTCCTCGGTCACCAGCAGCGCACCGTAGGCGCCCACGGCGAAACCGTGGCTGACGTTCTCGAACCACACCCCCAGCAGCGGCGCCTGGCGGGCCGGGTCCTGGAACTGCAGGGCCCAGGTGGCGCCGCCGTCGGCCGTGGCGAGGATCTGCGCGTCGTGCCCCACCGCCCAGCCGTGCTGGGCATCGACGAAGTACACCGCCGTCAGCAGTTGCTGGCTCGGCACGCTCGCCTGGCGCCAGCTGCGGCCCTGGTCATCGGACAGCAGCACATGGCCGCGCTCGCCCACCGCCACCTGCCGCGTGCCGACGCTGGCGACGTCGGTCAACAACCCCGACGCCGCCCGTGGCAGTTCGCCGGCCTGCACGGCCCCGGCCATCACCAGCGCCAGCCACCAGGCGCCCCCCTTGCCCACCCTCAACCGCTGCCTCGCCACCGCACTCGCTCCCATGACTGTCGCCGCCACCCCCAGGGCGCGGCCCGGGGCCATTCTAGGGAGCCGCCCCTGGCCCACGCACTTCACCTTTGGCTATAGGCATAAGAATTTGCTGGAAGGCAGAACCCGGCGCGCTCCCTACCATGCGGCAGACCTGGAGCACAGGGGATATCACCAGCAGCCAGCGGGGCAACTGACCCCGCGTCTTAGCCATGCAGGTTTTGGGGGAGAGCAGCGTGAACACGATAAAAACCTTGGGGACACTGTATCCCCACACCCTGGCAATGGCCGTGGCCCTTGCCGGCGCCGCGCCGGCCATGGCGGCGGATTTCAGCATCGGCGACATCGAGGGCCACCTGGACTCGACGCTGTCCATCGGCGCCAGCTTCGGCACCGCCAACCCGGACAAGCAGTTCATCGGCACCGCCAACGGCGGCCACGCCGCCACCCGCACCAGCGACGACGGACGCCTGAACTTCAAGAAGGGCCAGGCGTTTTCGGAGATCTTCAAGGGCGTGCACGACCTGCAGCTGAAGTACCAGGACAGCGGCGTGTTCATCCGCGCCAAGTACTGGTACGACTACGCCGTGGAGCACGGCAACACGCACCTCTACGACATTGACGACAGCGGCCGCGACGAAGCCGCCAAGGGCCAGGGCGCAGAGATTCTCGACGCCTTCGTGTACCACAACTACAGCATTGCCGACCTGCCGGGCAGCGTGCGCGCCGGCAAGCAGGTGGTCAGCTGGGGCGAGAGCACCTTCATCGGCAACTCCATCAACGCCATCAACCCGGTGGACGTCTCGGCCCTGCGCCGCCCCGGCTCCGAGGTCAAGGAGGGGCTGATCCCGGTGAACATGCTGTACGTCAGCCAAGGCCTGAGCGACAACCTGTCGGTGGAAGCCTTCTACCAGCTGACGTGGCAGAAGACCGAGCTGGACAACTGCGGCACCTTCTTCGGCAGCGACGTGGCCGCCAAGGGCTGCACCCAGGGCATGACCATCAACGGCAGCGACTTCGACCGCACGGCCAGCAACTACGGCTACGTGCCGCGCGGCAGTGACGACGATGCGCGCAACAGCGGCCAGTTCGGCGTGTCGCTGCACTGGACCGTGCCACAGCTCAACGACACCGAGTTCGGCTTCTACGCCCTCAACTATCACGCGCGCAACCCCGAGTTCAACTGGACCGTGGGCAAAGGCGCGCTGGCCGACCCGGTGGGCGGGCTGAGCGGCAAGGGCGGCGTGAGCACCGCCACCTACTACCTCACCTACCCCGAGGACATCCACCTGTACGGCCTGAGCTTCGCCACCAACGTCGGCGCCACGGCGCTGTCGGGCGAGATCAGCTACCGGCCGAACATGCCCATGTCGCTCAACGCCAGCGACGTCTCCAACGCCGCCGTGCTCGGTTCGGCCGCCACCAGCGCGCTGGTCAACGCCGGCCTGCCGATTTTCAGCAGCGGCTGGGCCAGCTCGGCCTACGGCTCGACCATCCAGGGCTACAAGCGCATGCCCTACACCCAGGCGCAGACCACCGCGGTGCGCACCTTCGACCACGTGCTGGGCGGCGACCGCCTGAGCCTGGTGGGCGAAGTGGGCATGGGCTACATCAGCGGCCTGGGCGCCACCGACGGCTCGGACCTGCGCTTTGGCCGCAGCAGCGTCTACGGCAACGGCGCGCTGGCCGACGCCGGCACCGCCCTGCTGCTGGGCGGGCTGTCGGGCAACGCCATCTGCCAGGCGCTGAACAGCTCCAACCCCGGCCAGTGCAACAGCAAGGGCTACTACACGCCGATCTCGTGGGGCTACCGCCTGCGCGCGGTGGAGGAATACAGCGACGTGTTCGCCGGGGTCAACCTCAAGCCCAACATCACCTTCTCCCACGACGTGCGCGGCAACGGCCCGACCTTCACCGAGGGCAGCAAGGCCATCAGCGTGGGCGTGGATGCCGACTACCTGACCAAGTACACCGCCAGCCTCAGCTACACCAACTTCTTCGGCGGCGATTACAACACCAACACTGACCGTGACTTCGTCGCCTTGAGCGTCGGCGTCAGCTTCTGATCCTGCGAGGTACCCGATGAAACACTTGCACCTGTTTACCCTGAGCCTGTGCTTGCTGGCGTCCCACGTGCACGCCGCGGTGACCGCCGACCAGGCCGCGCGCCTGGGCGCCGACCTCACCCCGGTGGGCGCGCAGAAGGCCGGCAACGCCGACGGCAGCATCCCGGCCTGGACCGGCGGCCTGCCGGTGAACGCCGGCAAGGTCGACGCCGACGGCTTCCTGGCCGACCCGTTCGCCAGCGAGAAGCCGCTGTTCGTGATCACCCAGGCCAACGCCGCGCAGTACAAGGACAAGCTCACCCCGGGCCAGCTGGCGCTGTTCGCCCGCTACCCCGACAGCTACCGCATTCCGGTGTACCCCAGCCACCGCACGGTGAGCCTGCCCGACAAGAGCCTGGCCGCCACCCGCCAGAACGCCACCGACACCCAGCTGGTGGCCGGCGGCAACGGCCTGGAGCACTACCACCCCGGCGCGGTGCCCTTCCCTATTCCCAAGGACGGCCTGGAGGTGATCTGGAACCTGATCGGCCGTTACCGTGGCGACACCATGAAACGCATCGTCATGCAGGCCTCGCCCCAGGCCAACGGCGACTTCACCCCCACCGTGCTCAAGCAGGAGCTGGCCTTCCCCACCGGCCTGAGCGACTACGACCCGCAGGAGCAGGCGAATATCCTCAGCTTCTACCGCGAGGAGTTCCTGGCCCCGGCGCGCATGGTCGGTGGCGTGCTGCTGGTGCACGAGACCGTGGACCAGGTGAAGGAGCCGCGCGAGGCCTGGATGTACAACGCCGGCCAGCGCCGGGTGCGCCGCGCGCCGCAGGTGGCCTATGACAGCCCCGCCGCCGAGGGCTTGCGCACCTACGACGACTTCGACCTGTTCAACGGCGCCCCGGACCGCTTCGACTGGAAGCTGGTGGGCAAGCAGGAGCTGTACATTCCCTACAACAGCTACCGCCTGGAAGCGCCGACGCTCAAGTACACCGACATCGTCAAGGCCGGCCACATCAACCAGGACCTGACCCGCTACGAGCTGCACCGGGTGTGGCACCTGACCGCGACGCTGAAGCCGGGCGAGCGGCATATCTATTCGCGGCGTGATATCTACATCGACGAAGACAGCTGGCAAGGCGCCGAGACCGAGGCCTACGACGGCCACGGCGCGCTGTGGCGGGTGTCGGAGGGCCATGCGAGCTTCTTCTACAACGTCAAGGCGCCGTCCTTTGCCGCCGAAGTGCACTACGACCTGCTGTCGGGGCGCTATGCGGTGAACTCGCTGCACAACGAGGAGAAGAACGGCTACACCTTCAACGTGCCCATGAGCCGCAAGGACTTCACCCCGTCGGCGTTGCGGGTGACCGGCATCCGCTAGAAGCGGACGCGGCCTGGCGGCCGCTGCTACGGTGTTCGTGAATCCCGTAGCAGCGGCCGCCAGGCCGCGTCATAGGCCCGAATTTTGCTTTGAATTCATGAACATCCTGAAGTTCGGCGAGTGCTCATGAAGTTGCATCAACTGCGGGCCATGGTCTCCATCTGTGAAAGCGGCAGTATCCAGGAGGCCTCGCGCCTGCTGCATATCTCCCAGCCGGCCCTGTCCAAGGGCATCAAGGAACTGGAAGCGGAGCTGGGCGTGCCGCTGCTGATCCGCTCCAACCGCGGCATCACCGCCACCGAGTACGGTGAACGGCTGGTGCGCCGCGCACGCCTGATCCTCGAGGAAGTGCGCCGTGCGCGCGAGGAAATCGAGACGCTCAAGGGCGTGATGGACGGCAAGCTGTCCATCGGCGTGTCACCGGTGACGCCGGGGCCGCAGTTCGTCAACAGCCTCAACCGTTACCGCAAACGTTACCCAAAGGTGCACATCCAGATCCACGAGCTGCGCCCTTCCAAGCTGATGGAGGGCCTGCGCGAGGGTTTGCTGGACATGGCCCTGACCTCCCTGCCCGCCGCGCGCTGCACCGATGGCTTCCATTGGGTGGAGCTGTTCGAGCAACCCGCGGTGCTGGCCGTGCGCACTGGCCACCCCAGTGCCGGCGCCACCAGCCTGGCCGAACTGCGCGAGCTGGACTGGCTGCTGCAGGACTCCATGGAGCAGTCCAAGGTGAACATGATGTTCGAGCACCATGCCATCGCCTGGCCCGACAACGTCATCGAGTGCGCCTCGGTGGTGCTGTTTTCCGAGATGGCCGCCACCAGCGACGCGGTCAGCTACTGGTCGCAGCGCATTCTCGACCGCACGCAGAATTTCACCAACGGCCTGCAGGTGCTGAAGATCACCGAGCCGGTGCCGCCGATGAACATCTCGCTGGTGTGCCGCGACCAGGAGCTGATGACGCGCGAGGCCAAGGCGCTGGCCGATGAGCTGATCTATGTGTACAAGAGCCCGCATGCGGTGAAGGCGCCGGAGCTGGCCTGACAC
>NZ_JBWGIG010000076.1:0-3663 GCF_056312595.1 Pseudomonas sp. GYB4201 | reverse complement strand
GCCGCCAGGCTGCGCTGGCCCTGTGCCTCGCTGAAAATCTCCGGTGTTCACACCGGCCAGCGCAGCCTTCGGCAGCGGCTACGGTCGCCATAACCAACCCTGATACGCATGTGCAGAGGTGATTATCCAGGCGCAGGGGGCTGGGGCATGCTGTGGCCATCGCAACTCCACCGCACAAGGATTTCCCATGAGAGCGCCCCCGCGCCGCCCCCTGGTGATCGGCCTGCTGATGGCTGTGATGGTCATCAGCGTGCTGGACAAGACCATCTTCGCCTTCGCCGGCCCGCAGATCATTGATGAACTGCAGCTGAGCGCCGAGCAGTTCGGCTTCGTCGGCAGCGCGTTTTTCTTCCTGTATTCGCTGTCGGGGATTGCCGTGGGCTTCCTCGCCAACCGCTTTCCCACCCGCTGGATTCTGACCCTGATGGCACTGGTGTGGACCAGCGCGCAGCTGCTGGTGACCTTCGCCAATGGCCTGGCGGCGCTAACTGCCAGCCGCCTGCTGCTGGGCGCCGGTTGTGGCCCGGGCACGGCGGTTACCCAGCACGCCAGCTTCAAGTGGTACGCCGCCGACAAGCAGGTGCTGCCGGCGTCGCTGCTGCAGGTGTCGATCATGCTGGGCGGCCTGCTGGGCGCCATCGCCCTGCCCTTCAGCATTGCCCATTTTGGCTGGCGCTCGGCGTATCTGCTGCTCGCAGGCCTGAGCCTTGCGTGGATGCTGGCCTGGTGGCTGTTCGGCGCCGAAGGCAGCCAGGGCGCTGCACCGCAAGCGGCGAGCCCGACCGTGCCCTACCGGCACCTGCTGCTCAACCGCACCTTCGTGTGGATCTCGCTGATGTGCTTCCTGGCCTACCTACCCAACGCGCTGTCGTTCAGCTGGTCGGCGGTGTACCTGCAGAAAGGCCTGGGCCTGGGCAGCATGCAGGCCGGCTACGTGCTGTTTGCCGCCACCTTGAGCATCATCGTCATCAACCTGCTGCTGTCGGCGCTGTCCCAACGCCTGCTCAGAAACGGCGCCAGCGTGCAGCGCAGCCTGGTGCTGCCGCCCATGGCCTGCTGCATCCTCGGCGGCCTGGCCTTCTGCGCCCTGGGCACGTTGACCGCCGGGCTGGCCATGAAGCTGGTGTGCTACGTGCTGGGCGGCGTGCTGCTCAACGGCGTGTTCGCCTTCGGCATGACCATCACCTCGCACATCTCGCCGCTGCGCCAGCGCGGCGCCATGCTGGCGATCCACGTCGGCAGCATGACCCTGTCGGGCATGTTCGCGCCCTGGGCCGTGGGCCGGCTGGTGACGCTGTTCGACGGTGACATCGCCCGCGGCTTCGAGACCGCGCTGCACGGCATCGGCGTGGCCGCCATGGTCTGCGCGGCGCTGGGGCTGGTGATCATCGCGCCGGCGCGCACGCGCCAAGCCCTGCAGGCGCGCTGGGCCGGCTGAGCCCCCTTCTTTTCCATTGCTTGACCCACGGCGCGCGGGCCTGCCCCGCGCGGCGCCTGCCTGCGCGCGCCGTTCCCGTTCGTTGCCTACCAGGACCCTCGCATGAACCTTTCCGTGTTTGCTTCAAGCTACGCCCAGGCGCGCCAACAGTTTCTGCTGGCCTGCGCGCGCCGCGGCCTCGCCGTGCAGTCGCACGTGCACCCGCACACCGGCAGTGACAATGAAACCCTGGCCCTGGACGTGTGCCGGGTGGGCGCGCCCGACGCGCGCAACCTGATGGTGATCAGCAGCGGCTGCCATGGCATCGAGGGCTTTTGTGGCTCGGCGGTGCAGCTGGATCTGTTGAACGACGACAGCTGGATGGCGCTGACCGAACAGCAGGACCTGGCCGTGCTGTACCTGCACGCGCTCAACCCCTACGGTTTCTCGTGGCTGCGGCGGGTGACCCATGAGAACGTCGACCTGAACCGCAACTTCCTCGACTTCAGCCAGCCCCAGCCGGCCAACCCCGGCTACGCCGCCATCGCCCAGCGGCTGCTGCCCGAGCAGTGGCCGCCGTCACGCATCAACGAACTGAAGCTGATGCTGCAGGTGCTGCGCAAGGGCCGCAAGGCACTGCAAGCGGCCATCTCCAGCGGCCAGGCGAGCCACCCCGACGGGCTGTTCTTCAGCGGCACCGCGCCCACCTGGAGCAACCAGCGGGTGCGCCAGGTGCTGCGCGAACACGCCCAGGCCTGCCAGCGCATCGGCTGGATCGACCTGCACACCGGGCTGGGCCCGATGGGCGTGGGCGAGCGCATCTACAAAGGCCCGGCCAGCGCCGACGACCTGGCCCGGGCCAAGGCCTGGTGGGGCCCTGCGGTGACCAACAGCTTCGACGGCAGTTCCACCTCGGCGCACCTGCGTGGCACCCTCGACCTGGCCGTGATGGAAGAATGCCCCCAGGCCCAGTACAACGGCCTGACCCTGGAGTACGGCACCCAGCCCGGCCCGCAGGTGCTGCAGGCGCTGCGCGCCGAACAGTGGCTGCAACGCCACCCGCGCACCGGCGCCGAGCAACGCCAGCGCATCAAGCAGCAGATACGCGAAGCGTTCTACGTGGAGACTGATGAGTGGAAGCGCCGGGTGCTGGAGCAGGCCCGCGAGGTGTGCCGGCAGACCGTGGACGGCCTGCTCACCCAATAAAGCCCCGTAACAGCAAAGGGGTTATACCGGGGTGACCGGGCGCTTGCCGTTGTAGAACCAGCCCTCGATGTTCTTCCACACCAGGTCGCCCATGGCCTGGCGGGTTTCCTGGGTGCCGCTGCCGACGTGGGGCAGCAGCACCACGTTGTCCATCGCCAACAGGCTTTCGGGCACCTGCGGTTCGGCCTCGAACACATCCAGGCCGGCGCCGGCGATGGTGCCCTGCTGCAGCGCCTCAATCAACGCCGGCTGGTCCACCACCGAACCGCGGGCGATGTTGATCAGGAAGCCCTTGTTGCCCAGCAAAGCCAGGCGCCGCCCGTCGATCAGGCGGTCGGTGGCCTTGCCGCCCGGCACTGCCAGCACCAGCACGTCGCAGGCGCTGATCATGGCGTCGAGGTCGGCGAAGTAGCGGTAGTCGACCCCCGCCTTGGGGCTGCGGTTGTGGTACAGGATCTCCATGTCGAACGCCGCCGCCCGTTTGGCGATGGCCTGGCCGATGTTGCCCAGGCCAACGATGCCCAGCTTCTTGCCGCCGACCTTCACCGCTACCGGGAAGCGCGCCTGGGGCCACTTGCCGGCACGCACGTAGCGGTCGGCCTCGGTGAAGCGGCGCAAGGTGTCGAGAATCAGGCCCATGGCCGTGTCCGCCACACAATCGTCCAGCACCTGCGGGGTGTTGGTGACCACGATGCCGCGGTCGCGGGCCACGTCCACGGCAATGGCGTCATAGCCCACGCCGAAGCTGAAGATGGCCTCCAGGTTGGGCAACTGCCCCAACAACGCCGCGCTGGCGCCGTACACGCCGCTGGTGACCAGGGCCTTGATGCTGGCGCCGTGGGCCTGCAGCCAGGCCTGCTGGTCGGCCAGTTCCCAGTAGTGGGTGGCGGCGAAATGGGTGTCTACTGCTGTTTGCAGGCTGGGCAGCAAGGGGCCTGCGATAAGGACTGGGGTGGGCTGGGTCATGGGAGCTCCTGGGGTAATTGTTGTGCGAAGCGGGCGAAGTCATCGTACAACTTAGCAGAAGTGTACGCAAAGGA
>NZ_JBWGIG010000075.1:0-13422 GCF_056312595.1 Pseudomonas sp. GYB4201 | reverse complement strand
TGCCGCCAGGCTGCGGGGGCCCGCGAGTGCACTGAAGATTTTCAGTGAGGCTGGGGGCCAGCGCAGCCTGCGGCAGCGGCTACGGTATTAACGCATTTGCTGTGGAAGGGATTCGTGGTTAACTTCGTTCCTTTATTCCATATCGCAGAAGGATTCCGTTCATGGCTCAAGTGACGCTCAAAGGCAACCCGGTCCAGGTCAAGGGCGAACTGCCGAAAGTCGGCGCCAAGGCGCCTGCGTTCTCGCTGGTTGCCGGCAACCTGGCCGACGTGACCCTGGCAAGCTTTGCCGGCAAGCGCAAAGTGCTGAACATCTTCCCAAGCGTTGACACCCCGACCTGCGCTACCTCGGTACGCAAGTTCAACGCCCAGGCCAGCGAACTGGCCAACACCGTGGTGCTGTGCATCTCCGCCGACCTGCCATTCGCCCAGGCCCGCTTCTGCGGCGCCGAAGGCCTGGAAAACGTGCAGAACCTGTCGACCCTGCGTGGCGCCGAGTTCAAGGAAGCCTACGGCGTTGCCCTGGCCGACGGCCCGCTGGCCGGCCTGACTGCCCGTGCCGTGGTGGTGCTGGACGAGAACGACAACGTGCTGCACACCGAGCTGGTCGGCGAAATTGCCGAAGAGCCGAACTACGATGCTGCCCTGGCAGTATTGAAGTAACACCCAGGACCAGGCACTTCGCCTGTAGCCGCTGCCGCCAGGCTGCGCTGGCCCTCAGTACGCTGGAGATTTTCAGTGTAGGGGAGGGCCAGCGCAGCCTGCGGCAGCGGCTACGGGATGGGTGGCGTCCAGTGGTCCGTTACATGCAGTAATAAAGAAACGGCCTGGCATCCCCCAGGCCGTTTTCTTTTCTGGACGAAACACGGCATAAACGCGTCCTACGTAAATAGCGGGTAAAGGCACTTTGCAATATTCGCAACAATGATTATCGTTCCAGCCTCCCGACATACCCACTTTCAATAATGGTCGATCATTCCATGCAACCCGCCGGTTCCCGCACCTTTCCCCGTTGGCTGTTCGGCCTGCTGATCCTGATCCTGCTGATTGCCGCGGGCCTGTACTGGCGTGCGCAGCATTCGCCGGCCCAGCAGCATGAAGCCGGCGGCCCGCCCGAGAAAGGCCGGCCCCATGGCGGGCGGCCCGGCGGCAACCCCATGCGCCCAGGCTTCGGCCCGGCCAGTGGGCCGACGCCGGTGCGGGTGGCCCCGGCTACCGTGGGCGACTTCCCGGTCTATTTGAAAGCCCTGGGCACGGTGACCGCCACCAACACCATCAGCGTGCGCAGCCGTGTGGCCGGGGAGCTGGTGAAGGTGGCGTTCCAGGAAGGGCAGATGGTCAAGGCCGGCGACCTGCTGGCGGTGATCGACCCGCGTCCGTATGAAATTGCCCTGCAGCAGGCCCAGGGCACCCTGGCCCAGGACCAGTCGCAGTTGAAGAACGCCCAGCGCGACCTGCAACGCTATAAAGAGCTGTTCGCCCAGGACAGCATCGCCAAGCAGACCCTGGACACCGCCGAGGCGCTGGTGGGCCAGTACCAGGGCACGCTGCTCACCGACCAGGCCAACGTCAACAACGCCAAGCTCAATCTGGAATTCACCCAGATCCGCGCGCCCATCAGCGGCCGTGTGGGCCTGCGCCAGCTGGACGTGGGCAACCTGGTGGCCGCCAACGACACCACCGCCCTGGCGGTGATCACCCAGGTGCAGCCCATCAGCGTGATCTTCACCCTGCCCGAGACCACCCTCGACCCGGTGCTGGCGCGCGTGCGCAGCGGCGCCACCCTGCCGGTGGAAGCCTGGGACCGCGGCGACCGCGCCCAGCAGGCCACGGGCGTGCTGCACAGCATCGACAACCAGATCGACACCACCACCGGCACCCTGAAGTTCAAGGCCTACTTCGATAACAAGGACCTGGCGCTGTTCCCCAACCAGTTCGTCAACGTCCACCTGCTGTCCGACACCCTCAAGGACGTGGTGCTGGCGCCCTCGGCCGCCGTGCAGTTCGGCACCAACGGCACCTTCGTCTACGCCATGGACGGCAACGACAAGGTGCGCATTCGCCAGCTGAAGATCGGCGCCTCCGACGGCACTGTCACGGTGGTCGAGGACGGCCTGGCCAAGGGCGACCGCGTGGTGCTGGAAGGCACCGACCGCCTGCGTGACGGCAGCAGCGTGGAAGTGGTCAATGACCCAGGCCAGGTGCCCACCACCCCAGGCGAGCATCTCAAGGGTGAAGACGCCGCCGGCAAGCAGGCCGGCAACGGCCACCGGAGCAAGGCGGGCGTATGAATCTGTCGCGGCTGTTCATCCTGCGTCCGGTAGCCACTACGCTGAGCATGCTGGCCATTATCCTGGCCGGCCTGATCGCCTACCGCCTGCTGCCGGTGTCGGCGCTGCCCCAGGTCGACTACCCGACCATCCGGGTCATGACCCTGTACCCCGGCGCCAGCCCGCAAGTGATGACCAGCGCCGTGACCGCGCCGCTGGAGCGCCAGTTCGGGCAGATGCCCGGGCTCACCCAGATGGCCTCCACCAGTTCCGGCGGCGCCTCGGTGCTGACCCTGCGCTTCAGCCTCGACATCAACATGGACGTTGCCGAGCAGCAGGTGCAGGCGGCCATCAACGCCGCCACCAACCTGCTGCCCACCGACCTGCCGGCACCGCCGGTGTACAACAAGGTCAACCCGGCCGACACCCCGGTGCTGACCCTGGCCATCAGCTCGAAAACCATGCTGCTGCCCAAGCTCAACGACCTGGTCGACACGCGCATGGCGCAGAAAATCGCCCAGATCACCGGCGTCGGCATGGTCTCCATCGCCGGCGGCCAGCGCCAGGCGGTGCGCATCAAGGTCAACCCCGAGGCCCTGGCCGCTAACGGCCTGAACCTGGCCGACGTGCGCACGCTGATCGCCGCCTCCAACGTCAACCAGCCCAAGGGCAACTTCGACGGCCCCACGCGGGTGTCGATGCTCGACGCCAACGACCAGATGGTCTCGCCCGAGGAATACGCCAACCTCATCCTCAGCTACCGCAACGGCGCGCCGCTGCGCCTGAAGGACGTGTCGACCATCGTCAACGGCGCCGAGAACGAGCGCCTGGCGGCCTGGGCCAACAAGAACCAGGCGGTGCTGCTCAACATCCAGCGCCAGCCCGGTGCCAACGTGATTGAAGTGGTGGACCGCATCAAGGCGGTGCTGCCGTCGATCACCGACAACCTGCCGGCGGGCCTGGACGTGGCGGTGCTCACCGACCGCACCCAGACCATCCGCGCCTCGGTGGCCGACGTGCAGCACGAGCTGCTGTTCTCCATCGGCCTGGTGGTGCTGGTGACCTTCCTGTTCCTGCGCCGTTTCAGCGCCACGATCATTCCATCGGTGGCGGTGCCGCTGTCGCTGATCGGCACCTTTGGCGTCATGTACCTGGCCGGTTTCTCCATCAACAACCTGACGCTGATGGCCATGACCATCGCCACCGGTTTCGTGGTGGACGACGCCATCGTCATGCTGGAGAACATCTCCCGCCATATCGAGGAGGGCGAGACGCCGCTGCAGGCGGCGCTCAAGGGCGCCCGGCAGATCGGTTTCACGCTGCTGTCGCTGACCTTCTCGCTGATCGCCGTGCTGATCCCGCTGCTGTTCATGGCCGACGTGGTGGGGCGGCTGTTCCGCGAGTTCGCCATCACCCTGGCGGTGGCCATCCTGATTTCGCTGGTGGTCTCGCTGACGCTGACGCCGATGATGTGCGCGCGCCTGCTCAAGCGCGAGCCCAAGCCCGAGGAGCAGACGCGCTTCTACCGCGCCAGCGGCGCCTGGATCGACTGGCTGATCGAGGCCTACGGCCGCAAGCTGCAGTGGGTGCTGCGCCACCAGCCGCTGACCCTGCTGGTGGCCCTGGCCACCCTGGGCCTCACCGTGTTCCTTTATATGGTGGTGCCCAAGGGCTTCTTCCCGGTGCAGGACACCGGGGTGATCCAGGGCATCACCGAGGCGCCGCAGTCGATCTCCTTCAGCGCCATGAGCCAGCGCCAGCAGGACTTGGCGGCCATCGTGCTGCAGGACCCGGACGTCGAGAGCCTGTCTTCCTATATCGGCGTGGACGGCGACAACGCCACGCTCAACAGCGGGCGCATGCTGATCAACCTCAAGCCCCTGGGCCAGCGCAGCCACACCGCCAGTGAAGTCATCGCCAACATCCAGCCGGAAGCCGACAAGCTGGTGGGCATGCGCCTGTTCATGCAACCGGTGCAGGACCTGACCATCGAGGACCGGGTCAGCCGCACCCAGTACCAGTTCAGCCTGTCGTCGCCCGATGCCGAGCTGCTCAGCCAGTGGAGCGGCAAGCTGGTGGATGCCCTGCGCCAGCAGCCGCAGCTCACCGACGTGGCCAGCGACCTGCAGGACAAGGGCCTGCAGGTGTACCTGGTGATCGATCGCGACCAGGCCAAGCGCCTGGGCGTCAACGTCGCCGACATCACCAACGCCCTGTACGACGCCTTCGGCCAACGGCAGATTTCCACCATCTACACCCAGGCCAGCCAGTACCGCGTGGTGCTGCAGGCGGCCAACGCCTCGGTGATCGGTCCGCAGGCGCTGGAGCAGATCTACGTCAAGAGCACGCCCAGCGACAGCGCCATCAACCAGACCGTGTCCAGCACCCTCACCGGTGCCAGCTCGTCGTTGCCGGTGACCAACAGCACCCAGGTGCGCCTGTCGAGCCTGGCGCATATCGAGCAGCGCCAGGCGCAGCTGGCCATCTCGCACATCGGCCAGTTCCCGGCGGTGATGGTCTCGTTCAACCTGGCGCCGGGCGTGGCCCTGGGCCAGGCGGTAGCGCTGATCGAGCAGGTGCAGAAGGACATCGGCATGCCGATTGGCGTGCAGACCCAGTTCCAGGGCGCGGCCCAGGCGTTCCAGGCGTCGCTGTCGAGCACGCTGCTGCTGATTCTGGCGGCGGTGGTGACCATGTACATCGTGCTGGGCATTCTCTACGAGAGCTACATCCACCCCATCACCATCCTCTCCACGCTGCCCTCGGCGGCGGTGGGCGCCTTGCTGGCGCTGCTGCTGAGCGGCAATGACCTGGGGATGATCGCCATCATCGGCATCATCCTGCTGATCGGCATCGTCAAGAAGAACGCGATCATGATGATCGACTTCGCCCTGGACGCCGAGCGCAACCAGGGCCTGGACCCGCAGACCGCCATTTACCAGGCGGCGCTGCTGCGCTTCCGGCCCATCCTGATGACCACCATGGCCGCGCTGTTCGGCGCCGTGCCGCTGATGCTGGCCGGTGGTTCGGGCGCAGAATTGCGCCAGCCGCTGGGCCTGGTGATGGTGGGCGGGCTGCTGGTGAGCCAGGTGCTGACGCTGTTCACCACCCCGGTGATCTACCTGTACTTCGACCGCCTGGGGCGCCGCTGGCGCAAGGCACCGGCCGCTGAACCGCAGGCGTCGGCATGAACCTGTCGGCCCCCTTCATTCGCCGCTCGGTGGCGACCATGCTGCTCAGCGTCGCGGTGATGCTGCTGGGTGGCGTCAGCTTCGGCCTGCTGCCGGTGTCGCCGCTGCCGCAGATGGACTTTCCGGTGATCGTGGTGTCGGCCAACCTCGCCGGCGCCAGCCCCGAGGTCATGGCCTCCACGGTGGCCACGCCGCTGGAGCGCGCCTTTGGCAGCATTTCCGGCGTCAGCAACATGAACAGCCGCTCCAGCCAGGGCTCGACGCGGGTGATCCTGCAGTTCGACATGGACCGCGACATCAACGGCGCCGCCCGTGAGGTGCAGGCGGCCATCAACGCCTCGCGGCCGCTGCTGCCCAGCGGCATGCGCAGCATGCCCACCTACAAGAAGGTCAACCCGGCGCAGGCACCGATCATGGTGCTGTCGCTGACCTCCGACGTGCTGCAGAAGGGCCAGCTGTACGACCTGGCGTCCACCATCCTGTCCCAGAGCCTGTCCCAGGTGGACGGGGTAGGGGAGGTGCAGATCGGCGGCAGCTCGCTGCCGGCGGTGCGCGTGGAGGTCGAGCCCAACCTGCTCAACCAGTACGGCGTGGCCCTGGACGAGGTGCGCACCACCATCGCCAACGCCAACGTGCGCCGGCCCAAGGGTTTCGTCGAAAGCGGCGAGCACAACTGGCAGGTGCAGGCCAACGACCAGCTGGAAAAGGCCAAGGACTACGGCCCGCTGATCATTCGCTACCAGAACGGCTCGGCCCTGCGCCTGAGCGACGTGGCCAAGCTCACCGACGGCGTGGAAGACCGCTACAACGCCGGCTTCTTCAACGACGACGCGGCCGTGCTGCTGGTGATCAACCGCCAGGCCGGCGCCAACATCATCAAGACCGTGGCGCAGATCAAGGCGCAGCTGCCGGCCCTGCAAGCGGTGCTGCCGGCCAGCGTGCGGCTGAACATCGCCATGGACCGCTCGCCGGTGATCACCGCCACCCTGCACGAGGCCGAGAGCACCCTGCTGATCGCCGTGGCCCTGGTGGTGCTGGTGGTGTACCTGTTCCTGGCCGACTGGCGCGCCTCGCTGATCCCCACCCTGGCGGTGCCGGTGTCGCTGGTGGGCACCTTCGCCATCATGTACCTGTGGGGCTTCTCGCTGAACAACCTGTCGCTGATGGCGCTGATCCTGGCCACGGGGCTGGTGGTGGACGACGCCATCGTGGTGCTGGAGAACATCGCGCGGCACATCAACGCCGGCATGGCGCCCATGAAGGCCGCCTACCGGGGCGCCCGGGAAGTGGGCTTCACCCTGCTGGCGATGAACGCCTCGCTGGTGGCGGTGTTCATGTCGATTTTGTTCATGGGCGGCATCATCGAGAAGCTGTTCCGCGAGTTCTCCATCACCCTGTCGGCGGCCATCGTGGTGTCGCTGCTGGTGTCGCTGACCCTCACGCCGATGCTCTGCGCGCGCTGGCTCAAGCCCCACGACCACGGCCATGAAACCCGCCTGCAGCGCTGGAGCAACCGCGTGCACGAGGCCATGGTGCGCGGCTACGACCGCACCCTGGGCTGGGCCCTGGCGCACCGGCGGCTGACCCTGATCAGCCTGGTGGTCACCATCGGCGTCAACATCGCCCTGTACGTGGTGGTGCCCAAGACCTTCATGCCCCAGCAGGACACCGGCCAGCTGATGGGCTTCGTGCGCGGCGACGACGGCCTGTCGTTCACCGTCATGCAGCCGAAGATGGAAGCCTTCCGCCGCGCCATCATCGCCGACCCGGCGGTGCTCAGCGTCGCCGGCTTCATCGGCGGCAACAACGGCACCAACAACGCCACCATCCTGGTGCGCCTCAAGCCCATCAAGGAGCGCGACGTCAACGCCCAGCAGGTCATCGAGCGCCTGCGCAAGAACCTGCCCAAGGTGCCCGGTGCGCGGCTGATGCTGATGGCCGACCAGGACCTGCAGTTCGGCGGCGCCCGCGACCAGACCACCAACCAGTACCAGTACATCATCCAGAGCGGCGACCTGGCCGCGCTGCGCACCTGGTACCCGAAAATCACCGAGGCGTTCAAGCGCCTGCCGGAGCTGACCTCCATCGACGCCCGCGAAGGCCGCGGCGCGCCCCAGGTGACCCTGGTGGTGGACCGCGACCAGGCCAAGCGCCTGGGTATCGACATGAGCACCGTGACCGGGGTGCTCAACAACGCCTACAGCCAGCGGCAGATCTCCACCATCTACGACAGCCTCAACCAGTACGAAGTGGTGATGGAGATCAACCCCAAGTACGCCCAGGACCCGGTCACCCTCGACCAGGTGCAGGTGATCAACTCCGCCGGCGCGCGGGTGCCGCTGTCGAGCATCGCCCACTACGAGAACAGCCTGGCCGATGACAGCGTCAGCCACGAGGGCCAGTTCGCCTCGGAAAGCATCTCCTTCGACCTCGCCGAAGGCGTGCCCCTGGACCGCGCCACCGCCGCCATCGAGCGCGCCATTGCTTCCCTGGGCCTGCCCGAGGACATCATCGTCAAGGTGGCTGGCACCGGTGACGCCTTCGCCGCGGCGCAGAAGAGCCAGCCGTGGATGATCCTCGGCTCGCTGGTGCTGGTGTACCTGGTGCTGGGTATCCTCTACGAGAGCTACGTGCACCCGCTGACCATTCTCTCCACGCTGCCGTCGGCGGGGGTGGGCGCGCTGCTGAGCATCTACGTCACCGGCGGCGAGTTCAGCCTGATCTCGCTGCTGGGGCTGTTCCTGCTGATCGGCGTGGTGAAGAAAAACGCCATTTTGATGATCGACCTGGCGCTGCAGCTGGAGCGCGAGCAGGGCATGGGCCCGTTCGACTCGATTCGCCAGGCCTGCCTGCAACGCCTGCGGCCGATCCTGATGACCACGCTGGCGGCCATCCTTGGCGCGCTGCCGCTGCTGATCGGCGGCACCGAGGGCGCGGAGATGCGCCAGCCGCTGGGCCTGGCCATCATCGGCGGGCTGATCTTCAGCCAGATCCTGACCCTGTACACCACCCCGGTGGTCTACCTCTACCTTGATCGCCTGCGCCACCGGGTCAACCGCTGGCGCGGCGTGCGTACCGATGCATCCCTGGAAACCCCGCTATGAACAAGCCGACCGTGCTGCTGCGCCCCTTGACCTGCCAGATGGCCACCGCCCGCGGCTCGCGCCTGCTCAACCTGGGCCTGAGCGCGCTGATGCTCACTGGCCTGCTGCTGGGCGGCTGCGCCGTGGGGCCCGACTACAAGCGCCCGGACGTGGCCGCGCCGGCGCAGTTCAAGGAAGCCCAGGGCTGGCGCCAGGCGCAGCCCAGCGACGCCCTGGCCCGCGGTGCCTGGTGGGAAGTGTACGGCGACACCCAGCTCAACGGCCTGGTGGAGCGCCTGAACCACGCCAACCAGACCGTGGCGCAATATGAAGCCCAGTACCGCCAGGCCCAGGCGCTGGTGAAGAGCGCGCGTGGCGCGTTCTTCCCCACCGTCGACCTCAGCGCCAGCAAGACCCGCTCCGGCCAGGGCGCCGGCAGCAGCAACAGCAACAGCAGCCTGGGCAGCGCCGGCAGCGGCATTCGCAACAGCTACTCGGCCCAGGCCAACGTCAGCTGGGAAGCCGACGTGTGGGGCAAGCTGCGCCGCGGCCTGGAAGCCGACAAGGGCAGCGCCCAGGCCAGCCTCGCCGACCTTGCGGCCATGCGCCTGAGCCTGCAGTCGGAGCTGGTGCAGAACTACCTGCAACTGCGGGTCATTGACCAGCAGAAGCGCCTGCTTGAGGCCACGGTGCAGGCCTACGAGCGCTCGCTGACCATGACCCAGAACCAGTACAAGGTCGGCGTCTCGGGCGCCGATGCGGTGGCCCAGGCGCAGACCCAGCTGCGCACCACCCAGGCCGACCTGGTGGACCTGCGCTGGCAGCGCGCCCAGTACGAGAACGCCATCGCCGTGCTGATGGGCGTGCCGCCGGCCGATTTCAACCTGGCCGAAAGCCAGGCCATCCCGGTGCTGCCGCAGATCCCCGTGCAGGTGCCGTCGCAGTGGCTGGAGCGGCGCCCCGACATCGCCGCCGCCGAGCGCTCGGTGATGGCCGCCAACGCCAACATCGGCGTGGCCAAGAGCGCCTATTACCCGGACCTGACCCTGAGCCTGTCCGGGGGCTACAGCAGCAGCACCTTCGCCAACTGGCTGAGCCTGCCCAACCGCTTCTGGTCGGTGGGCCCGCAGCTGGCCGGCACGCTGTTCGACGGCGGCCAGCGTTCGGCCGAGGTGGACCGCACCGAGGCGGTCTACGACCAGACCGTGGCCCAGTACCGGCAGACCGTGCTCAACGGCTTCCAGGAGGTGGAAAACTACATGGTCCAGCTCAAGGTGTACGAGGACGAGGCCCAGGTGCGCGAGCAGGCGCTGGAGTCGGCGCGCGAATCCCTGCGCCTGACCACCAACCAGTACAAGGCCGGCCTCATCGCCTACCTCGACGTGGTGACGGTGCAGGCCACGGCGTTGAGCAACGAGCGCAGCGTGCTCAACGTGCTGCAGAGCCGCCTGGTGGCCAGCGTGCAACTGATAGCCGCGCTGGGCGGCGGCTGGGATGGGCAGCTGGAATTGAGCCGCGCGCCTTGATGCCATTCGTCTGAAAGGTTAAGGTCAGCACCGGCCCTGTACAACGCTGTACAGCGGCCGGACCCTTGTAGAAGCTGGATTCGGTGATGGCAAAGCGATATCCCGCCAAGCCCCCGTATTCAGGCGCTCTTCGCAAGCAAACAAACGTTTAATTGCGTACAATCCCGGGCAGATTTTTCGCAGGGAACGCGTCGTATTTGCCGGTTTCGAGAGTCGCATGCTGATTGGTAGTTATTCCCCCTCCCTGGTTGTCATTTCACTGTGCGTGGCCATGCTGGCGTCCTATACGGCGCTCGACCTGGTAGGCCGCATCGCCACCGCGAAGGGGCGCGCGGTGTATTTCTGGATGGCCGGCGGCTCGCTGTCCATGGGCGTCGGCGTGTGGTCCATGCACTTCATCGGCATGCTCGCCTTCAGCCTGCCCATCGCCCTGGGCTATGACCTCAAACTGACCGCGCTGTCGCTGCTGATCGCTGTGCTGTCCTCGGGCTTCGCCCTGTGGCTGGTGAGCCAGCCGCGGCTGCCGTTCGGGCAATTGGCCTTCGGCGCGCTGATCATGGGCAGCGGTATCGCCACCATGCACTACACCGGCATGGCCGCCATGCGCATGAGCCAGGGTATCCAGTACGACCCCGTGCTGCTCATCGATTCCATCATCATTGCCATCGGCGCCTCGGCGGCCGCCCTCTACATAGCGTTCCGCCTGCGCCATGCCGCGCCCCACGTGGTGCTGGCGCGCGGCGTGGCCTCGGTGGTGATGGGCGTGGCCATAGTGGGCATGCACTACACCGGCATGGCCGCGGCCATGTTCCCCGAGGGCAGCGTCTGCGGCGCGCTGGGCGGTGGCCTGACCGGCAAGGGCCTGGACTATATGGTGCTGATCACCAGCCTGGCGGTGCTGGGTATCACCCTGCTGACCTCGGTGCTGGACGCGCGCATGGAGGCACGCACCGCTGACCTGGCCAACTCCCTGCGCCTGGCCAACCGCGAGCTGACGCAGCTGGCCCTGCACGACAACCTCACTGGCCTGCCCAACCGCATGCTGCTGGCCGACCGCATCGAGCAGGCGATCCAGATGGTGGACGAGAAGGGCGGCTGCTTCGCGCTGATGTTCATCGACCTGGACGGCTTCAAGCCGGTGAACGACGCCTTCGGCCACTTCACCGGCGACGAGCTGCTGCGCGCCGTGGCCCTGCGCCTGCGCGGCAACCTGCAGGGCCAGGACACCCTGGCGCGCATCGGTGGCGACGAGTTCGTGCTGCTGGTGGCCCTCGACGAGCCGGACGACGTGCCCACCGTGGCCGCCCGCCAGGTCGCCCTGATCGCCCAACCGTTCCGGGTGGCCGAGCAGAACCTGCAGATCTCCGCCAGCATCGGCATCGCCCTGTACCCCGGCAACGGCACTGACCAGCACAGCCTGCTGATGAATGCCGACGCCGCCATGTACCACGCCAAGAGCGCGGGCAAGAACTGCTACAGCTTCTTCGACGGCTCCATGAACACTAACGCGCGCAAGCAGCTGCAACTGTTGCAGGACCTGCGCATGGCGGTGGAGCGCGGCCAGCTGCGCCTGCACTACCAGCCCAAGTTCGAGGCCAGCACTGGCCAGCCGGTGGGCGCCGAGGCGCTGCTGCGCTGGCAGCACCCGGACATGGGCTTGCTGGCGCCGGACCGTTTCATTGACCTGGCCGAGAAGACCGGGCTGATCATCGGCATTGGCGACTGGGTGCTGGACGAGGCCTGCCGGCAGATGCGCGAGTGGGCGTTGCAGGGCTATGGCCACTGGCGCATCGCGGTGAACCTGTCGGCGCTGCAGTTCTGCCACGTGGGCCTGGTGGCCAGCGTCGCGGCGGCGCTTGAACGGCACCAGCTAGCGGCGAACAACCTGACCCTGGAGATCACCGAGACCACCGCCATGAACGACGCCGACGCCAGCATGAGCGTGCTGCGCCAGCTGTCGGACATGGGCGTGGACCTGTCCATCGATGACTTCGGCACCGGTTATTCCAGCCTGATGTACCTCAAGCGCCTGCCTGCCAACGAGCTGAAGATCGACCGCGGCTTCGTCCGCGACCTGGAGCAGGACAGTGACGACGCCGCCATCGTCTCGGCCATCGTCGCCCTGGGCCAGGCCCTGGGCCTGCGCATCGTCGCCGAAGGGGTGGAGACCGATAACCAGCAGAACTTCCTGACCCGCCTGGGCTGTGACTCGTTGCAGGGTTTTCTGTTGGGCCACCCCTTGCCTGCGGAGCGCTTCATGGCCGATATTCACGCGGCGGAAAATCTGCAGCGCGCGTCGGGCGCCTGAATTTCGTACTATTAGCCAGCCTTCAACCCTGCAATCCCCATGAGGAGTGTACCGAGGTCCATGGATAAAGTTATCGTCATCACCGGCGGCAGCCGTGGCATCGGTGCCGCCACCGCGCGCCTGGCCGCCCGCCAGGGTTACCGCGTGTGCATCAACTACCTGGCCGATGAACAGGCCGCCCAGACCACCCTGGCCGAGCTGCGCGAGCTGGGCGCCCAGGCCATCGCCGTGCGCGCCGACGTCAGCGTCGAGGACGAGGTGATGCACCTGTTCAACCGCGTCGACGCCGAACTGGGCACGGTCAGCGTGCTGGTCAACAACGCCGCCACCGTGGGCCACACCTCGCGGGTCGACGAAATGTCCGAATTCCGCCTGCTGAAGCTGCTCAAGAGCAACGTTGCCGGGCCGATCCTGTGTGCCAAGCACGCCATCCTGCGCATGTCCACGCGCCATGGCGGGCAGGGCGGCAGCATCGTCAACGTCTCCTCGGTGGCCGCGCGCCTGGGCTCACCGGGCGAGTACGTCGATTACGCGGCGTCCAAGGGTGCGCTGGATACCTTTACCGTGGGCCTGGCCAAGGAGCTGGCCGGCGAGAGCGTGCGGGTGAACGCGGTGCGGCCGGGGTACATCTATACCGAGTTCCATGCCCTGAGTGGCGACCCGGATCGGGTGAGCAAGCTGGAGCCGGGGATTCCCATGGGGCGGGGCGGGCAGCCCCACGAGGTGGCCGAGGCGATTCTGTGGTTGGCCTCGGAGCAGGCCAGCTACACCACCGGCAGCTTCCTAGACCTGGGCGGCGGCCGCTGAGCCCGTAGCAGCGGCCGCCAGGCCGCGTCCAGGCCAACGCAACGCAATGTATTCGCTCTGCTGTTGCTGTTGCTGTTGCTCTGGCTTGTGATCTTGATCTGGCTTTTGATTTTGATTGTATGCCCCGTAAAGCGCCAGGGCCGACTGGAGGCGTCGATCAACGGGCTGCCCGAAGGGCCGAGGCCGCAGGCCGAAGAGACGGTAACCCGCAGGCTTCTATAGCGGGTGCCGTCTGCCC
>NZ_JBWGIG010000074.1:0-14260 GCF_056312595.1 Pseudomonas sp. GYB4201 | reverse complement strand
GGCCCTCCGCTGCGCTACGGGTCCCCTCCTTCCGGCGCCGCTCAACGGGCAGACGGCACCCGCTATAGAAGCCTGCGGGTTACCGTCTCTTCGGCCTGCGGCCTCGGCCCTTCGGGCAGCCCGTTGAGCGACGCCTCCAGTCGGCCCGGGCGCTTTACGGGGCATACAATCAAGATCACAAGCCAGATCAAAAGCCAGATCAAAAGCCAGATCAAAAGCCAGATCAAGATCACAAGCCAAGGCAAGATCACAAGCAATGGTAACGGCCGCTGTTTTTTCCAGGCATAAAAAAAGCCAGCCCACCAAAGGTGGGCTGGCCTTGCAATAATCCCGAGGGACTATTACTTACGGCTTGCCTTGTCCAGCATGCGCAGAGCGCGCTCGTTGGCTTCGTCAGCAGTCTGTTGAGCTTTCTGGGCAGCAGCCAGAGCTTCGTCAGCTTTGCGATAAGCTTCGTCAGCACGAGCTTGAGCGCGAGCCGAAGCATCTTCGGTAGCGGTCAGGCGAGCTTCGGTTTCTTTGGAGGCGCTGCTGCAACCGGTAGCCAGGACGGCGGCCAGAGCCAGAGCAGAGAATTTCAGAACGTTGTTCATCGTGATCCCCTTCAAGGACTTTCTATTTAAAGCCATCTCTCGTGAGTGAGAAAATAGCCGGCGTACATAGTACCCATTACTTGTAGTAAGTAAAATGACCTAACGCAAGAAGCAAAAAAAATTCTCACCGACCCCTCTGTTGTATTGACGACAGCCCACGTACAGGTTCCACCAGCCAGTCTGGAAAAGGCGTCAGGGGGCGGCCGAGGTGTGAGCTGCATCACCTTTGCAGCGGTCACTATTAAACCTGGGCAACCCTTCCCGGTGTGTTTGGTAAAGCCTGCTAAAGTGTTTTTTACTGAACTAGTAGTGACTTCAATTGTCGGCAGTCGTCGAAGGTTTAACATTCGGCAATGTTCAGTCGGGGCTGCCTTCAGATGTTCGGTCACGTAAATGTTACGTGCAGCCGGGCGAGTGTCTTGAGTGTCGGTGGCAACGGCGCCTACTATTGAGCTACGTGCTCCTTTGAAAAGAGAACGACAAAGCTCGTCTCTGTGTCGAAACAGGCACGGGGTGGCGTAGAAGGTTCCTTCGCCGGAAAAACATCGGTAAGGTAAGGGTCACATACAAGACCCGCGAGGAGTTGTGATGAGCGAGGCGTTGTCCATCCACCATGACCAGGCCGGTCACCAATTCGAGACCAACGTAGACGGTCATCGTGCCTACCTGACCTACATGGACCTGGGTAAGCAGACGCTGGATATCTATCGTACCTTCGTGCCCAACGCGTTGCGCGGCCGCGGCATTGCCGCGGCCCTTACCGAGCAGGCGCTGGCCTATGCCGACCGCATGGGGTACACCGTGATCCCGTCGTGCTCCTACGTGGAGCGCTACATGGAACGTCACCAGCGGCACGCCGCCAAGACCTGAACGCGCGTCGGCCACCAGCCAGACACGAAAACGCCGGGGCATGCCCCGGCGTTTTCATGTGCGCGCTGCTTAGCCGCGGGCGCGCTTGGGCAGCACGTCCTTGAGTTTGGCGTGCATGTTGCGCAGGGTGGTCTCGGTGCTGGCCCAGTCGATGCAGGCATCAGTGATGGACACCCCGTACTGCAGCTCGGCCAGGTCCTTGGGAATGGCCTGGCAACCCCAGTTCAGGTGGCTTTCCACCATCAGGCCGATGATCGAGTTGTTGCCCTCGACGATCTGGTTGGCGACGTTCTCCATCACCAGCGGCTGCAGGGCCGGGTCCTTGTTGGAGTTGGCGTGGCTGCAGTCGACCATGATGTTGGGGCGGATGCTGGCCTTGTTCAGGGCCTGCTCGCACAGGGCGACGCTTACCGAGTCATAGTTGGGCTTGCCGTTGCCGCCGCGCAGCACCACGTGGCCGTAGGCGTTGCCCTTGGTGGTGACGATGGACACGCCACCTTCCTGGTTGATGCCCAGGAAACGGTGCGGGCTGGAGACTGACTGCAGGGCGTTGATGGCCACGGTCAGGCCGCCGTCGGTGCCGTTCTTGAAGCCCACGGCCGAAGACAGGCCCGAGGCCATTTCCCGGTGGGTCTGGGATTCGGTGGTGCGCGCGCCGATGGCCGACCAGCTGATCAGGTCCTGCAGGTACTGCGGCGAGATTGGGTCCAGGGCTTCGGTGGCGGTCGGCAGGCCCATTTCCGCCAGGTCCAGCAGCAGCTGGCGGCCGATGTGCAGGCCGTCCTGGATCTTGAACGAGTCGTCCAGGTACGGGTCGTTGATCAGGCCTTTCCAACCCACGGTGGTGCGCGGCTTCTCGAAGTACACGCGCATCACCAGGTACAGGGTGTCGCTCACTTCAGCGGCCAGGGCCTTGAGGCGCTCGGCGTATTCGTGGGCGGCCTTGATGTCGTGGATGGAGCAGGGGCCGATCACCACGAACAGGCGGTGGTCCTTGCCATCGAGAATGTCGCGGACAACCTGGCGGCCCTGGGTCACGGTCTTCAGCGCGGCCGGGCTCAGGGGGATGTCCCGCTTGAGCTGGTCGGGGGTGATCAGGGTGTCGTTGGAGGCGACGTTGAGGTCGTCGATCGGTAAATCAGCCATCGTGTTACTCGTCAGGTCACGGGTGCCGGCCGCCAGCGATCCCCCCGCGCGGCGGAGCACAGCTTATTTTGGGCGCAGCGGGGACCGGAACCTTAGCGCGAACGCAGGGGCTGCGACAATGGGGCGCGGGCGAAATGCGTAACGAATTTAATACGAAGCGTCGCTCAGGCTGGCCTGGGAGAACTCCGCAGCGTGGCGCTCCACCCACTGCCGGGCCAGCGCGTCGATGCTTTCCACGTTGGCGGAAAAGGGTGATTGTGTTTCGCAGTATTGCTGGATCTGGCAGACCTGCTCGCCCATGCGCGCGCCGAACAGCGTCTGTTCATCGGTAAAGGCCACGCCGATCAGGTAGCCTGCAGGCTGTTTGCGGCACCAGGCCACGTAGCCGGGGTAGCGCAGGCCGTTGTTCAGGGTGGGCATGCTCAGGTCGATGGCGGTGCCGGCGCGGTAGGCGCGGTGGTGCTGGCAGGCTACGCCGCCCAGGCTGATCACGTGCAGGCGGCGGGCGGCAAGGGCAGGGCGGTGACACAGGTTCAACTCTACGGCTACATCGAAAGGATGAGGAAGAAAACGACCCATGAACACTGGCTCCGAGTGTCAGCTGGTTGACGAAGATGCCTGCAGGCCCCTGCAGGAACTGGAACTGACTGATTTGACTATAGATCACGTATTGCTGGATGCGCCGGGTACGTCACTGCTGATTTTCACCGGCGCCGGCTGTGCCAGTTGCCGGGTGGCGCGCCGCGAGCTGCCGCGCCTGCCGCTGGCGGTGCAGCGCTTGTGCTGGATCGACGCCGGCGACAACTTCGGCGCGGTGCAAAGGTACGAGGTCTTCCACTTGCCTGCAATCTTTGTCGTGCACGACGGCCAGTTCCATGGCGCGCTGAACGCGCGGCTGCTGGCGGGCGAAATCGACCTGCGGGTGCGCGAGGCCTTGCTGCGCGCGCCCGACGAGCTGCCGTGAGTCCCGTCCGCGAGGTTATGAGCGGGGCGTCGGACTGTGGGCGGCGCTGCTAAGCTTGTGCAAGCTCTGCCGTTTTGGCAGTCGAGGAGATCACATGATCCGTTCGATGCTGTATGCCACTGACCTGGGTCTGTACGCCCCCTACGTGATGCAACACGCGCTGGCCCTGGCGCGCACCTTCAAGGCCGACCTCTACGTGATCCATGCCGTGGAGCCCATGGGGCTGTTCGCCGAGTCGGTTTTGCAGAGCTACCTGGACGAGCCTACCCTCAACGAGCTGCACAGCGAGGGCCTGAGCACCATGATGGCCGGCATCGAGCACAAGGTGCTCGACGGCTTTCGCGAAGAGCTGGGCGAAGGCCAGCAGGACCTGGCCCTGATCACCGCCGTGCGCGTGCGCCAGGGCGACCCGGCCCAGGTCATCCTCGACCAGGCCCAGCGCCTGGCGGTGGACCTGTTGATCGTCGGCAGCCACAGCCACGGCGCCGGTGCCGACATTCCCCTGGGGCGCACCGCCGCGCGGGTGCTGCAGCTCTCTACGGTGCCGGTTTACATGGTGCCGCTGTCCCAGCAGCTGGGCCGGCGCAAGGCTTGAGCACGGGCAAGGGTGCACTCACGTACAAATTCTGATAAAAAGTTCTAGATTTATTACCCAGACCATTAATATAGTTATAACTCGTCGCTGTTGGCGTTTATCTGCTTTGAGGGATTCATATGAAGCTTCAACAATTGCGCTACATCTGGGAAGTAGCGCACCACGACCTCAACGTCTCCGCGACAGCACAAAGTCTCTATACCTCCCAGCCCGGCATCAGCAAGCAGATCCGCTTGCTCGAGGACGAGCTGGGCGTTGAAGTCTTCGCCCGCAGCGGCAAGCACCTGACCCGGGTCACCCCGGCCGGTGAGCGCATCATCACCACCGCCGGCGAGATCCTGCGCAAGGTGGAAAGCATCAAGCAGATCGCCCAGGAATTCTCCAACGAGAAGAAAGGCACGCTGTCCATCGCCACCACCCACACCCAGGCGCGCTACGCGCTGCCGCCGGTGATCAGCAACTTCATCAAGCAATACCCCGACGTGGCGCTGCACATGCACCAGGGCTCGCCCATGCAGATCGCCGAGATGGCCGCCGACGGCACCGTCGATTTCGCCATCGCCACCGAGGCGCTGGAGCTGTTCGGCGACCTGATCATGATGCCGTGCTACCGCTGGAACCGTTGCGTGGTGGTGCCCCAGGGGCACCCGCTGACCAAGCTACCGAAGCTGACCCTGGAAGTGCTGGCCGAATACCCGATCGTGACCTACGTGTTCGGTTTCACCGGCCGTTCCAAGCTGGACGAAGCCTTCAGCCACCGCGGCCTGACCCCCAAGGTGGTGTTCACCGCAGCCGACGCCGACGTAATCAAGACTTACGTGCGCCTGGGCCTGGGCGTGGGCATCGTCGCCAAGATGGCGGTGGACACCAAGCTCGACAGTGACCTGGTCATGCTCGACGCCGACCACCTGTTCGAGGCCAGCATCACCAAGATCGGCTTCCGCCGTGGCACCTTCCTGCGTGGCTTCATGTGCGACTTCATCGAGAAGTTCGCCCCGCACCTGACCCGTGACGTGATGGCCAAGGCCATCCAGTGCCACAACAAGCAGGAGCTGGAAGAGCTGTTCGACGGCGTCGAACTGCCGGTGCATTGATTCCCGGCCTTCGGGCATAAAAAAACCGGCCAATCTGGCCGGTTTTTTTTGCTTCAGGCTTTCTGGATCAGGTTGCCTGCATGCAGCCCGCATTCCTTCTGCGTGGCTTCTTCCCACCACCAGCGGCCTTCGCGCTCGTGCTGGTTGGGCAGCACGGGGCGGGTGCAGGGCTCGCAGCCGATGCTGATGAAGCCGCGCTCGTGCAGGCTGTTGTACGGCAGCTCAAGCATGCGGATGTAGCCCCAGACTTCCTCGCTGCTCATCTGCGCCAGCGGGTTGAACTTGTACAGCGGGCGCTCGGGCGTGGAAAACGCGCCGTCGATTTCCATCACCGCCACCTGGCTGCGGGTGCCCGGGCTCTGGTCGCGGCGCTGGCCGGTGGCCCAGGCCTTGACGGTGGACAGCTTGCGGCGCAGCGGCTCGATCTTGCGGATGCCGCAGCATTCGCCGTGGCCGTCCTTGTAGAAGCTGAACAGGCCCTTTTCCTTCACGAACGGCTCAAGCCGGGTGTGGTCGGGGGACACCAGCTCGATGGTGATGTTGTAGTGCTCGCGCACTTGGTCGATGAACCGGTAGGTCTCCGGGTGCAGGCGGCCGGTGTCGAGGCTGAATACCTTGACGTTCTTGTTCAGCTTCCACGCCATGTCCACCAGCACCACGTCTTCGGCGCCGCTGAAGGAGATCCACAGCTCGTCGCCGAAGTGCTCGAAGGCAAGCTTGAGGATGTCCTGGGGGGACTTGTTGGCATAAGTCGCGGCGAGTTCGGCGACGTCGAGGTTCAGGCTCATCAGGCGGCTTCCTAGGTCATTCGGCGCTTGGGCGCTCATTTGTGTCCGATGGTAACAAAAATTGCTGGGCAGGGCCTGTCTGGCACCTGTAGCCGCTGCCGCGAGGCTACAGGGCGGCGAGGGTGTCCATCAGCACCCTGACCTTGAACACCGACTCGGCATATTCATCTTCCCAGCGCGAATCCGCCACAATGGCGCCACCGCCCCAGCAGCTCACGTGGCCGTCCTTCACCAGCAGGCTGCGGATGGCGATGGAGCTGTCCATGTGCCCGCGCACGTCCAGGTACAGCAGCGAACCGCAGTACAGTGCCCGACGGGTGGGCTCCAGCTCGTCGATGATCTGCATCGAGCGGATCTTCGGTGCGCCGGTGATCGAGCCGCCGGGGAAGCTGCCAGCCAGCAGGTCGAGGCAGTCCTTGCCGTCGGCCAGCTGGCCGATCACGGCGCTGACCATGTGGTGCACGTTGGGGTAGCTTTCCAGGGCGAACAGCTCGGGCACGCGCACCGAGCCGATCTTGCAGGTGCGGCCCAGGTCGTTGCGCAGCAGGTCGACGATCATCAGGTTTTCCGCCCGGTCCTTCAGGCTGGCCAGCAGCTCGCGGCCGTTGGCGGCATCGCGCGCAGGGTCGGCGTCACGCTGGCGGGTGCCCTTGATGGGGCGGGTCTCGACGTGGCCGTCGCTGACCTGCACGAACCGCTCCGGCGACAGGCTGAGGATGGCGCTGCCGTCCTCCAGGGCCAGGAACCCGGAAAACGGCGTCGGGCAGGCCTCGCGCAGGGCGCGGTAGGCGGTCCATGGGTCGCCATGGCAGGGCGCGCGGAAGCGCTGGGTCTGGTTCACCTGGTAGCAGTCGCCGGCGGCGATGTAGGCCTGGATGCGCTCGAAGGCCTGGCGGTATTGCTCGGGCGCCAGGTCCGGGCGCATGGGGGCGTCCAGCTTGAACGGGCCGGCCGCGCTGCTGGCGGGCTGGCTGAACAGCGTGGCCAGGCGCTGGCGCTCGTCGGCGCCCACGCTGGGGTGGAATATCAGCTGGCTGCTGCGCAACTGGTGGTCGCTGATCAGCGCCCAGGCGTACAGGCCCAGGTGCGCATCGGGCAGTTGCAGGTCGTCCACGGCCACGCTGGGCAGGTGCTCCAGGCGCCGGCCGAAATCGTAGCTCAGGTAGCCGATCAGTCCGCCGGCGAACGGCAGCTCCATGCCCTGGGGCAGCTGCGCCGGGCCCAGGCGGCCAAGGGCGGCGCGCAGGCGTTGCAGGTAGGCGTCGCCGCTTTCATCTGGCAGCGCGCGCAGGGTTTCTATCGGCCAGGCGCTGAGGATGTCGAAGCGCCCGCGCTCGGCGGCCGGCTTGGCGCTGTCCAGCAGGATGGCGCCGGGGGCGTGGCGGATGGCGGCGAACCAGGCGCCGGGGTCGGGGCTGTAGGGCAGGGGTACGACGGAGCAGGTAGGCATGCGGGCGGTGGAACACCATCGAAAAGCGAGGGGGGCGATTGTAGACCTGTGGAGGCAAACTTTGTAGCCGCTGCCGCCAGGCTGCGCTGGCCCTCATGTACGCTGAAGTTGTCGAGTGTACTCAGGGGCCAGCGCAGCCTGTGGCAGCGGCTACAGGTTGCGGTCAGGCTGGCGTCGGCACGTGCCCGAACAGCCCCTGGGTAAAGCGCACGCGCTCTGCAGCGCTTTCCGTCAGCCCTTCGGCGGCCAGTTCCGCCAGGCGCGCTTCCACCGCTTCGGTGCGGTGGGTCAGGCCGCAGTCGTTGGCGATCTGGATGTTCAGCCCCGGGCGGGCGTTGAGCTCCAGGATCAACGGGCCCTTTTCCTGGTCCAGCACCATGTCCACGCCGATGTAGCCCAGGCCGCACAGCTCGTAGCAGCCGGCGGCCAGCTTCATGAAACCGTCCCAGTTGGGCAGTTGCACGCCGTCCACCGCGTTGGTGGTGTCGGGGTGCTTGCTGATGATGCTGTTCAGCCAGGTGCCGCGCAGGGTCACGCCGGTGGCCAGGTCCACGCCCACGCCGATGGCGCCCTGGTGCAGGTTGGCCTTGCCGTTGGACTGGCGGGTGGGCAGGCGCAGCATGGCCATCACCGGGTAGCCCATCAGCACGATGATGCGGATGTCCGGCACGCCTTCATAGCTGATGCTGCGGAAGATCTGGTCGGGGGTGACCCGGTATTCGATCAGCGCGCGGTCGCGGTGGCCGCCCAGGGAGTACAGGCCGGTGAGGATGCTGGAAATCTGGTGTTCGATCTCGTCGTGGCTGATGATGCGCCCCGACACCGTGCGGTAGCGCCCCTCGAAGCGGTCGGCCACCACCAGGATGCCGTCGCCGCCGGCGCCCTGGGCCGGCTTGATGACGAAGTCGCTGCGCCCGCCGATGATGGCCGGCAGCTGGCTGATTTCCTTCTCGGTGGAAATCACCCCGTACATTTCCGGCACGTGGATGCCGGCGGCGATCGCCCGTTCCTTGGTGATGATCTTGTCATCGACGATAGGGTACAGGCTGCGCTTGTTGTACTTGAGCACGTAGTCGGCGTTGCGCCGGTTGATGCCCATGATGCCCCGCGCCTGCAGGGCTTTCCAGGTCTTGAACAGGCCGAACATTCAGCTGTCCGCCTTGACGAAGGCCTTGAAGCGCAACAGCTCGGTCAGGCGGTAGCCGCGGTAGCGCCCCATGGCCAGCATGAAGCCCACCATGATCAGCAGGATGGCCGGGAAGGTGAACACGAAGTACACCAGCTGCGGCACGGTCATCAGCAGGTGCGCCAGCGAGGCGGCGAACAGCGTGCCGATGGCCACTTTCATGGCATGGCTGCCGCCGCGCTCCTCCCAGGTGATGGACAGGCGCTCGATGGTCATGGTCAGGATCACCATCGGGAACAGCGCCACCGACAGGCCGCGCTCCAGCCCCAGTTTGTGGCTGAACAGGCTGATGGCGGCGATCAGCACCACCACGAAGGTCAGTACCACCGACAGCCGCGGCAGCATCTGCAGCTTCAGGTGCTCGAGGTAGGAGCGCAACGACAGCCCCAGGGCGGTGATCACCGTGAACAGGGCAATGCCGAAGCCCAGCTGGGTCTCGCGGAACGCCAGGGCGATCAGCACCGGGGTGAAGGTGCCCAGGGTCTGCAGGCCGATCAGGTTGCGCAGGATCAGGATCACCAGCACGCCGATGGGGATCATCACCATGATCATGAACGTCTGCTGGGTCTGCAGCGGCAGGCTGTACAGCGAGTATTCGAGGAAGTCGGCGTCGGTGTTGGCGTCGGTCAGCTTGGCCAGGCGGATGGCATTCATCTCGCTGTTGTTGAGGGTGAAGGTCACCAGGGCCTTCTTGCCGCCTTCCACGCTGATCAGGTTTTCGTCGCCGGTCCACCACACCAGGCGGTCGGCGGGCAGGCCTTGTTCGCCGGTCTCGGGGTTGAAGTACAGCCACTGGCTGCCGTTGAAGCTGCGCAGCCACAGTTCGGGTGCTTGCGGCTGGTCGGCCACCAGGCGGATGGTGTGGACCTTTTCCATGGGTACGTGGGCGATGGACAGCAGCAGGTCGACGATGCTGGCCTTGTGCGCGGTGGACGGGTCGCCCGCCAGCAGCAGCTTGACGTTGTCGTCGCCCAGGTTGTTGACGCGCTTGATGGTCTCGCTGACGAAGGTCTCGACGTCGGCCGAATGCTGGCGGATCGGCGCCAGCAGGGCTTCGGCGGCGATCTTCTCCGGGCCGTCGATGGTCATGCTGTCGCGGAAGGTCGGGCCCTTGATCTTGGGCTTCTCGCTGCTGTAGCGCTTGGTCAGCACCAGGCGGTAGTACAGGGTCTGGTTGCCGCTGGCGCGCCGCGCCGACCAGGTGACCTTGCGGTTGCCGTCGATGCGGTTGACGTTCACCCCGTAGTTATTGGAGATGAAGCTTTCGTTCAGGCTCACGTAGTCGCGGGTCAGCGGTGGTACGAACATCTGGATCTTGACCGGGTCCTTGGGGCTGGCGACGAACTCGACCTTGGCGTCGATGTTCCATAGGTCGTCGGTCTCGTCCTCGGTCATGGGGATGCCGAGCACGAAGATCTGATAGGCCGTGATCGCCAGGCCCAGGGTGACCAGGACGGCGATGAGGACTTTCAGGTGGAGGGTAAGCGAACGCATCGGGATTACTCTGCGGTAGGAGCGTTGCGGCAGGCAGGCTTGCCGGCGGCATATTTTAGACTGGGGTCGACCAGCGCATTGAAATGCGTGAGCGCGTCGCTGCCGATCAGCAGCGGGTACTGGAACGCGCTGCGGTCGGTGAGGTTGACCTCGATGTCACGTTCTTCCTGGCCCATGCACACGGCCAGGGTAATGACCGGGCGGGCGGTGTAGTGCTGGCCAGCGTCGGCGTCGTAGTCGCCGGCGCGGCGCTTGATATGGGTGACACGCGCCAGGGGGCGTTCGATGGGGTGGCTATGGGCCGAGTCGATGGCCAGGTAGAAGCGCACCCAGGACTCGCCGTCGCGCTTGAACCGCTTGATGTCGCGGGCGCTGAGCGAGGCGGTCTTGGCACCGGTGTCGAGCTTGGCGGCCACCTGCAGGTCGATATCGTCCAGGCGTGCGTATTCGTTGAGGCCGTAGGTGGTCTTTTCGGCGGCCGTGGCAAGGCCTGGGACGAACAGCAGGCAGATCAGGCGGTGCAGAGGCTTGATGGTCATGGTTCCCGGAAATCAGCACCCACGGCGCGGGCGGCGCATTCTAGCATGATGGTTTCATGGCGCCAGCGAACGGGGTGCGGGGTCGGGGTTATTTGAACCGGCGCTCCACGCCTTTCTCTACAAGGATCTTGGCGGAAATCTCTTCAACCGAGAAATGTGTTGAATTGATATTGGGGATGTTCTCGCGGCGGAACAGGTTTTCCACCTCGCGCACCTCGAATTCGCACTGGGCGAAGCTCGAATAGCGGCTGTTGGGCTTGCGTTCGTGGCGGATGGCGGTCAGCCGGTCGGGGTCGATGGTCAGGCCGAACAGCTTGTGCTGGTGGGCCTTGAGGGCTGCCGGCAGCTGCAGGCGCTCCATGTCGTCCTCGGTCAGCGGGTAGTTGGCTGCGCGAATACCGAACTGCATTGCCATGTACAGGCACGTTGGCGTCTTGCCGCAACGGGAAACACCGACCAGAATCAAGTCAGCCTTGTCGTAGTAGTGCGTGCGCGCGCCGTCGTCATTGTCCAGGGCGAAATTCACCGCCTCGATGCGCTCCATGTAGTTGGAGTTGTGCCCGATGGAGTGGGATTTGCCCACCGAATAGGACGAATGGGCGCTCAGTTCCTGCTCCAGCGGGGCCAGGAAGGTGGAGAAGATGTCGATCATGAAACCGTTGGAGGTGGCCAGCACCTCGCGGATTTCCTGGTTGACGATGGTATCGAAAATGATTGGTCGCACGCCGTCGCGGTCGGCTGAATCGTTTATCTGCTTGACCATCGTCCGGGCTTTGTCGACGCTGTCGATGTAGGGGCGCGTGAACTTGTTGAACGTAATGTTCTCAAATTGAGCCAGCAGGCTCTGCCCCAGCGTTTCGGCGGTGATACCCGTGCCGTCGGAGATAAAGAAAGCAGATCGTTTCATTTGCGCCTTGGGCCTTAAGCTGGTGACGATTCTTGGATATGATAGGCCGGATTTGCCGGCCTTGATTGCCTGGCATTCTCACTTATTTTCCGGGTCCAGGCCATAAACACTCGGCACCCTCCCAATCGGGAGCTGTACGGGTCCTGAGCTTTTCCAACACAGTTAGTGGAGAGATCACCTTGGTAGAGTACGTAGTTTCCCTCGATAAGCTCGGCAAACACGATGTTGAGCATGTGGGGGGCAAGAACGCATCCCTTGGCGAGATGATCAGCAACCTTGCCGGTGCCGGCGTATCGGTACCCGGTGGCTTTGCCACTACGGCTCAGGCTTACCGCGATTTTCTCGAACAGAGCGGCCTGAACGCTCAGATCCATGCGGCGCTGGACGCCCTGGACGTGGATGACGTGAATGCCCTGGCCAAGACCGGCGCGCAGATCCGCCAGTGGATCATGGACGCCGAGTTCCCCGAACAACTGAACACCGAGATCCGCGCCCACTTCGCCGAACTGTCCAAGGGCAACCCGGACATCGCCGTGGCCGTGCGTTCCTCCGCTACCGCCGAAGACTTGCCCGACGCCTCGTTCGCCGGCCAGCAGGAGACCTTCCTGAACATCCGCGGCGTCGACAACGTCATCCGCGCGGCCAAGGAGGTGTTCGCCTCGCTGTTCAACGACCGCGCCATTTCCTACCGTGTGCACCAGGGCTTCGACCACAAGCTGGTGGCCCTGTCGGCCGGCGTGCAGCGCATGGTGCGTTCGGAAACCGGCACCGCTGGCGTGATGTTCACCCTGGACACCGAATCGGGCTTCCGCGACGTGGTGTTCATCACCGGCGCCTACGGCCTGGGCGAAACCGTGGTGCAGGGTGCGGTCAACCCTGACGAATTCTACGTGCACAAGCACACCCTGGAAGCGGGCCGCCCGGCCATTTTGCGCCGCAACCTGGGCAGCAAGGCCATCAAGATGATCTACGGCGCCGAGGCCAAGGCCGGCAAGTCGGTGCAGACCGTCGACGTCGACAAGGCCGACCGCGCGCGCTTCTGCCTTACCGACGCGCAGGTCAGCGAGCTGGCCAAGCAGGCCATGATCATCGAGAAGCACTACCAGTGCCCGATGGACATCGAATGGGCCCAGGACGGTGACGACGGCAAGCTGTACATCGTGCAGGCGCGTCCGGAAACCGTGAAAAGCCGCGCCCAGGCCAACGTCATGGAGCGCTACCTGCTGAAAGAGAAGGGCACCGTGCTGGTGGAAGGCCGTGCCATCGGCCAGCGCATCGGCGCCGGCCGCGTGCGGATCATCAAGGACGTGTCCGAGATGGACAAGGTCCAGCCAGGCGACGTGCTGGTCTCCGACATGACCGACCCGGACTGGGAACCGGTGATGAAGCGCGCCAGCGCCATCGTCACCAACCGTGGCGGCCGTACCTGCCACGCGGCCATCATTGCCCGCGAGCTGGGCATTCCGGCGGTGGTGGGTTGCGGCAACGCCACCCAGCTGCTGGTCGACGGCCAGGGCGTGACCGTGTCCTGCGCCGAAGGCGACACCGGCTACATCTTCGAGGGCGAACTGGGCTTCGACATCAAGAAGAACTCGGTGGACGCCATGCCCGAGCTGCCGTTCAAGATCATGATGAACGTCGGCAACCCCGACCGCGCCTTCGACTTCGCCCAGCTGCCCAACGCCGGTGTCGGCCTGGCGCGCCTGGAATTCATCATCAACCGCATGATCGGCGTGCACCCCAAGGCGCTGCTGAACTATGACGGCCTGCCAGCCGACATCAAGGACAGCGTCGACAAGCGCATCGCCGGCTACAGCGCGCCGGTGGACTTCTACGTCGACAAGCTGGTGGAAGGCATCAGCACCCTGGCCGCGGCGTTCTGGCCGAAGAAGGTCATCGTGCGCCTGTCGGACTTCAAGTCCAACGAATACGCCAACCTGATCGGCGGCAAGCTGTACGAGCCGGAAGAAGAGAACCCGATGCTGGGCTTCCGTGGCGCCTCGCGCTACATCAGCGAGTCGTTCCGCGAGTGCTTCGAACTCGAATGCCGCGCCCTCAAGCGCGTGCGCAACGACATGGGCCTGACCAACGTCGAGATCATGGTGCCGTTCGTGCGCACCCTGGGCGAGGCGAGCCAGGTGGTCGACCTGCTGGCCGAGAACGGCCTGGGCCGTGGCGTGAATGGCCTGCGCGTGATCATGATGTGCGAGCTGCCGTCCAACGCGCTGATGGCCGATGAGTTCCTGGAATTCTTCGACGGCTTCTCCATCGGTTCCAACGACATGACCCAGCTGACCCTGGGCCTGGACCGCGATTCGGGTATCATCGCGCACCTGTTCGACGAGCGTAACCCGGCGGTCAAGAAGCTGCTTGCCAGTGCCATTGCCGCCTGCAACAAGGCTGGCAAGTACATCGGTATCTGCGGCCAGGGCCCATCGGACCACCCTGACCTGGCCAAGTGGCTGATGGAGCAGGGCATCGAAAGCGTGTCGCTGAACCCGGACTCCGTGCTGGAAACCTGGTTCTTCCTGGCCGAGGGCCAGGGCGCCGCGTAAGGCTGTACGGGGCGCAAGCCCCACTCACCCGTAGCAGCTGCCGAAGGCTGCGTCGCTTTGCAAACAGCGACGCAGCCTT
>NZ_JBWGIG010000073.1:0-14824 GCF_056312595.1 Pseudomonas sp. GYB4201 | reverse complement strand
GTAGCAGCGGCCATGGGCCGCGTCCTGGCCCGCGCGGTGCCCGGGACGCGGCCTGCGGCCGCTGCTACGGGTGCGGTGCGTGAAAAAACTGCAGCCCTGTAGCAGCGGCCATGGGCCGCGTCCTGGCCCACGCGGTGCTTGGGACGCGGCCTGCGGCCGCTGCTACGGGGGCGGTGCGGGGTTTCGTGTAGCCGCAGCAATCTGCGCCAAGGCAGTTGCTGCTATGGGGCGCAAACAAAAACGCCGTGCTATCGCACGGCGTTTTCATTACTTCCCGCCCAAAGCGGTTTACTGATTCGGCACGTACAACGGCATCGAGTCCTCCCACAACGTATCGGTGATCGCGTGCTGATTGGAACCGTCGGCGTTCATCACCCAGTTTTGCCCGTCAGGCTGGAACGTGTTGTCGTACAGCGCCAGTTCATCGCGGAAGCCGTAGACCCCCGAGCTGTAGGCGATACGCCCGTCATACAGCCACACCGCGTGCCCCTGGTTCGCCCCTGGCGTCGTCAGGCGGGTGACGGCCGTGCCATCGGGCTTGATCGTGTACACGTCGTAATGGAACTTGTTCGGATCGGTCGGGTTGATTTCCTTGCGCGTGAAGACAATTTTGCTGCCATCGGGCGACCAGCCCGGCAGGTTATCCGCCTCGTTCGTCAACTCCGTGGTCTGGCGAGTCTCCACATCCAGGATGCGCAGGCCTTGGACTTTCGGGCTCCACACGCGGTAGACGATCTTCTTGCCGTCCGGCGAGTAGCTCGGGAAACCGGCATTGATCGAACCGTCCGTGAGGATTTCCGGCTTGCCGTCCATGCTGCCGTCGGCCTTGATCCGGGCAATGCGCCCTGGGCCCATGCCCCGCGTGAAGAACCAGTCACCAATGCCGAACGCCACCCACTCGCGGTTCGGCGACCAGGTTGGCTGGAACGCGCCTGCCAGGCCCTTCTGGATCATGTCCGCCGGCAGGCCGCTGTTGGCCGGGTCGTAGATGCGCTGGTAACCAGTGAAATCCGGATTGATGATGGCAATCGACGAGCCCATCGCCTTTTCCGTATACACCAACTTCTTGCGGTCAGCCGACAGTTGTGGGAACACGTCGATGTAGCGGTAGCTCCACCCCGGGTCGAAGCTGAACAGCGGCGTGCCATTGGCACGGGCCGGCCGCATGGTGATCTTTTCGTAGACCACCTTGGTACCGTCAGCCGAATAGTGCGGCGAGCGGATGCCGCTGTTGGCGGTCGAGCGCGCCCCACCCGCGGTGGTGTAGAGACCTTCGGTGTCGCCCCCCTTCACGTGATAAGCGACATTGCTGTCCGAGATAAATTGCGGGAACACCTTGAGGCCTGGCGTCGACGTCAACGTGGTCCGCGACAGCGTGGCCAGGTCAACCGCAACGATTTGCGAGCTGACCTTGTTGATCAACTCCGGACGGTGCGCGCCCCAGGTGGACTCGACGGGCGTCTCATAAAACGCGACCCGCTTGCCATCGGGCGACCAGGTCGGCGAGCCTTCGTCAAAGCCAGGGTTGCTGGCAAGCTGCTTCCAGCCCGAGCCATCGGGATGAATGAGGTAGATGCTGCTTTCCTGGGTGCGCTCCCAGCCAACCGGCAGGTTGTGACCACGCCAGTCCGAGCCGATATCCGAAGCCAGGGCGAGCCACTTGCCATCCGGCGACCAGCTCGGCCGGAAGAAGCTGTGGGGCTTGGCCGGGTCGAACTTGATGGCACCGGTGACGTTCTTCAACGCGCCGGTCGCAATGTTCAGCGTCCAGATATTGGTGGTGCCAAACGCATCCTTGCCCCGGCGCGACGAGACGAAGGCAATGACGTGGGGATCGGTCGGCGAAAAGACCGCCGCGTCGTCAATGGCGACGTGATCGGTCAGCCTTTTCAGCTGCGTGCCGTCGGCTTTCACGCGGTACAGATTGGCTTCGCCGAGGCCGTCCCGCTCAGAGGTAAAGACGACCCACTGGCCATCTTTCGAGAATGAGGCGTGGTAATCGAAACCCGGGGTGGGCAGCAGCTTGTGCTCGCCGGTGCCGTCGGCATTCGCTACATACAAGTCCGAAGTCACCGGCCCGAGGCGGTTCAGCAAGGCCGTGCCTTGGGTGGCGGTCGCCGCCTGTGCGCTTGATGAAATGACAATCCAGGCGCCCCAGATGGCTGAATACGCCATGAGCTTTTTGAGAGGGGAGTTCAGATACACAGCTAATGTCTCCGTTATTATGCGTGGCTGAGCGGCAGGTAAACCCTGCGCTCAACTGCCTCCTGCGTCGCTATCCAGACAACGCATTGTGTTTGCTTTGCTGCGACGTGTCCGTGGTACCCCTTGTCAGCAGTCGGGCTGCCAGTACATGAAGCCCATGCCTTCGCCCGTGCCTGCAGCTGTGCGCCAGCAGGGCACGTAGTCCACCAGGGTCATCTGCGCGCCGGTCTGCTCCACGGCCTTCATCACACTCACGTACAACTTGATCTCCGAGGTGCCCGACTGATAAGAACGCTCGTCCACCGCGGCCAGCCCTTCGTAGTCGTACTCGGACAGCATTTTCATGATGCGATGGTCGAACGCCTCGTCGTTGACGAAGTGCGACAGGCCGCCAGAGGCAAAGATGCCCACGCGAACGTCCTCGGGCCACGCGGTGATCGCGTCGCGCAGCACGCGGCCAAACTCGATGCAGCGCGCCATGGACGGCTGGGTCGGCGGGTAGAAGCAGTTCATGATGATCGGCACGTGCGGCGGCGGGTTGTCCGCCATGATCTGGTGGTAGACGAAACTGTAGGCATGCGGCACGACCGGGTACTCGGGCAGCGGCTTCATCCACACGTTATCGGGCCAGGCGAACAGATCGGTGAGGTCAAAGTCCTCACCCTGGAAATACTTGATCAGGTACGCCGCCAGCCCCGGGTGGCACTGGTGGGTGACAGGGTGATCAGGGGCGTAGACCGAACGCTGCGGCGGCCCGTTATGCACCTCTGCGCCGCTGTAGATGGCGATCGAAGGCGAAAAATCAGTGAAGATTTCCTTCTGGTCCTTGCCCAGGATGATGGCCACGTCGATGTTCGCATCGCGGTACGCCTGCGCCATGACGTCCAGCGCCTCGCGGCAGCGGGCCGCGCGCGCGGTACGCTCCTCCAGCGTGAGGAAGGGCTCGAAAGCCGCCTCGCGATGGGCCTCCAGTTCAGGGTAGGTCCAGGTGCGGTTGCGGTACCACAGTTCAGGGTTGTTGCGATCGCGCTCGCCATTGATCAACCAGTCCTCTGGCGCCTGCCCCAGCATGCCGCTGTGCGGCACGGCCATTCCGAATACAATTTTTGCCATGCAATCAATACCCCATTTTTTGTTCTGGCCAGGCGTGGCCTTCACAGGATTCGCCAACGGTGCCGTGTGCTACGCGCTGCGCAGTTGCCCACAGGGCTCGCTGATTTTGGGTGCCCACTCGGGGCGGTACAGGACGATGGTGGCGAACGCGCCGATCAGCAGAAACGCCAGGATCACTTTCATCGGCAGGTCGTAGCTGCCACTGGACTGCAACAGCCACCCCGAAAGGCCGGCCGCCACGCCGCCGGCAAGGCTTGTCGCGAGCTGCTGCACGCCCGTCACCAGCCCCACCATCTGCTTGGGGATCAACGTCATGCGCGACAACACAAGGTTGTTGGCCGTGGTCAACCCCAGGCACGAGAGGGAAAAGGTGTTCCAGAACAGCGCCATGTTCTGCGTCGGCGCGTAGGCGCCGAGCAACACGGTGCCCGCGAGCGTGAAGCCGCAGACAACGAAGACCTTGCGGACCCGCACGGCGTCATAGCCCCGCGCGATGATGCGGTCCGCTGCCCAGCCCGCCAGCACCGCAACCACGGCGATGCCGGCGAAGCTTGCGAACGTGAATAGCCCCGAACTGGATATCGACAAGCCGCGTTGTTCGACCAGGTACGCCGGCATCCAGGTCATGCAGTAAAAGGCGAAGTAGCCATAGCAGAAGTTGGTGATCAGCCCGCCCCAGATGACCGGGCTGCTCAGAATGCCGTGCAGGCTCACCGTCCGCGCTTGATGGGTCACCCGGGACAGCTCGGCCCTGGACGGGAAGTCGTTGCGCACGGTCAACAGCCAGGGGATCAGCCACAACATGCCGACCAGGCCCGTGGCAATGAACATGACCTTCCAGGAATAACTCACGATCAACAGGGCAGCGACCGGGGCACCAATGGCCGGGCCCAGCTTGTTGCCCATGGCGAGCAGGCCCGCCGCGAGGCCGAGGCGCCCCTCATCGAAGTTGTTGCGTATCCAGCGGTAGCTGGCGGGCACCACGATCGCCTCGGACACACCAATCAGCAGGCGCAGCGCGATCAGGCTTTCCAGTGCATGGACGACGCCCAGCAGCAGGGTAAAAATGCACCATGCGCCGAAGGACACTGCGTACGGCCATTTCACCCCGTAGCGGTCGGCCACCCAGCCCATTGGCACCTGGAACAGCCCGTAGGACCAGAAGAAGGCCGAGTTGAGCCAACCCCGGTCCAGGCTGGACAGCTGAAAGTGTTGGATGAAGGAGGGATCGGCCAGCGCAGACGAAATACTGGTGCGATCGACGTAGGAAATAAGGACGCCCAGCGCAAGCAGTGCAAGCACGGCCCAGCGGGCTCTCGGTGTCAGGATTTGCATTGTTTTTATTGACCTGTGAGCGACTGTGTCCACCCCCTGTGCGCTGAAGCACGCCGTATGGGGGTGCCTTGACCCGGCTTATGCAAGGGCGGGATGGCTTGCATTATTTCCCGAATCGACAGGCAATGGCCCTACACAAAAGTCACTTTCACCGGTACTTTTTCATGGGCTGGGGGGCGCTATCACCGCCAGGCCGCCCGCCGGCGCCGACTTGTCCGCAGCCACCACCGGTACAGTTTTGTCAGCATGAAATAAAACCAGTACAACTGGCTGCACCCCCTTGTCTTTCAAGCTTCCCTGCGGGATGACCGCGTCTGCGAAAAACCCCCTTCGCAAAGTTTGAAACATATATTTACATATGCCTTACACAACTTTCGCCTCTGTCGACATTTCCTTGCCACACCTATAACAAAATTTTCACGCCACTGACGCGATAGTTTTATCTGATTGAACGACTCCAATGATCACCCCTCGCCACCCCCGGAGTTTTCCTGCAGCGCCTGACTTATCGGGCAAGTTACAGACATCAATGTATGCGATGTATCAAGGAGACAACATGAACATTCCAACCGACCCCATCCCGACCGCGCCACGCTTCAGTATCGCCATGGTCAACTACAAGACCTGCGAGATGACCCGTGCCTGCCTGGAGTTGCTGCGCGAGCAGCTGGTCGGCCTGGACGTGCCGGTGTGGGTGGTGGACAACAACTCCGCGGATGACAGCACTGATTACTTGCGCAGCCTGGATTGGATCAATCTTCTGGAGCGTGTACAACCCGCGGGGGAAGCCGGCCATATTGCCCACGGCAAGGCACTGGATATGATCCTGGAGCGTATCGACACCGACTATATACTGCTTATGCATACTGACACTTTCATATACAAACCCGAAGTGTTCAGCTTATTGCTTGATATGATTACCAAAAACCCCAACACAGCAGCAGCGGGTTGTTATGAACAACTAGACCGGGGCTTGGTACGCACGGCATGGCGCTTCAGTTCACGCTATTGCAAGCATTACTACCGGCGCATGGCCCGGGCGCTGGGCCTGTCGGCCCGCGAGCCGAAGCCGTGGAAGGAAACGCACCTCAAGAGCTTCTGCACCTTGTGGAACGCCAAGGCCATGAAGCACCGGGGCCTGCACTTCTGCATGGATGACCGGGTGCCGGGCTACACCCTGCAGGACCGCATGGTGGCCTCCGGCTTCTCCATCGCTACCCTCTCCGCCCACCGCCTGTTCAAGTACCTGGACCACATCCAGTCCGGCACCGTGGCCGCCCGTGGCACCTACGGCAAGGACCACCGCCGCACGCGAATGTACGACCATGCCCTGGCGCGCCTGCACCATAAAACCGCCGGCACCTGATCCACCTCACCCCGCAAGGCGTTATTTTCAGGGGCCTTGGGGGCATGGCTGCGCTATAGTGTCGCACTTTCCCAGCCTGCCCTTTTCGAGGATGTCCCTGTGGCCTCAATGCTGACCTTGCGCGCCATGTTGAAACCGGTTTCAGTCCTAACCCTGTCGCTGCTCGCCGCCCACTCCGTGAGCGCTGCCGACTGGGTTGTATCGTCCAACGACGGCAAGTACCAGCGGGTACAAGGCCGCGACACCTACCCCGACGCCGCCAAGCCCGACACCCTCACCGTGCTGGACGCCAGCGTGTTCCCGCCCAAGGTCAACCAGACCGTGGAAGTGGAAAACGGCATCCAGGGCCCGCCCCAGGCCGCCGCCATCAGCCCCGACGGCAGCCTGGCCCTGGTGGCGGCCCCCACCCGCTACGACCACGCCGCCAAGCAGCTGCAGATGGACACCTTCCTGCAGGTGGTGGATCTGTCCGCCAAGCCCGCCACTGTCAGCAAGATCGAACTGGGCAGCCACCCGCAGGCCGTGGCCTTCGACCGCAGCGGCAAGTGGGGCGTGGTCACCTGCGTGGACGGCGGCGTGCGCCCGCTGCGCATCGACGGCCATCAGGTGACCGTGCTCGACAGCATCGCCCTGGGCAGCAAGCGCCTGGCCGGCGCGGCGTTCACCCACGACGGCCAGCATGTGCTGGTGTCGCTGCGCGATGAGCAAGGCGTGGCGGTGCTCAGCCTGGTGGACGGCAAGTGGGCCGACAGCGGCGATCGCATCAGCACCGGCGTGGCGCCCTACACCATCGACGTGTCCAGCGACGGCCACTGGGCGGTGGTCAGCAACGTCGGCCTGGCCGGCCTGCCCAACTACAAGGGGCGCCTGGCCGGTGACGAAGACAGCGTGACCCTGGTCGACGTGTCCAAGGTGCCGTTCCGCGCGGTGCAACACCTCAACGTGCCGTCGCTACCTGAAGGCGTGGCGATTTCGCCGGACGGCAAGTGGATCGTGGCGCAGTCCATCGACGGCTCCAACCTGACCCCGGACAACCCCGGCGTGCGCGCCCATGGCCGCGTGACCCTGTTCGCCCTGCGCAACGGCAAGGCCGAGAAGGTCAACGACGTGGCCGACGGCAACTCGTCCCAGGGCGTGGTGTTCAGCGCCGACAGCAAGCACGTGATCGTGCAGTTCAACGTCGAGCATCAGCTGGGCTTGTACAGCATCGAAAACGGCAAGCTGGTGGACAGCAAGCAGCGCATCGAACTGAGCGGCGGCCCCTCGTCGCTGCGCAGCGCCCCACGCTGACCCCACCCTTCACGCTCCCCCGCGCATCGGCGTAGCAGCGGCCGCGGGCCGCGTCCTTGCAGCCACACCGCGCAGGCATTGGACGCAGCCTGCGGCAGCTGCTACGGGGGTGGCCAATCTCCCACCGCGCATCGGCGTAGCAGCGGCCGCAGGCCGCGTCCTTGCAGCCACACCGCGGTGGCATTGGACGCAGCCTGCGGCAGCTGCTACGGGGAGTTGGTCAGTCGCGTGCCACGCAGCGGGCGCGGCGTTCGTCTACGCGGCGGGCGAACCAGGCGGTGGTCAGGTGGCGGGTGATCTTCGGGCTTTCCAGGGTGATGCCCGGCAGTATCGCCCGTGGCAGCGGCTTGCCGGCCACCTGGTCGGCCAGCTCGAACACCCGCTGGTACACCCGCGTATCCTCGAAATCCAGCTGCTCGCCCTTGTCCAGCGCGTTGCGAATGGCGCTGTCGCTCATGTCCAGGCGCTTGCCCAGCGAACGCACCGCCAGCTCCGTCTGCCCGGCGCTGAGCGAACCGTAGTCAATCAGGTCGCCGTCCAGCGCCAGCCGCGCCTTCACCAGGCGGTTCAACGCCGCCTGGAAAGCCGCGTTGCGGCTGGCGTAGTGGCCGGCGTTGAAGTCGGCGAAACGGTACAACGGCTCGGGGTAATGCACCGGGTAGCCCAGCAGGTGGGCGGTGCCGAAATACACCCCGCCGCGGCGGCTGAACACCTCGCGGCGCACCGTGCCCTGCATCGTGTACGGGTAGCCACGGGCGTTGCGTTCGGCGAAGGCCACGCTGACCTGCATGGGCCCGGCAGTGTGTACTGGATTGAGGGTGCCGAACAGCTGGCCACCCAAGGGCACCATGCCGATGAAATCATCGAACACATCACTCAGCTCGCGCTCCGAGCGCACGCTGGCGATGCGCTGGGCATAGCTCTTGCCGGTGGGGGATTTGATCGCCAGCGCCGCGTCCACCAGGAAGCCCGGCACGTGCAGGCGCGCCGCCCGCCGGTCGATCTCGGCGCGGGCAATGCCGCCCAGGCCGGGCACTTGCGGGTCGGCCTGGAAGTTGGATTCCTGCTCGATGACGGCAATCACCGAGCACAGGTTCTGCGTGCTGGGCTCCAGGGCCTGGGCCTGGAACGCCGTCTGGATGTCTGCCGCCCAGCCCTGGCGCTGGCTGGCCGAGGGCGGCAGCAGGCGCGCGACCTTGGCGCGCACCTGCTCGGGAGTGAGGCTGGGCTGCTGCGCCTGATGGCTACAGGCGGCCAGCGCCAGCAGCCCCATCAGCAGTAAAACGTGTTTCAGCTGGCTCAATCCTCACCTCGGTTTCAGGGTTTATTCATCAGCATAGGCCTGCGGCTCGGTGGCGGTAGTGTCGATACGCGCAGCCATGGCCTGTTCGAACTGCGCCAGGGGTACCAGCGCCTTGCCGTTCGGGCCGCTGAACTGCACCCGGTACGGCGCGGCGTGGCTCAGGCCACGCAACTGGTCCAGGCTCTGCGCCACGTACGCCAGGCTCACGTAGCGCTGGCCGTCGCGCGGGTCCAGCCAGCGTTCGAACAACAACGTGCCGCCGGGCGCCGCATCGTTTTGCGGATACTCGGCAATCTTCCAGTCAAAGCCCAGCAGCGTGCGCAACTGCGCGATGTTGCTGTCATGCCCCACGTAGGCCAGCCACGACGCAGGCGGCGGGCCACCGGCCAGCGACCGGTCGGTCGAAGCCAGCGCCAACAGCACCTGGTGCAGCAACTGCGAGGCGCCGCGCCTGGCAATGTAGGGCAGGTGCTGAGTCAGAGCGTATTTGCCGCTGCGCAGTTCCATCAGGCCCGCTACTTGCGCTGCATTGCTGGCGTGACCGAAGGCCACCTGGGCCAACGGCATGCCTTCGGCGTACTCCATGCGAATGGTCTCGGCCATGGCCGCGCCCAGGCTCAGCGGGCCGCTGAGCTTCACGGTGCTGCCCTTCTCTTTCAGGCCCCAGGCCTGCTCGCTGAGCGCGCAGGGTTTGCCCTTGGCGCAGCTGGCCGGCACGCCGACCACCTGCTGCATGCGCAGCAACGCCGCGCTGTAACGGTCATGCGCCGCCTGCGGGCTGCCGCCCATGGCGCCAAGCATGGCCTGCTCGGCCTGCTGGCGGTCCAGGGCGCCCAGGCCGTTTTCACTGGCGTGGAACAGCCGGTCCTGGCTGGCGCGGCCGTGGTGCACCGGCACCTGGCAGCCAGGGAACATGCCGTCCAGCAGCGCCTTGCCGGTGGCGCGGGTGCGCGCCGCCGGGCTGGCCAACAGGTACACCTGGCCGGCGCCGGGACAACCGTCGGCGGCCAGCAGGCCCTGGTCCTTCAGGTAGCCGCGTTGCCACTGGCCCAGCAGCACCGTCGCAGCGCGGCCATGCTCGGTCAACTGGCCGTCAGCCACCGCAAACCTCGGCCAGGGTTTGCCGGAGCCGGCGTCCAGCGCCGCGGTGTCGGTGGCCGGGCGGATGCCGTGGCGCATCACCAGCACCACCTTGTCCAGGCGCAGGCCATGGGTGTCGAAAGTATCGGCATGGGCAATGGCGCTGCTTGCCAGCGCCAGGGCCAGGGTGAACAGGCGCAGCGGTTTAGAAGTCATAACGGGCATTCACGCTCAGGGTCCGAGGCGAACCGGGTTGCAGGTAGTTTTCCTGGTACCAGGTCCAGTATTTCTTGTTGGCCAGGTTGGTGACGTTGGCGCCGAAGGTCAGCGCGTGGCCGCCGGCCAGCTTCATGCGGTAGCCGCCGCCGGCGTCGAACAGGTTGTAGGCATCCAGGGTGTTGACGTTGCCCGAGTCCACCGCCATGGGGCCGATGCGTTGGGCCCCGGCACGCACGAACAGGCCCGGCAACGCGCCAATGCGGTAGGTGGCCTGGGCGGCGGCCTGGTAGTGGGCGGCGCCGGCGGCGCGGTTGCCGTCGACGTCGCCTGCGTCCAGGTACTCGGAGTCCAGGGACATGACGCTGCCTTCAAGGGTCAGGCTGTCGATGGGGTCGACGCTGGCGTTCAGCTCCAGGCCCTGGTAGCGGATGGTGCCGCTCTGCACGTATTCGTTCTGGCTGTTGGTGTATTCCGCGCCGCGGTCGATGCGGAAGGCGGCGGCGGTGGCGCTCCAGTTGCGGCGCTGCACCTTCATGCCGATCTCATACTGTTTGCTGCGCAGCGGGCCCAGGGTGCTGTCTTCGTTGACCGTGCCGGTGGGCGCGGTGCCGCCCGCTTCCAGCGACTCGACGTAGCTGACATAGGCGGTGAGGTCCTTGATCGGCTTGTACATCAGCGCCACGGTGGGCGTCGCCGGGCGCGCCTTGTAGCGCACGGCGTCGCTGGTGGCCGAGTCGTGGGTCATCTCGCGGAAGGTTTCGTTGCGCAGGCCCAGCAGCAACGACCACTGCTCGCCCAGGCCGATGGTGTCGCTGGCGAAGACCGCACTCTCCTTGATCTGGTCGTCGCCGTAGGTGCCGCCGCTGTAGTCGATGTCATAGACCGAGAAAATCGTCGGGTCGTAAAGGTTGCCCTTGCCGACGGTGGTCTTGGGCGTGTTCACCGACTTGCGTGAATCGAGCTGCGAGTAACTGCCGCCCAGCACCACGTCGTGGCTGAACCAGCCGGTGTCGAACTTACCCTCCAGGGTGCCCATGGCGTCGTTGTATTCGTAGCCGTGGTATTCGGAGGTGACCTTGTCGGAGTAGTTGCCGCTGTTGCTGCTGATCTGGTACTGGTCCTTCACGTAGCGACGGTCCGAGTCGCTGTAGCGGTACGCCAGCTTGCCCTGCCAGTTGGGGTTGAACTGGTAGGTGGCCGACAGCGTCGACAGGCTGTAGTCGACGTCGGTGTAGGAGCCGTTGCTGTACAGGCGCTTGCTGCCGTCGATGGCCTTGGGCAGCGAGTACGAGGGGCTGACCACGATGTCGGTGCCGCCGGAGGTGGTGCGCTGCTGGTACAGGGTGTCGAAGTTGAGGGTCAGGTCATCGGTCAGCTTGGCGTCCAGCGCCAGGCCCACTGCCGTGCGGTTCACCGAGGAGCCGCCGCTGGCCGCGTCGCCCTCCTCGTGCACCAGGTTCAGGCGGTAGCCGAAGCGCGGATCGTCCAGGCGGCCGCCCACGTCCACGTGCTCCTTGTAGACGTTGTCGGACTGGTAGCCGGCGTCGACGCTGAAAATGCTCTTGTCGGTCGGCCGCTTGGTCACGTAGTTGACGATGCCGCCGGGGCTGCCGAAACCGTACATGAAGCCCGACAGGCCCTTGAGCACCTCGACGCTGTCGAACATCTCCAGGGGCATTTCCACGCCGCGGTTGATGTTGGCCATGCCGTCCACCTTGTAGCCGTTCAGGTCATCCAGGGGCAGGCCGCGCACGGCCAGGGTGGCCGGGTGGGTGCCGTAGCTGGAGCTGATGGAGGTCACCGAGGCGTCGTACTTCACCGCCTCGGAGAGGATGCCGGCCTGGCGCTGCTGGATCTCTTCGCTGCTGACGCTCTTGAGCGAGAACGGCGTGTCGATGGCCGCCTTGCTGCCCAGGGCGCCACTGGACATCTGCTTGTGCAGGTCGGGCTTTTTCGCCTTGGCGGCCTTGACGGTGACCTGGGGCAAGGTTGCCAGCAGGCTGTCATCGATGACCGGGGCCGGGTCGGCCGCCCAGATCGACGGCGCCAGGGCGAAGGCGGCAAGGCCTGCGCCGGTGCGCAGGGACAACGGGTGGAACGGGTGGTTGCGACGCATGACGGTACCGAAAAATGAGCGCACGACGCCGCCCACCCGGGTCCGGGCAGGGGCGATCGAGGCGTTGGGTTAAGGGGTAACGGCCTGGGTGACGAAGCCGATTTTTTCCAGGCCGCCGGACTGCGCGGTGGCCATCACTTGCACGATTTTCTCGTAGGGCGTGTCACGCTGGGCACGCAGGTGCAGCTCGGGCACCGGCTGGCGCGCCGCGGCCTCGGCCACCAGGGCCGGCAGCTCGCTGTCACTGATGTCGCGGTCGTCCCAGTGCAGGTGGCCGCTGCTGTCCAGGGCCAGATCCACGGCCACCGGCGGCTTGTTGTCCTGCTGGGCGGCGGCGTGGGGCAAGTCGATCTTGACGCTGTGCTGGATGGCCGGCACGGTGATGATGAAAATCACCAGCAGCACCAGCATCACGTCCACCAGCGGCGTGGTGTTGATCTCCGGGTTGAAGCTGTCGTCTTCCAGTTCGTCCTGCAGTCCGCCGGCCATCACACGTACTCCGCGCGGGCCCGGGGCATGGCCCGTTGCGGCGACTGGCCCTGGGGCGTGGCGCGGGCGCCGATCACCAGCAGGTCATGCAGCTCGAAGGCGAATTTGCCCAGCTCGCCCAGGGTCTGCTTGTTGGTGCGCACCAGCAGGTTGTAGGCCAGGGTGGCGGGGATGGCCACGGCCAGGCCCAGGGCGGTCATGATCAGCGTTTCACCCACGGGGCCGGCGACCTTGTCGATGCTGGCGTCGCCGGTCAGGCCGATCTTCATCAGCGCATGGTAAATGCCCCACACGGTGCCCAGCAGGCCCACGAAGGGTGCGCTGGAGCCCACGGTGGCGAGAATCGCCATGCCGCCCTGCAAGCGCGCACCCACGCCAAGCGTGGCCTGGCGCAGGGCGCGGTTGAGCCAGTCGCTGAAGGCCGGCGGGTTCATGCCGCTGTCCAGCGCCTCGCGGTGCTGGGTGGCGGCGCTGACACCGGCGTGGGTCAGCGCTGCGTAGGAAGGCTCGCCGCCCAGCTGGCGCAGGCCATCGCTGAGGGTCGGCGCGGCCCAGAAGGCGGCCAGCAGGCGCGGGGTGCGCACCCGGGACAGGGCCAGGCGCACCAGCTTGTCGGCGATCACGTACCAGGACGCCAGCGACATGGCCAGCAGCATCAGCGCCACGCCACAGGTGACGGCGTCGGCCTGCCCCCACAGCATGTCCAGCCCTAACGAAGTGTTTTGCATGGTGTTGCTCTCCAGGTCATCAATGGGATAAAACGCGCCCGAGCGCCGTCCTGGCAGGACCGCCAACGGGGTATAATTCAGGGTTGAAAGGGTGACGCGGTCAGCTGTCGAGCTGGAACCGCAGCGGCACGATCACGTACACCGACATGGCCCGGCCGTCCTCGCGGTACGGCTTGAACAGCGCTGCCCGGGCGGCCGCCCTGCCCGCCTCGTCGAGGCTGCCGAAGCCCGAGGAGCGCAGCACATCGATGTGCCCCGGCTTGCCGCTTTCATCCACCAGCACGCGCAGCACCACGGTGCCTTCGTTGCCGTCCTCGCGGTCACGGTCGGGGTATTGCGGCTCGGGGGCGCGCAGGTATTCCACGCCATGGGTGATGGTCTTCGGCGGCGCCGGTGGCGGCACGGGTGCCGCGGCCACGGCAGGTGCGGCGGCGGCAGCAGCGACCGCAGGGGTTGGGGTGGGCGCTGGCGTTGGCGTTGGCTTGGCGGCGGCCACATGCCGTGGTGTCGGCGCCTTGGCCACGGGCTTGGCTAGCGGCTTGGCCACAGGCGTTGGCGGCGGGGGTGGCGGCGTGACCGGCGCGGCGGGCGGCTGTGGCGCCGCGACCGGGGCTGGCGCAGGTTCATTGATCACCGACGCATAGAGGGTGCGCGGCTGGCTGACCGCCAGCGGCGTGGGCGCCTGACGGGCAAACCAGCTCAGCGCCAGCACGTGCACGGCCACCACTGCGGCCACCTTCACGGCGCGGGCCGGTAGCTTGGTGGGCACCGTGGGTAACGGCAGGGGTGTGCTGATAGCGGTGTGCATCGTCGTGACTCTCCCACCCTGGCGGGTGGGCCAGGGACTGCTGTCCATATGCGCTGCGGTGGCCGCCGGGGTGTCTGGCCCGGGGGTTGCGTTTGTGGGGGCTGATGGTAGGTAGCGCAGATGACAGGTGGGTTACGGGAGGGAGAAGTAATTGGTAATGTTTCGCTTACATATCCCCAGGCGGTAAATACGCAGCAAAGCTGCCACGCTTGTGATCTGGCTTGTGATCTTGATCTGGCTCTTGATCTGGCTCTTGATCTTGATTGTATGCCCCGTAAAGCGCCCGGGCCGACTGGAGGCGTCGCTCAACGGGCTGCCCGAAGGGCCGAGGCCGCAGGCCGAAGAGACGGTAACCCGCAGGCTTCTATAGCGGGTGCCGTCTGCCCGTTGAGCGGCGCCGGAAGGAGGGGACCCGTAGCGCAGCGGAGGGCCCAAGCAGGGGCAAGCCTTTTTTGCTTACTTTTTGGGGCGACTGCCAAAAAGTGAGTCGGCGTAAGGCCGAAACGGTCGGTGGTCGCCCCGCGAAAATGGATATATCCAGAAACGTCAGAAGCGAGATTCGAAGGCCGTGAACATATCCATTACCGGAGTTGATGCACAATCACCTTTCCGCCCTTACGGCGGGTCACTTTTTGACAAACGCCTCAAAAAGTAACCAAAAAAGGCTTGCCCCTGCTTGGTCCCTACGCTTCGCTGCGGGTCCCCTCCCTCCGGCGTCGCCCAAGCGGCCGACGGCCCGGAATAGAAGCGCCTCCGGTTCCGTCTTCCCCGG
>NZ_JBWGIG010000072.1:604-14852 GCF_056312595.1 Pseudomonas sp. GYB4201 | reverse complement strand
CTCTTCCAGCGCCTGGGGCTGTTTCCCTTCATGCTCAATTTCGTACAACAGCCACAGCCCGTTCGCATCCGCGCGGGGATGCTCCTGCAAGGTCACCAGGCAACCGCTGGCCAGCCGCGCGACGTCGCCCTCGCCCTCGGCACGGCAGGCCTCGAAGCGCAGGCGTTCCAGCGCGCGGGCCGCGTGGCGCTTGCCGTGCCGGGCGTTTGGCAGCGGCTCGGGAAAGCTGAACACTTCCAGCTCGTGCAGCCTGCGCTCACCCTCCTGCGGCGCAGGCCGGGCGGTGTATTCAGGAATGAAACTGGGATGGGCGAAGTCATAATCGCGCTGCGTCACCCGTGTAGGCCGGGTGCGCACGTACTGGCGAAAACGGCTGACCACCGGCTCTTCCGCGGCCATGCCCGAATCCGCCGCGAACCGTACCGGCTGCTCGAGCTTGGGGAAGAACCCCTGGCTGTCGCCAAACACCAGCACATGCTGGCCAGGCGCGTGCTCGAAACGAAAGTGCCAACCTTCCTCTTCGCACAGCCGCTGGATGAAATACAGGTCGCTTTCACCGTACTGGGTGCAGTACGGGCGCGGGACGTACTCCACCGGGCTAAGCTCGAAACGCTGGCGGTCGCCGAGAATGCCGTGCTCCTTCAGCACCTGGGTGATGATCTGCGCGGTGGTCTGGCCCTGGAAAATGCGCTGGTTGATCCGGTGCTGCAGGTTGGCCAGCTGCGGCACCAGGGTGAAGTGGTAATGGCTCAGGCGCGTGCCACGCTCGCCCACCTGGCACGCGCTGATCACGCCATGGAAACCGCCGGCATCAATACCGAGGAAGGTGGGGCACTGCAGGAACTGGGCGGGGTCGAGGTCGGAACGCTCGCTGACCACCTCGATGTCGAAGTGGTAGAGCTGGCTGACGCCTTCGGTGCCGGTGAAGGCCAGCACCTTGAAGTCGTGCTCGATGCCCAGCAGGTCGAGATGGAAGCGGCTTTGGTTGGCGGCCGAGTAGGGCATTCGGGGTCCTTGAGCGCGTCGGCGAAAAAGGACCAGTGTGTGCAAAGGTTAAAGCCCTAGATACCAGACTACTCCCAAGCAGATGTAGGAAAATTCGCTAAACCTGTAGCAGCCGCCGAAGGCTGCGTCAGGGCCCAGGCGGTGTATCAGCCATTGCCCGGCGCCTGTGACGCGGCCTGGCGGCCGCTGCTACGGGCGCATTATCCTGTCCTCCCAACTTCCACGGAAAGCCCTCTCATGCGCTGGACCGCCAACAACCTGGCCGACATCCCCGGCATCGCCCATGGATTCCTCGGCATCGACGATGCGCTGCCTGCCGATACCTTCTGTTGCAACCAGAAGCACACCGCCGAAATCGTCGCCCCCACCCACGGGGACGTGATCGCCGATGGCCTGTTCACCGATCAGCAACGGCCCATCGCGGTCTTCACCGCCGACTGCCTGCCCGTGCTGATGGCCTCCACCGACGGCCGGCACGTGGCCGCCGTGCACGGCGGCTGGAAGGGTCTGCAGGCCGGCATCCTGGGCAACGCCCTGCGCCGCTTCGACCAGGCGCGCGTGCCACGGCACCGCGTGCGCGTTGCCATCGGCCCGTCGATCAAGCCCTGCTGCTATGAGGTGAGCGATGATTTTCGCACGCTGTGGGCCGGCCCGAACCCACCCTGGTATCAGCAGCGTCCGGCTCCCGCGCAGCCAAACGCCCTGCCGCAGCCACCAGCCATGAACCCCCACGGCCTGTGGTTCGACCTGGCGCGCTACGGCCAGTTGCTGTTGGCCGAGCAAGGCATTGCCGCCGATCAGGTCGAGATAGTCGACCGCTGCACCTGCTGCCATACCGACGCGCTGGGCAGCTACCGCCGCCGCACTCACTGGCCGGCGCCGCGCACCCAGCAATTTTCATGGATCGCGCGAACCTAGATGAACATTCACATCTGCTCACAAACTGTCACATAACTGCAATATTTCCTCCTCATGATCGCGCCATCAGCCCTTGCGCCGCGAGCCGACATGAATTCGAGCATCATCAAGAGCCACCAGGACTCGGACCTTTTCGGATTGCTGTACGGCTACCGCTTCCGCCCCGGCGGCCCGGTGTGCGAGCTGGATTCGGCCGCCGTGCTGCAAACCCTGGGCGACGCCGAGCACAACGACGAATTCGTCTGGCTGCACCTGAACCTGGCCCACGCCGGCTGCGAGCGCTGGATGCGCGCGCACCTGCAGCTGCCCGATGATTTCTACGAATCGCTGCACGAAGGCTCGCGTTCCACGCGCATCGAGCACGTCGACGACGCCCTGCTGGCGGTGGTCAACGACGTGGTGTTCAACTTCGGCATGGTCTCCTCGGACATCTCCACCCTGTGGCTGTGCGCCAACGAGCGGGTGCTGGTCAGCGCCCGGCTGCAGCCGCTGCACTCGGTGGACAAGCTGCGCTCGTCAGTGAAGCGCGGCGAGCGCTTCCGCTCGCCCATGGAGCTGCTGGTGCACCTGTTCCGCGACCAGGCCGAGGTGCTGACGCAGATCGTGCGCAAGACCAGCATGAGCGTCGACAATATCGAAGACCAGCTGCTGTCCCTGCGCCTGAGCAACAACCGCGCCGAACTGGGCAGCATGCGCCGCGTGCTGGTGCGCCTGCAGCGCCTGCTGGCGCTGGAGCCGGGCTCGTTGCTGCGGCTGCTGAACCGGCCGCCCGCCTGGCTGCAGGAGGATGACGTGCAGGCCCTGCGCCAGGCCACCGAGGAGTTCGCCCTGGTGCTCAGCGACCTCACGGCCCTGGGCGAACGCATCAAGCTGCTGCAGGAAGAAATTGCCGCCAACCTCAACGAACAGAGCAACCGCACCCTGTTCACCCTCACCGTGGTGACGGTGCTGGCCTTGCCCATCAACATCATCGCCGGCTTCTTCGGCATGAACGTGGGCGGCATCCCGCTGGCCAGCGACCCGGAGGGCTTCTGGATCCTGGTGGCGCTGGTGGCCACCTTCACCCTGCTGGCCGGGCGCTGGGCGTTCCGCAAGCGGACCGACTACTGACCCGGGGCTGACGCCAGTCTGTCACATTTTGCAACGATTATGAGGGTTCCCTCCCTCAATCGAGTTGCCTGACATGGCTACGCCAACCCTGGCTTCTTCATCCCCCAGCAGTACTCAAGCGCGCCCGCAGTTTGACCGCAAGCCAGGGCGCGGCACCCTCATCGGCTTCTTCATCGTGCTGGCCATCGGGCTGATCTACAGCACCTGGAGCCTGGTTACCGACGTCGACGAGATGGGCACCATCGTCACCACCTGGACGCCGTTCATCCTGCTGGGCGTGGCCCTGCTGATCGCCCTGGGCTTCGAGTTCGTCAACGGTTTCCATGACACCGCCAACGCGGTGGCCACGGTGATCTACACCCATTCGCTGCCGCCGCAGTTCGCGGTGGTGTGGTCGGGCCTGTTCAACTTCCTCGGCGTGCTGACCTCCAGCGGCGCGGTGGCGTTCGGCATCATCGCCCTGCTGCCGGTGGAGCTGATTTTGCAGGTGGGCTCGTCCGCCGGTTTCTCGATGATCTTCGCCCTGCTGCTGGCGGCCATCATCTGGAACCTGGGCACCTGGTGGCTGGGCCTGCCGGCCTCCTCGTCGCACACCCTGATCGGTTCGATCATCGGCGTGGGCGTGGCCAACGCGCTGATGCACGGCCGCGACGGCACCAGCGGCGTGGACTGGGGCCAGGCGCTGAAAATCGGTTACTCGCTGCTGCTGTCACCGCTGCTGGGCTTCGCCTTCGCCGCGCTGTTGCTGGTGGCACTGCGCGTGTTCGTGAAGAACCGGGCCCTGTACAAGGCGCCCGTCAGCGACGCGCCACCGCCATGGTGGATTCGCGGCCTGCTGATTCTGACCTGCACCGGCGTGTCCTTCGCCCACGGCTCCAACGACGGCCAGAAGGGCATGGGCCTGATCATGCTGATTCTGGTGGGCACCCTGCCCATGGCCTACGCCCTGAACCGCGCCATGCCGGCCGACCAGTCGGTGCAGTTCGCCGCCGTGGCCCAGGTGACCCAGCAGGCGCTGGTCAAGGCCGCGCCAACGCCGGTGAACGGCGACCCGCGGGCGATCCTGACGGACTATATCCGCAACAAGCAGCCTACCCCGGAACTGGTACCGGCCCTGGCCGCCATTGCCGGGCTGATCGGCAACGAGGTCAACGCCTACGGCAGCCTCACCGCCATCCCTGCCGCCGCGGTGGGCAACGTGCGTAACGACATGTACCTGACCTCCGAGGCCATTCGCCTGATGGACAAGGACAAGGTCGGCCAGTTTGACGCCGACACCCAGGCCAAGGTCTCGCAGTTCAAGCAGCAGATCGACAGCTCCACCCGCTTCATCCCGCTGTGGGTGAAAGTGGCCGTGGCCATCGCCCTGGGACTGGGCACCATGGTGGGCTGGAAGCGCATCGTGGTGACGGTCGGTGAGAAAATCGGCAAGAACCACCTGACCTACGCCCAGGGCGCCAGCGCCGAAGTGGTGGCCATGCTGACCATCGGCGCAGCGGACATGTACGGGCTGCCGGTGTCCACCACCCACGTGCTGTCGTCGGGCGTGGCCGGGGCCATGGTGGCCAACGGCTCGGGGCTGCAGATGCGCACCATCCGCAATCTGGTGATGGCCTGGGTGCTGACCTTGCCGGCGGCCATCCTGCTGTCAGGCTCGTTGTACTGGTTGTTCAATTCGGTGTTCTGAACCGGACGCCGATCGACCGTAGCCGCTGCCGAAGGCTGCGCTGGCCATGCCCCACGCTGAAGATCTTCAGTGTACGAATGGGCCAGCGCAGCCTGGCGGCAGCGGCTACAGGTGGCCAGCGTCGGTCACCACTCCAACGTCAGGCGGCTCTCGAAGCTGCGTTCCTCACCCCTCAACGGGTCCTTGAAGCGCAGGCTCTGCGCCAGCAGCTTCAACGGTTTCGCGTAATCATCCGCCTCGCCCTGCCCGCACACCTGCGGGTAGAACGGGTCGTTGCACAGGCTGGCGCCCAGCGCCGTCATGTGCACCCGCAGCTGGTGGGTCTTGCCGGTGATGGGATAAAGGATGTAGCGCCACAAATCCCCATGTTTCTCCCCCACCTCCACCAACGTCTCGCTGTTGGGCACGCCGTCCACTTCCTGCATGCGGAAGAACGGCTCGCCGTGCACCATGCGGCTCTTGTGCACCAGCGGGAAGCTCAGGTGCGGCAACGCCGGGGCAATGGCGTGGTAGCGCTTGTCGATCTGGCGGTTGGGGAACAGCGACTGGTAGGCCGAGCGGCTCTCGGGGTTGGCCGAAAACAGCACCAGCCCGGCGGTGTGGCGGTCGATGCGGTGCAGCGGCACCAGGTGCGGGTTGTCCAGGCGGCGGATCAGCCGGCGCAGCAAGGTGTGCTCCACGTACTCGCCAGTGGGTGTCACCGGCAGGAAGTGCGGTTTGTCGGCCACCACCAGGTGCTCGTCCACGTGCAGGATCTGCTCCTGGGCGGCGATGGGCTTTTCATTGGGCACTTCACGGAAATAGTGAATGCGCAGGCCCTGCTTGTAGGGCAGGTCGACCGTTATCGGCTGCCCCTTGGCGTCCAGCACCCTGCCCCGGGCAATGCGGTCCAGCCACTGGCCGCGGTCGATGGCCTTGAAGTGATCGCACAGGCAATCGAGCACCGTCGTCCAGGGGCCAGGCGGCAGGCTGAGGGTGCTGGCCTGGTGATGGGCAGCGTTGAAAGCACGATCGGACATGGGCAGGGCTCTGGGCTAATGCAGCCTGGCATTATCCCCCAGTGCCGCGCCTGCTGTCATTGCGCGTGGGCCTGGCGCGCCGCGTCGGTGAACTCCTTGAGCCAGCGCAGCACCTGCACCGCTTCCCAGCGAGTGGGGTCGTACAGGGCGTACAGCAGGCCTTCGTAGCCCACCACGTCGAGGGGGCGATGGTAGCCAGCACGCTGGAACAGCGCCTCGATCTCGGCAAAGCAGGTGTTGAAATGCAGTTTGTTGAAGGGCGTCTTGCCTTCCGTTACCAGGCCATCGAGGCGCAGCTCCAGCACCGCCTCCTGGACCACTTCCGGGCTCATGCGGTTGACGCTGTATTTCAGTTGTTCGACATTGACCACGCGGGCAATCCTCTGACTTCGTTGCTCAGGGCACGCGCGGGCGCCCTGTAGTGCGCACTTCCATGAACACTGTATTTATATACAGCATAAGGATCACTACCCTCTGCGTCAATGCACAGATGATCGGTGGCGCCTCAGACGATCCCGGGCAGGTAGCCGGTGCCCTTGCGAATGGTCAGCACTTCGCGGCGCGGTGGTCGCTCGCTCACGGCCAGGTGCACCCAGCGGTCGAACTCCAGGATCAGCTGGTCGAACACCAGGCCGCTGTCGGCGATCAGTTCCACCGTTTGCCGCGGCGCCAGGCCCGGCACGGTGAAGTCCGCAGCCAAGCCCCGCAGATGCGCGCTGGTGGGCGAACCGCCAATCAGCGCGTTCAGGGCCGGGCCACGGTAGCCGCTGCTGATCAGCAGCGGCGCGTCCACCAGGGCGCGGATGGCTTCGAGCAGCTGGCACAGGCGGCGCAGGTTGGCGATGACAGCCGCGTCGGGGGTGTTGTCGATGCCGGCCTTGGCGGCCGAGGGGGAGGCAATCAGTTCTGCCAGGGTGAAGTTGTCGCTCAGGTTCATGCTGTCGCTCCTTGACGTGCGCACGGGTGCACCGGCCATTGTCCGGGGCCGGTGGGGGGAGCCTGTAGTTATCTATGTAGGCGCGGCGACGGGGCAGCGGGAAAGCCTGCGCAGGCTCAGCGCACGAAGGCGACCACCTGGTCGGTGTCGAACGGCCAGCGCAGTTCGGCGCCGGTGTCGATGCGCCGTAGCACGGGGATGTGTAGCGAATAGGTGTCGAGCAGACGCAAATCATCGGCAATGTCGATCAATTCCACCTGCAACCCATACTCCACCAGGGGCATGAGTTCGTCCTCGGCCAACTCGCACAAACGGCAGCCCACGGTTCCAAGCAGTTGGCATTCGGCAAACATCGATGGCTACCGGGTCAGGGAAGAATGGGCCCTATTCTAGAACCTACAGGATAAACCGCCAACGCCGGCTGGCGGCAATCACCAGGGGGGCCACGGCCAGGGTCAGCAGCGCCACCACCAGGGCCATCAGGCTGCCGTACGCCAGCCCTGCCGCCATCGCCGCGAACATCAACAACGGGTGGGTGAAGTAGACCGCTGCCGATAGCCGCCCCACACGGTCACCCGTGCCTGGCCGCGGGTAATGCAGGGCCAGCAGCACCACCACCGGGGCCACCAGCGGCAGCGTGAACATGAAGTCGAAATTGATGACGCGGTCGGGGGCGTGGTGGTAGTTGAACCACGACTCGGCCAGCATCAGCAGCAGCGCCACCACCAGCCAGGTCCACAACAGCCCCGGGGCCAGGCGCACTGGCACCTGGTGGCGGGCCAGCAGGAAACCGGTCGCCACGAACGGGAAGCCCATGAACAGGAAGTTGCGCGCCGCGTAGTCGTTCTGGTTGAAGTGCTGCAGGAACGCCTCGGGAATCTGCACGTAGGCCCGCGCGTACTGCAGCGCCAGGCCGAGGGTAAAGGCAATGAACGCCAGCGTGGCGACCTGCCAGGTGCGGCGCTGGCGCACGGCATACAGCAGCAGGCCGCCGCCGATCATGCCCAGCAGGTACCACAGGTGGAAGAAGCCGATCAGCCACTGCTTGAGCGCCAGCAGCACCGCGCCCACGCCTGAACCTGCCACGTAGAACGGGCTATAGACCAGCATCCAGAACACGTACAGCAGCACGATACGCCCCAGCCAGCGGCGCATGCCCGCCGCGCCCTGCAGCGCCTGGCCAAGAAAATAGCCATTGATCAGGAAGAACACCGGCACCGCAATGCGCAGCAGGCCGTTGCACAACAGGTAGCCCGGCAGGCTGTCGTTGCCGCCCAGCACCTTGCAGTGCATGGCCACCACCATCAGCGCCAGCAGCAGCTTGAGCCGGTCCAGGTTTGCATTGACGATCTTGCTCATCCCTAAGCGCTCTAGTGGGCGAAATTGGAAAAACCTGGAGCAGTCCAACCGCCACACAGCGTAGCAGCGGCAACAGCCACCATCTTATCGGTGATGGCTATTTGCCGTCGAGCCTCGCGTACCTAGAGCATGAAACGCCAGCGCTGGTTCATGGCAATCAACAGCGGCGCCAGCGCAACGGCCGCCAGGGTCACCAGCATCACCATGAAGTTGCCATAGACCACCCCCGCGCCCAAGGCACACCACAAGATCAGCGGGTGCACGAAGTACACCGCCGACGACATCTGCCCCACATAGACGCTCTGGGTAGGCCGGTCGTAGACCATCACCAGCATGAACAGCGCCGGCGCCACCAGTGGCATCGAAGCCAGCAGGTCGAAGTTGAACAGGTGCACCGGGTCATTGCGGTAATTGAGTTCGGACTCCAGCAGCATCAGCGCCATGGCCAGCAACAGCCAGCCCCACACCAGGCTGCGGCTGAGGCGCAGGTGCAGCGGATGGCGCGCCAGCAGGTAGCCCAGGGCCATGAACGGAAACGCCATGAACAGGAAGTTGCGCGCGGTGTAGTCGTTCTGGTTGAAGTGCTGCAGGAAGTCATTGGGAATGCGCACGTACACCCGGGCGTACTGCAGCGCCACGCCAATGGCGAAGGTGGCCAGGGCCGCGGCCGCAAGCGTGGCGGTGGAGCGCTGGTGCAGCACGAACAGCAGGGCGCCGGCGCCGATCATGCCCACCAGGTACCACAGGTGGAAATAACCGATGACCCATTGCTTGATGGCCGCCAGCATATCGGCAAAGCCCAGCCCCGTGAGGTACAGCGGGCTGTAGATGACCATCCAGAACACGTAGAGCATGGTCACGCGCCATAGCCATTGGCGCATCACCGGCCAGGTCATGGGCGCCTGGCCCAGGAAGTAGCCGTTGATGATGAAGAACACCGGCACGACCACGCGGAACACCCCATTGCACAACAGGTACCCGGCCAGGGTGTCGTTGCCGCCGAGTATCTTGCAATGCACCGCGACCACGATCAGGGCCAGGGTAAGTTTGAGCCAGTTGAGGTTTGCGTTGACTGTTTTTGTTGTTGTTTTGCCCATGTGATGTCACCTGACGAAAAAGCGCCAAGCCCCGTGACGACGAATGCGTCACACCGTGTCATACCCCCCGCGTGCCGGTGCCTTGCGAAAGCGCTGGTTGCACCACGCCGTGGCGCGGTCCAGCAGCGGTTTCTCGAACACCCGGTACGCCACTGCCCCATAGCACAACGTGGCTGCCAGCATCAGCAGCACAAACGCCAGGTTGTCCCACAGACTGTCCGGATTCGCGCCCACCAGGCGCCACACCTGCCCCATCACCCCGAGCACCAGCAGGTGCGACAGGTAGACGGTGTAGGACATGTCACCTATGTGCGTAAGGAAGCGCGGTACCGTGATCAGTTTTCGCCGTTCCAGCAACGCCAGCGACAAGGTCAGCGTGCCGAACACCAGGGCAGCCGCCAGCATGCGCGGCAGCCCCACCGTCTTGTACAGGCCCAGGCTGGCGATCAGCGGCATGCCCACCAGCACTGAGGCCAGCAGCATCACCCAGACCACGCCGGTGGGCAGCGCGGCACTGCGCGCCGAATAAAAGTAGCGCGCCACGGCGCAGCCAACGATGAATTCCAGGGCGTAGGGATGCAGCATGATCCGCAGCGCCGGGGAATAGTCCTGCCAGTCCTGGGTCAGGTTGAAGGCCACCAGCACCAGCGCCCAGCCCGCCAGCAGCCAGGGCAACCACTGCTCGCGCAGGAACAGCAGCGCGGCGAACACCAGGTAGAACCACAGTTCGAACACCAGCGACCAGGCCACCATCACCAGCAGCACCTTGTCGCTGGGCAGCAGCAGGAAGGACATGCCCAGGTTCGAGTCGCCGTGGGTGGAATTGACCAACCCCGGCGCCGCCAGGTAGATGCCCAGGGTGATCAGGTAATAGAGCCAGTAGTTGGGATAGATGCGCGACAGGCGATTGAACAGGAAGCGCTGGCCCTGCACCCAGTCCTGGTGGCGGCCACGGGTGACGATAACCATGACGAAGCCGCTGATGACGAAGAACAGGTCGACGCCCAGCTGGAAGAAATCCACCATGGAGGGCAGCAACAGGTCGCCACCGCTGTATTTGGCTTCAACCGCCGCCATGTGGAACAACACCACGCCCACCACCGCGACGCCCCGCATGCCCTGCAACGAAAACAGGCGCTCCATACCCCTTGCCCCTTGTGTTCGAACCCCATACCAAAGCCGTGGCCCAGGGTAAATGCTCCGGGGCCAACTGCATGCTATGCCGAACGCCGACGCAAGAAAACCATTGGTTTATGGCGTCAAACTGCCATCACCCCCACCCTCCGTAGCAGCGGCCGCAGGCCGCGTCCCCAAGCGCCGAATCGCGCCCAGGACGCCACCCGATCAATCGTGATTGACCGCGCCAATCTTGTGCAGCGACAGGTCGGCGCCGTAGTACTCCTGCTCCTGGCTCAGGCGAATACCCACCACCGCCTTGAGCAGCCCATACACCGCAAAGCCGCCCACCAGCGCCACGGCCACCCCGGCCAGGCTGCCCAGCACCTGCACGGCCAGGCTCACGCCGCCCATGCCGCCCAGCGCCTGCTGGCCGAAAATGCCGCAGGCCACCCCGCCCCACACGCCACAGATGCCGTGCAGCGGCCACACGCCCAGCACGTCATCGATCTTCCATTTGCCCTGGGCGGCAATGAAGCAGCCCACGAACAGCGCGCCGGCGATGGCACCGGTGGCCAGGGCGCCAATGGGGTGCATCAGGTCGGAACCGGCGCACACCGCCACCAGCCCGGCCAGCGGACCGTTGTGCAGAAAGCCGGGGTCGTTGCGGCCGACGATCAGCGCGGCGATGGTGCCGCCGACCATGGCCATCAGCGAGTTGATCGCCACCAGGCCGCTCATGCCCGCCACGCTTTGTGCGCTCATGACGTTGAAGCCGAACCAGCCAACGATCAGAATCCACGAGCCCAGCGCCAGGAACGGAATGTTCGACGGCGCGAAGGCCACCACGCGGCCATCGCGATAGCGGCCCTGGCGCGGCCCCAGCAGCAGCACCGCCGCCAGCGCCAGCCAGCCGCCCATGGCGTGCACCACCACCGAGCCTGCGAAGTCATGGAAGGTGGCGCCAAAGTGCGCCAGCAGCCACGGCTGCACGCCAAAGTTGCCGTTCCAGGCAATGCCCTCGAAGAACGGGTAGACGAAGGCCACGATCAACGTGGTGGCGCACAGCTGCGGCACGAAACGCGCACGCTCGGCGATGCCGCCGGAGATGATCGCCGGAATGGCCGCGGCAAAGGTCAGCAGGAAGAAGAACTTCACCAGCGCATAGCCATGGTCGGCGCTCAGCTCGCTGGCCGGGGCAATGAAGGTGACGCCATAGGCGATCCAGTAGCCTATAAAGAAGTAGGCCAGGGTAGACACGGCAAAGTCGCTGAGGATCTTCGACAGCGCGTTCACCTGGTTCTTCTGGCGCACGGTGCCGACTTCCAGGAACGCGAAGCCGGCGTGCATGGCCAGGACCATGACAGCGCCCATCAGCAGGAACAGGGTATTGGAGCCGTGAATCAGTGTTTGCACGGCGCTTTGCAGATTATCCATCGAGAAGGCAGACCTGAAGTCCGGAAAAACAGCACCAAAGCAGGTCGACCAATGAGTCATTGCACCAATATGGGACGTGCAACGCGCTCTTTATTCGACTGCGTGGTAATTTTTCCTCGGGTTTATTTCGTTTGGGTTAAGGTTTATTTCCACCGCAGGCTCTGGCGCGCCGATCTGGCGCACGGGCCTGCTGTTATGCACCAACGAAAAGCAAAAGCTGTACCAGGCAAACGTGAAGGAACCTTCAGAAAGCCTGGGCACTCGAAACACCAGACGCCAACCAATGGAGAGCACCATGGCCCGCACCACGGCAAAGACTGCACAAGACGTACTGATGGCTGATTTTCAGACGTTGGTGCGCGACACCGAGAAGCTGCTGGACCACACCAAGACCCTGGCCGGCGACCAGGCTGACGAGCTGCGCGAGCAGATCCACGACAGCCTGCTGCGCGCCCGCGAGACCCTGAAAGCCACCGAGCAGACCCTGCGCCTGAAGGGCGAACTGGCCGTGGCCAAGACCGAGGCCTACGTGCAGGAAAACCCCTGGCAGTCCATCGGCATCGCCGCCGGCGTGGGCTTCCTGGTCGGCCTGCTGGCCACAAGGCGCTAACCGATGGCCTTGGACATGGACTCGAAATCGACGGCCGCCGGGCCGTCGTCGCGGCGCCTGGGCGCGGCCCTGCTGGGCCTGTTGCACAGCCATGTGGAACTGTTCGGCATCGAACTGCAGGAGCAGAAATCGCGCACCTTGAGCCTGCTGCTGTTCGCCGGGCTGGCGCTGGTGTTCGCGCTGCTGGCACTGGTGGCCTTGTCAGGCCTGATCCTGATCCTGCTGTGGGACAACTACCGCATGCAGGGCATGATCGGCCTGGCCGTGTTCTACCTGCTGGCGGGGCTGTTCTGCGCCATGAAGTTGAAGGCGGCGATCTTCGATGAATCCTCGCCGTTCAGCGGCACCCTCGAAGAGCTGGCCAACGATCGGGAGCGCCTGTTGCCATGAGTGCACCGAACCTGCCACAGAACCAGTCGCGTCGCGAAATGCGCAAGGCCTTGATCCGCTTGCGCATGGAAATGCACCGCCAGGAAATCCGCCACGAATCCGGCCAACTGATCAACCCCTTGAACCGCCTGCGCGGCATGGGCCAGTCGGTCCAGGACGGCTTGGGCATCAAGCACGCACCGTTATGGGGCCTGGCCGGCGTGGTGCTGCTGGGCTTCCTCACCGGCAAAGGCGCCAAGAGCGGCGGCACCGGCGGGCTGACGCGCCTGGTGAAGCTGGGCACCAGCCTGCTGCCCTTGATCAAGCTGGCCATGCAACGCAAGGATTAGGTTGCCATCATTTGGCTACATTCTTGCAAAGGCCCTAGGCCATGCCCCGGTTCCGGCCGGGGCGCTCAAGAAGCTGCCATCTGAGGAGCCGCCGTGTTCGACGGGCAACCGCTCGCCTGGTTTCAACCCTTCATCGATACCGCCACCGGCCGCATCGCCGGCGTGGAGGCCCTGGGCCGCCTGCGCCAGGCCGACGGCACGGTGCAGTCGGTGGGGCCGCTGTTCAGCGACCCACGCACCCTGGCCCCGGCCCTGCGGCGCCTGGACCGGCAGATCCGCGGCGACGCCCTGGCCCGCCTGCATGAGGCGCCGCAGGACTGGTTCCTGAGCCTGAATATCTCACCGCGCTGGATCAGCCGCGTGCGCGACAACCAGCCGCTGCCCAGCCTGACCCAATTGCAGCGTCACGGCGTGGCGGCCGAGCGGGTGGTGTTCGAGATCACCGAACTGGGCGGCGACAGCCGTCGCCTCAGCCAGGTGGTGCAGCGGTACCGCGAGGCCGGCGCGCGCATCGCCATCGATGACTTCGGCGCCGGCTATTCGCAGCTGGACCGCGTGCTGGCGCTGCAACCCGACATCCTCAAGCTCGACATGCGCCTGTTCCAGGCCGCCGCCCGTGGCGGCCCCAGCAGCGAAGTGGTCAAGGCCCTGGCGCAGATGGCGGAAAAGACCGGCTGCTGGATCATCGCCGAGGGCGTGGAAACCGAAGCCGAGCTCAACTTCGCCCTGGAATGCGGCTCACGCTACGTGCAGGGCTACCTGTTCGCCCGCGCCGAACCGGACTTCTTCCCCGCCGACGCCTTCGTCACCCGCTTCGCCGCCCTGCGCGAGCGCTACGTGCAACAGAAACTGGGCGAGCGCGCGCGGCTGATGAACCTGCGCCTGCAACTGGGCGAGCTGATGGCCGTGCTGCAACCATGGGCCCAGGCCGGCGCCCCTGCCAGCGCCCTGCCCCGGCTGGACGCCTACCCCTGGCTGCTGCGCTTCTACCAGTGCGACCGCCACGGCACCCAACTGACCCCCAACATGGAATGGCGCCAGCAGGGCTGGCACGCCGACCCCAGCTACCTGGGCCACAACTGGTCGTGGCGCCCGTACTTCTACCACCTGCTGGCCGAAGGCTGGGACGAACGCCGGCTGATCCTGTCCAGCACCTACCGCGACGCCACCAGCAACCAGTACTGCCTCACCGCGGGGCAGTTCTTCGCCAACGGCCAGCGGTTGTTGTTGATTG
>NZ_JBWGIG010000072.1:0-594 GCF_056312595.1 Pseudomonas sp. GYB4201 | reverse complement strand
ACTTTAGTCGCGATGCAGACGACGCCATTTCAAGACAGTTGCTGCTACGCCAAACTTCCGTAGCAGCGGCCCCAGGCCGCGTCACGGGCGCTGCGGTACAGCTGATGCACCGCGTCGCCTGCATCGCGGCCAAGGCCGGCTCCTACCACGAACAGTGTAGGAGCCGACTTTAGTCGCGATGCAGACGACGCCATTTCAAGACAGTTGCTGCTACGCCAATCTTCCGTAGCAGCGGCCCCAGGCCGTGTCACGGGCGCTTCGGTACAGCTGATGCACCGCGTGAAGCAGACGCCGCCTGGCGGCAGCTGCTACGCGAATGCGGATACTCCATGGACCGCGTCGCCTGCATCGCGGCCAAGGCCGCTTCCTACCACGAACAGTGTAGGAGCCGACTTTAGTCGCGATGCAGACGACGCCATTTCAAGACAGTTGCTGCTACGCCAATCTTCCGTAGCAGCGGCCCCAGGCCGCGTCACGGGCGCTGCGGTACAGCTGATGCACCGCGTCGCCTGCATCGCGGCCAAGGCCGGCTCCTACCACGAACAGTGTAGGAGCCGACTTTAGTCGCGATGCAGACAACGCCATTTCAAGACA
>NZ_JBWGIG010000071.1:0-17037 GCF_056312595.1 Pseudomonas sp. GYB4201 | reverse complement strand
GGCCCTCCGCTGCGCTACGGGTCCCCTCCTTCCGGCGCCGCTCAACGGGCAGACGGCACCCGCTATAGAAGCCTGCGGGTTACCGTCTCTTCGGCCTGCGGCCTCGGCCCTTCGGGCAGCCCGTTGATCGACGCCTCCAGTCGGCCCGGGCGCTTTACGGGGCATACAATCAAGGTCAAGAGCCAGATCAACAGCAGATCAAAAGCCAGATCAACTGCAGATCAACTGCAGATCACAAGCAAAGGCGAGGTGGGTGGGTGCAGGCGGTTAGCCTTCACCCAGTTCTTTAGCGGACATGCAACTTGCACGCGGTTTTTGCTGCGAGCATGCAGAATGCACGAACAGCAAAAACGAGTCGTTTTTTAAGTTGTTGATTTTAAAGGATTTTATTTAATCGTCAGGTTGGCACACGCCCTGCAACGGTATAGCTAACCCTGCAGCCAGGCATGCCTTGGCGCAGACTTCTCGAAAAACAGGAGTGACTCGTATGAAAAAGTTCGCTATTGCTGCCGCTACTGCCACCGCCCTGACCCTGGCCATGGGTAACTTCGCGTATGCCGCCACTGCGAGTGAAACCGCAGCCAAGACCGAACAAGCCGGTTCCGACACCTGGATCACCACCAAGGTGAAGGCCAACCTGCTGACCGAGAAAGGCATTCCTGGTAGCGACATCACCGTCGAGACCAACCAAGGCGTGGTAACCCTGGCTTCGAAGGCAGGCACTACCCTGACCTCGGCACAGAAAACCACCGCGGTAAACATTGCCAAGCACACCAAGCACGTCAAGTCCGTGTCGGCTGACGCGCTGGAAACCCAATAATCGATTCATGCGACGGGCACACGGACTGTGCCCACTCAAAGCCCCGGCCGTGTGCCGGGGCTTTTTTTTGTGGGTCAGGTCAATCCGCTTCCAGGTGCAGGTTGGTGACCACGGTGCCGTCTTTCTGGGCGTCGCTGATGATGGTGTCGATCAGGAACACCTTTTCGTCCGGCAACTGGCCCTTGTCCACCAGGAAGGCCTTGATGGCCGCCGAACGAGCCTGGCCCAGGGTGCGCAGCAGCTGCTCGTCCGTGCTCCAGGCCTTGATCACCGCGTCACGCAGGTTGGCATCGCGCTGTTTCTTCTCCAACTGATCCCACTCGGCAGGTGGCGCCTGATTGAGGCGGGTGCGGTAGATGGCCGGCAGCATGGGGGCTTTCTCGTCCTCGGGCACGATCAGCAGCGAGGCCTGGGCGGGCACCTTGTCGCCGCGCCGCTGGAGGATCTTGAAGTAGGTGGTCTGGTATTCACGCTCCAGGCGCTGCTGGGCCACCAGCGGGCCGTCGCTGCTGGCTGCCGCGCCGCCTTCCACTTCCAGGTGTAGGCCGGGGCGGGCCTTCATGCCGGCCGCCAGCTTCAGCAGGTTGTCCTGGGCGCTGGGGGTCAGGTCACTGGCGCCGGGGGCAAAGGCGATGCTGCTGAGGTCTGCGGAATCGCCACCGCTCACCAGGCCGCCCAGCAACTTGAAGGGCGCGGCCACGGCCTTGACCACCAGGTTGCGCAGGGTCTGCCACACGATAGGCATCACGCTGAACTGCGGGTTGTTGAGGTCGCCGGTGATCGGCAGCTCGATGTTGATCTGGCCGTTGACGTCCTTGAGCAGGGCCACCGCCAGCTTCACCGGCAGGCTTACGGCGTCGGGGCTGTCGACTTTCTCGCCCAGCTCCAGCTGGTCCACCAGCACTTTGTTCTCGGCCTTGAGCTGGCCCTTGGTGATCACGTAGTGCAGCTGCAGGTTCATCCGCCCCTTGCGGATGCGGTAGCCCGCGAATTTACCGGAGTAGGGCGTCAGCGTGGTCAGTTCCAGGCGGTTGAAGCGCGTGTCGATGTCCAGGCTGGCCATGGGGTCGAACGGCGTCAGCGCGCCGCTGATGGTCACCGGCGCGTAGCGGTCGACCTTGCCCTTGATGTCCACCTTGGCCGGCTTCTGCTGCTGGCTGTCGATGGTGCCAATGGTGCCGGTGAGGTTCTGGATGTTGGTGGCGAAGTTGGGCGTCAGGCTGAAGTCACCGAAGTACGCCGAGCCGTCATTGATGGCGATGCCACCGATGTGAATGGCCAGTGGCTTGCTGGCGACCGCAGGCTTGGCGTCGGCCTGGGCCTTGGGGTTCTCGGCCTGGGGTATCAGCAGGTCCTTGATGCTGGTGGTGCGGTCTTCGTTGATCATGAAGCGTGCGTACGGCTGCATCAGGGTGACCTTGTCGATGGTCAGGCTGTTGCCGTGCTCGTAGTCCAGGCCGTCGAGCTGCAGCTGTTCCCATTTGACGAAGTCGCGGTTTTTCACCGTGTCCAGGGTGTGCAGCTGGTCTACCTGGGCGCGGCCGGTGACGCTCAGGGTCAGCGGGTCGATGTTCTTGAGGTTCACCGCCAGGTCGCTGCCGAGCATGCCGCTGCGCAGTTCCAGGCGAATGAACGGGCTGATGTAGGCCTGGGCCACGCGCAGGTCGATGTCCTGGGTCTTGACCTTGAGGTTGGCGGTGACCGGCGCCAGGTTGACCTCGCCGGCGGCGCTGAGCTTGCCCTGCTTGCCCAGGCCGGTGTCGAGCTTGAGGGTGAAGGGCGATTTGTTCAGGCTGTCGAAGTTCTGCACGTCGACGTTCAGCGGGCCCAGCTCCAGCGCTACCGGTTCCTTCTGCAGGCGGTCGGCCAGGTGCACCTGGTAGTCGCGCAGCTGCACGTCCTTGAGTAGAACTTGCCAAGGCTTGCTCGGCGCGCCAGGCACCGGCTTGGCCTCGGGCTTGGCGTCGGCGGTGGCCGGCGCGGTTTTTTCCTGGGGCGGCGCGGCGGTTTTCTGGCTGGCGAACAGCTTCTGCCAATCCAACTGGCCATCGGCCTCGCGGGCCGCCCAGGTTTCCAGCTTGCTGCTGCGGAGCTTGCCGACAGTCACCAATTGCCTGGCCAGGTCCACCGAGGTGTCGCTGACGTCCAGGCGTTCGAGCTTGACCAGCGGGCGGCCGTCCGGGGCGTTGAGGGCGAAGGGCGCAATGCTGACCGAGGCGTTGGTGAGGTTGAGCTCGGTGTTTTTCGACAGGTCCAGCGAGTAATCGGTGCTGAGGTTGAGGATGCCGTCCTGCAAGGCCAGGGGCAGGGCGTCACGCACGTAGGGCCACCAGACCTTCATCTTGCCGTCGGTGACCTTCAGGCTGCCCTTGGAGGTGATCGGCACCAGGCTGATGCTGCCTTTCCAGTCGATCTGGCCACCGTCCGGGCCGGCGGCCACCAGGGTCATGTCGGCGTTGTCCTCAGGCAGGGTGCTGAGGTTCTTCAGCTCCAGGTTCATGGAGTTGTAGAGGAACTCGATGGGCTCGCTGGGGCGCACGTCCTTGAAATGCAGGTAGCCTTCGCTGAGCTTGATGCTGCCCACCCGCACCGGGAAGGGTTTGCTCGGCGGCTGGTCAGGCTTGGCCGGCTCGCTGGGCGGCAGCTTGAACAGCTGCGCCAGGTTCAGGCTGCCGTCCTTGTTGAACAGCAGCTCGGTGCGCGGCTTGTCCAGCTCGATAGCGTCCAGGTGCAGGGCCCGGGTCCACAGGCTGTCCACCTGCAGGTTCAGGTACAGGCGCTCGAAGCCGACCTGCTCGATGCCCGGCTCGCCGATGTGCAGCCCCCACAGCGTCAGCTCCAGGCTGAAGGGGTTGAACTCCAGGCGCTCCAGGTGCGCCGGCACGCTGGAATACTTGGCCAGCTGGGAATTGGCCACCCGCAGCCCGATGCCCGGCAGAATCAGGAAGCCCAGCAGGCTGTAAAGCGCGAGCGCGGTCAGTACGGCGCCGATGGCGCGTATCAATCCTTTGGGCATGGGGGGGCATCTACGTCTCGGAATAGGAGTGCTTGGAGTATGGCACGCCTATCTGGTTCCGAAGAGGTGTCCGCTTTATGTGTAGGATTTTTCTGGAAACTTACAGTTGCAGCACCAGGGTCTTCAGCGGCGGCTGGCCGTCCATGGACGGGAAGTCACTGGCCGGGGTGATCACCTGCCAGTCACGCACCGGCCGGCCGGCTTTCTCGGCGCAGCGCAGCACCTGGTCGCGCCAGTCGTCGAAGGCCACCTTCGCCAGGTTGTTGCAGCAGATCAGCACGCCGTCGTCGGCTGTGGTCAGCAGCGCTGGCTTGAGCAGGCTCTGGTAGTCGCGCAGCAGGTCCACGGTGCCGAAGGCGCTCTTGGCCCAGGCCGGCGGGTCGAGGAACACCAGGTCGTACTGGCGTTGTTCCATGCGCGGGTAGCTGGGCAGCTTCTGGCCGCGGCGCTGGCTGATGGGCAGGCCGGCCAGCTGGCGGATGGCCGGGAAGTAGTCCGACTGCACGAAGGTCATGGGCAGCAGCGTCGGGTTCAGGGCGCCGTTTTCCTTGCCCACGGCCAGGTTGCCTTCGGCGAAGTCCAGGTTGCACACCTCGCGGGCGCCACCGGCCGCGGCGGCCAGGCCGACGCCACAGGTGTAGGCGAACAGGTTGAGCACGCTCTTGCCCTGGCTGTTGGCTTTCACCCAGCCACGGGCATTGCGCAGGTCCAGGAACAGCAGCGGGTCTTGCCCGGCATGGCGCCCGCGCACGCGGTAGTCCAGGCCCCATTCGTGGCCCACCAGGTCGGCCAGCGCCGCTTCGTCGGCCTGGTACACGCTGTCCTGGCGGTCGATGCGCGAGTTGCCCTTGGAGCGGTCGTTGTAGACCAGCAGCAGCTCCTGGCCCAGCTCGGCGTTGATGGCGGCGTGGATGGCCAGCAGGTCGTCGCGCTCAAGGCTGGTGTGGAAGCTTTGCACCATCAGCTGCGGGCCGTAGCGGTCCACGGTGAGGCCGCCGGCGCCTTCCTGGCTGCCGTGGAACAACCGGTAGCAATCGGTGCCCTGGGCGTGCAGTTGCGCGAGGAGGTCTTTGCGGGAGTCGAGAGCGGCGCGCAGCGCCTTGTTCACGGTGGACATGCGCTGTACGCCTGGAAAAAAGAGGCGCGTAGTTTAACAGGAGAACACCCGCCTCAGGCGATGCCCATGCGCCGCCGGGCGCGGTGGGCAGAGCCGTCGCGCACGGCCCAGCGCAGCACCGGCGCGGTGCTGTTGATGCCCGTGCGTACCAGCCGGCGCTTGAAGTCGCTTTGTGGCAGTTCGAGCATCGCGCTGGCCCAATCGGGCAGCAGGTCGACCCCGGCCTGCATCATCAGCGCGCCGAACGGCTTGGCCAGGCGGCTGGGCGCGGGCGCGTTCATCAGCAGGCGGATGACCTCGCGGCTGCGGTGGTCGCACACCAGTTGTGGGCGAATGCCCTCCAGGTACTCGGCTATCTCCTGCCGCGAGGCAGGCACGTGGCGTGCGCCCAGGCGTTCGGCCACCAGGGCGATCTCGGCGTAGTAGCGGTCCTGGTCGGCGGCCGGCAGGTGCGGGTTGCGGTAACGCAGGTGCGCGGCGAGGAAATGGCTGACCTCGGCCACGTGCACCCAGGTCAGCAGGTCCGGATCGCTGGCGGCGTAGGCGCGGCCGTCCTCGGCGTGGCCCACCACCTGCAGGTGGATGGTGCGCACCTTGTCGATCAGCCAGTCGGCATCGCGGGTGGCACCGAAGGTGGTGCCAGAGATGAACTGGCCGGTGCGGCGCAGGCGCCCGAGCATGTCGGTGCGGAAATTGGAGTGGTCCCACACCCCGGCCAGCGCCAGTGGGTGCAGCGCCTGCAGCATCAGCGCGCTGATGCCGCCCACCAGCATGCTGGTGAAGTCGCCATGCACCTGCCAGCACACCGCCTGGGGGCCGAACAGGCCGGGGTCACCCTTGGGGTTTTCCAGGTCCAGCCGGCCGAGGGACAGGCCGGTCAGGCTCAGCACTTGTTGCTCGATACGACGACGAATGAATTCCATGAATAATCTGGGTCAGGACGCGGCCTGCGGCCGCTGCTACGGGGGATATGCGGGGCTGGAAAGAAAATCCCCTCCGGAGAGGGGATTTTTTCGTCAACCGCGGTGGCGGCCGCGGAAGTAGTTGATCAGGCCCTGGGTGGAGGCGTCCTCGGCAGGCTCTTCGATGCCGCCGGTGAGGCGCTGGTACACGCCCTTGCCCAGTTCCTTGCCCAGCTCCACGCCCCATTGGTCGAAGGCGTTGATCCCCCACAGCACGCTCTGCACGAACACCTTGTGCTCGTACATGGCGACCAGGGCGCCCAGGCGGCGCGGGCTGATGCGTTCCACCACCAGGGTGTTGCTCGGGCGGTTGCCCGGGATCACCTTGTGCGGCGCCAGCTTCTGGATCTGCTCTTCGGGCATGCCCTTGTCGCGCAGCTCGGCTTCAGCCTCGGCGCGGGTCTTGCCCAGCATCAGCGCCTGGCTCTGCGACAGGCAGTTGGCGAACAGCCACTGATGGTGGTCGGCCACCGGGTTGAAGCTCACCACCGGCACGATGAAGTCGGCGGGGATCAGCTGGGTGCCCTGGTGCAGCAGCTGGTGGTAGGCGTGCTGGCCGTTGCAACCCACGCCGCCCCAGATGACCGGGCCGGTGTCGGTGGTGACGGGGCTGCCGTCCTGGCGCACGCTCTTGCCGTTGGACTCCATGTCCAGCTGTTGCAGGTGCTTGGTGATGTTGCGCAGGTAGTGGTCGTACGGCAGGATCGCGTGGGCCTGCGAGCCCCAGAAGTTGCCGTACCACACGCCCAGCAGGGCCAGCAGCACCGGCATGTTCTGTTCGAACGGCGCGGTCTGGAAGTGCTGGTCCATGGTGTAGGCGCCGGACAGCAGTTCCTTGAAGTTGGCGGTGCCGATGGCCAGGGCAATCGGCAGGCCGATGGCCGACCACAGCGAGTAGCGGCCGCCTACCCAGTCCCACATCGGGAAGATGTTCTCTTCACGGATGCCGAAGGCCACGGCCGCGGCGTTGTTGCTGGACACGGCGATGAAGTGGCGGTGCAGTTCGGCTTCCGAACCGCCCTGGGCCAGGTACCAGGCGCGGGCGGCCTGGGCGTTCTTCAGGGTTTCCAGGGTGCTGAACGACTTCGACGAGACGATGAACAGGGTGGTCTCGGCGCGCAGCTTGGTGGCCAGTTCGTGGAACTCGCTGCCGTCGATGTTTGCCAGGTAGTGGCAGCGCACGCCTTTCTGGGCGTACGGCAGCAGGGCTTCGGAGACCAGCTCCGGGCCCAGGAACGAGCCGCCGATGCCGATGTTCACAACGTCGGTGATCGGCTTCTCGGTGTAGCCGCGCCACAGGCCGTCGTGGATGCGGGTGACCAGCTCGGTGATCTGGTTCAGCACCTTATGCACTTCGGGCATGATGTTGGTGCCGTTGACGTTGAGCTTGTCGCCCACCGGGCGGCGCAGGGCGGTGTGCAGCGCCGGGCGGCCTTCGGAGGCGTTCAGCAGCTCGCCGGCGAACATCGACTTGATGGCGCCCTGCAGGTCCACTTCACCGGCCAGCTTGACCAGCAGGTCGCGGGTCTCGGTGGTGATCAGGTTTTTCGAGTAGTCGAGGAACAGCCCGCAACCACTCAGGGAAAATTGGTGAAAACGCTGCGGATCGGCCGCGAAGGCTTCGCGCATGCTGAAATCCTGCATGGCCTGGCGGTGCTGGGTAAGTGCCTGCCAGGCGGGCAGAGCGGTAACGTCGTGGGGGGTACGGTAATACGCCATCGCTGCGGGTTTCCTTGTACTTAGAACAGCCTTTGGACAATGTAACGTCCGGCACGGTTGCGTGAATCTTTTATCAGGCCTGTCGGACAATGCCACAGTAAAGACCAATGGCGATACTGTCTGCGCGTTGTCCGACCTATGCCTTGTACTTTTTCACATCGCGCCCAGGGTCAGGCGTGCGCGTCGAGGTTCAGGTGCAGGTTGTCGATCAGCCGCGTGCTGCCGATGTAGGCGGCGGCGATGATCACCACGTCACGGTCCTCGGCGGTGGCCGGGCGCAGGTTGATGCCGTGGCGAATCTCGAAATAGTCGGTCTTGAAGCCGGCGGCGGTGATCTGCGTGCGGGCCTCATCCAGCAGGCGGCCGTAGTCGCGCTCGCCGGCCTCGATGGCCTTGGCCACCTGTTGCATGGCGCGGTACAGCGCGGGGGCGGCGGCGCGCTGCTCGGTGGTCAGGTAGCCGTTGCGCGACGACAGCGCCAGGCCGTCCTCGGCGCGCACGGTAGGCTCGCCGATGATCTGGATGGGCATGTTCAGGTCACGCACCAGCGCGCGGATCACCGCCAGCTGCTGGTAGTCCTTCTGGCCAAAAACGGCCAGGTCCGGCTGGACCATGTTGAACAGCTTGCTGACCACGGTGGCCACGCCTTCGAAATGCCCCGGGCGGCTGGCGCCACACAGGCCTTCGGACAGGTGCGGGACGCTGACACGGGTCTGCACGCCCATGCCGTCGGGGTACATCTCTTCAACGGTGGGGGCGAACAGCAGGTGGCAGCCGGCCTGCACCAGCTTTTCCTGGTCGGCGGCGAGGGTGCGCGGGTACTTGTCCAGGTCTTCGGCAGGGCCGAACTGCAGCGGGTTGACGAAGATGCTCGCCACCACGAAGTCCACGCGCTGGGCCGCCTTGGTCACCAGGGCGGCGTGGCCGCTGTGCAGGTTGCCCATGGTGGGCACGAAGCCGATGCGCTTGCCTTCGCTACGGGCGCGGGCCACGGCGGCGCGCAGTTCTTTGACGGTTTTTACGGTGTTCATGCATTAAATCCGTGTTCGGTACCCGGGAAGCTGACTTCCTTGACGGCGGTGACGTAGGCGCCCAGGGCGCTCTGGATGTCTGGCTGGCCGGCCATGAAGTTCTTCACGAACTTGGGCACGCGGCCGGTCAGCGACAGGCCCAGCATGTCGTGCAGCACCAGCACCTGGCCGTCCACGGCGCTACCGGCGCCAATGCCGATGACCGGCACCTTCACCGCCTGGGTGATCTCGGCGGCCAGCTCGCTGGGCACGCATTCAAGCAGGATCATCGCCGCGCCGGCCTGTTCCAGGGCAATGGCGTCGGCGCGCATCTGCCGCGCCTGGGCTTCGTTGCGGCCTTGCACTTTATAGCCGCCCAGCACGTTGACCGTCTGCGGCGTCAGGCCCATGTGCGCGCACACCGGCACGCCGCGTTCGGCCAGCAGGCGGATGGACTCCGCCAGCCAGGCAGCGCCTTCCACCTTGACCATGTGGGCGCCGGCCTGCATCAGCTGGGCGCTGTTGGCGAAGGTCTGCTCCAGGGTGGCGCAGGCCATGAACGGCAGGTCGGCCAGGATCAGCGCGCCCTCGTTGCCGCGCTTGACGCTGGCCACGTGGTAGGCCATCTCGGCGTTGGTGACCGGCAGGGTGCTGTCGTGGCCCTGCAGGACCATGCCCAGGGAGTCGCCGACCAGCAGGATTTCCACGCCCGCCTGGCAGGCTGCCTGGGCGAAGGTCGCGTCATAGCAGGTCAGCATGGCGATTTTCTCACCCTTGAGCTTGAGGCTCTGCAGGGTGGTCAGGGTGATTTCAGGCATCAAAGGGGTCCTCTTTCAGGCGCCGTGAATACTGCTAACAGTAAGCGGATCAAACACAACATCATCTGCCGTGATGTTTGGGAAACGACCGTCAACCGGCCGTTCCGCGCCGTTTTGCTGCGTTAGTGAGCAACGGGATGCCTATAGTCGTGAGGAGGGGGCGGGAAGTCAATTGGATGTGTTACGGGTGTGTTACTGGGTGGGGGGATTGTGTGTTACCGGGACGGCAGCGGCTACGGGGTCAGGCGTTCGAGGCCTTCGAACGGGCAAGCAGCCAATAGATCGGCCAAATGCCGTCCATCCGCCAGGCGCAGGTCGCCCGGCGCCAGCTCGGCCAGCGGGTACAGCACGAACGCCCGCGCCTGCATGTGGTAATGCGGCACCTTCAAGCGCGGCTCGTCGATGACCCGGTCGCCGAACAACAGCACATCCAGGTCCAGGGTCCGCGGGCCCCAGCGCTCGGCGCGCACGCGGCCCTGGTCGTTCTCGATGGCCTGCAGGGCGTCCAGCAGCGCCAAGGGCGCCAGCGAGGTCTCCAGGCGCGCCACCGCGTTGGTATAACGCGGCTGGCCGGGCGACAGCGACTCGCTGCTGTACAGCGCCGACACCACCAGGCCCTGGCTCGACGGCAACTGCCCCAGGGCCTCGATGGCCTGGCGCAGTTGCTCGGCGGGCTCGGCCAGGTTGCTGCCCAGGCCGATGTACACGACTTCCATCGGCTTACTCGCCCGAATCCGCCGCCGCGCCACGCTTGCGCTTGGCGCCAGTGCGCTTGCGCTTGCGTGGGCCGGCGCCGGTTTCGTCCTTGCTGCCCAGGTCGCGGATCATGTCGCGGCGTTCGCTGTCATTGGCGTCCTGGTAGTCGGTCCACCAGTCGCCCAGGCCATCGGTCTGCTCGCCGGCGTTTTCGCGCAGCAGCAGGAAGTCGTAGCCGGCGCGGAAGCGCGAGTTGTCCAGCAGCAGGTCGGCGCGTTTGCCGCTGCGGCGTGGCAGGCGCTCCTGCATGTCCCAGATCTCGCGGATCGGGATGGTGAAACGCTTGGGAATGGCGATGCGCTGGCACTGCTCGGCAATCAACTGATGCGCACCTTCCTGCATGGCCGGGATCGGCGGCATGCCACGTTCCTGCAGTTGCAGCACGCGGGCGGGCAGGGCAGGCCACAGCAGGGCGGCGAACAGGAAGGCCGGGGTCACCGGCTTGCCCTGCTTGACGCGCAGGTCGGTGTTCCTCAGCGCTTCGCTGATCAGCGTGTGCGTGTAGGTCGGCTGGTGCTCCAGCGCGTGGGCGCTGGCCGGGAACAGCGGGTCGAACAGCTGCAGGTCGACCAGCATCTCGAAGGTGTCCGAGGCGTGGCCCGAAAGGAACAGCTTCAGGCTTTCCTCGAACAGGCGCGCCGACGGGATCTCGCGCAACATGGGCGCCAGCTCGCGGATCGGCGCGGCGGTGTGCTTCTCGATGCCGAAGTCCAGCTTGGCGGCGAAACGCACGGCCCGCAGCATGCGCACCGGGTCTTCCTGGTAGCGCTGCACCGGGTCGCCGATCAGGCGGATCAGGTGGTTGCGGATGTCGTGTACGCCGTTGGCGTAATCGAGGATGCGCTCGCTCACCGGGTCGTAGTACAGGGCGTTGATGGTGAAATCGCGGCGCTGGGCGTCCTCTTCGAGGGTGCCGTAGACGTTGTCGCGCAGGATGCGACCACTTTCGTTACGCGACGACTGGTTGCTGTCTTCCTCTTCTTCATCCTGGGGATGATTGGCGCGGAAGGTAGCGACCTCGATGATCTCGCGACCGAAATGGATATGCACCAGCTTGAACCGACGGCCAATCACCCGGGCGTTGCGGAACTCCGCACGCACTTGCTCGGGGGTGGCACTGGTGGCGACGTCGAAGTCCTTGGGGGTGATGTTGAGCAGCATGTCACGCACGCAACCGCCCACCAGATAGGCCTGATAGCCAGCGTTTTGCAGGCGTTCGACGATGCTCACCGCGTGGCGGCTGAACTGGTTGCGCTGCAGCGAGTGTTGCCCGCTATTGAGCACTTCGGGCGTGGTCCGCAGGTGTTGCGGGCGACGCACGGGGGGACGGATAGACTGGAACAGCTTCTTCAGCATGGGATGCACTGTTTGAAGGAATGTTCGGCCATGAATGGAGAATGACCGCATGATGGGCGGGGATTCTAGCATTTAGTCGGGGGATGGTGTAGGACACTGCGCAACGAGGGGGACGAAACGTGGAAACTACAAGGGGAGCCGAAGCTCCCCAAGGAATGTAGTTGCGTGCTCTTCTTGTTTTTTTGATCGGGCTTCTTGTTTTTGTTAACGCCCTACCCACGTGGTCTTCGCCAGTGAGTGGCTCCCTAACCGGGAGCAAGAGCAAACGGATTGCTTTGGTCGCTGAGTTGCTTTCATCCCATGCCGTTCTGCTTTTCAGTGCAGTTTTTATTGGTCTTTGCCTGGGTGTGGGGCGGGCCCCAATTACAACGCCTCTCCAAAAGAATCAGTTAGCTGCGCCTCCGCCGTGTTGTTCTTGTTATGCGTGAGCCGTTTCATCTTGTTTTTATTAGAGTGTGTCATTGCTTATTGTTGTTCTTGTACCAAATACATAGCAGGTGCCGTGCCAACTTTTGAAAACCCTTGTAAATCAAGGCTTTCGGCTGTTTGGTGGCCATCAGCCAGCGCCTGAAACGGACAAAATTCGTTACCGTATGCCCCGGCATCTGTTACGCCGGCAAGGTGGGGGTAACAGTTTGTCACTCCCCCCTTTTGTTACCCCGTGACACCGCGTAATTAGCTGAAACGTATCAGCTTTCGCTGGCCACGCCCGACTTGCGCCGTGGAATACCCAGGCGCTGGCGGCGCTCCCACAGGCACTTGCGGCTGACGCCCAGCTTGCGTGCCAGCTCGGTCTCGGTCATGTGGTCCTGGTGCTCGAGCACGAAGTGCTGGAAATAGTCTTCCAGCGACAGGTCCTCGGTGGGTTCGTGGTTGCCGCCGCCGACGTTGCCCGCCGGTTGCGCGGCCATGGCGTCGAACGCCTCGTCGTCCAGGTCTTCCAGCTCGATGTCGATGCCCAGCAGCTCGGCGGAAATTTCCGCGCTCTCGCTGAGGATCACCGAACGCTCCACGGCATTTTCCAGCTCGCGCACGTTGCCGGGCCACGAGTAATGACGAATGGCCTGTTCGGCATCGGCGGCGAAACGCAGGTCGTTGCGGCCGATGCGCGCGCTCTGGCGGGCCAGGAACGCGTTGGCGATCTCGTTGACGTCGGCGCCGCGCTCGCGCAGGGCCGGCAGCTTCAGGGCGATCACGTGCAGGCGGTAGTACAAGTCTTCACGGAACTGGCCGACCTTGGCCAGGCTCTTGAGGTCGCGGTGGGTGGCGGCGATCAGGCGCACGTCCACCTTCTGCGATTGCACCGAGCCCACGCGGCGGATCTCGCCTTCTTGCAACACGCGCAGCAGGCGCGCCTGGGCCTCGAGCGGCAGTTCGCCGATCTCATCGAGGAACAGGGTACCGCCGTCCGCTGCTTCCACCAGGCCCGCACGGCCGGCGCTGGCGCCGGTGAACGCGCCCTTTTCGTGGCCGAACAGCTCGGACTCGATCAGGGTTTCCGGAATGGCGGCGCAGTTCACCGAGATCATCGGTGCCTTGGCGCGGCGCGACAGGTTGTGCAGGGCACGGGCCACCAGCTCCTTGCCGGTGCCCGACTCGCCCTGGATCAGTACGTTGGAGTCGGTGGGCGCCACCTTGCGGATCTTGCTGTACAGGTCCTGCATGGGCGGGCACGAGCCGATGATGCCGATCTCGCCATTGGCGTTCTCGGCACCGGCGGCGGCCTTGGCGTTGCCATTGCCGGCGCGTTCGGCCGGCGCGGCAGCCGGGGCTGGGGCGCTCTGGCGGTCACGCAGGATGCGCGCCACGGCCTGCAGCATCTCGTCGTGGTCGAAGGGCTTGGCGATGTAGTCCACCGCGCCCATTTTCATCGAGTCCACGGCCGAGCGCAGGCTGGCATAGCTGGTCATGATCAGCACCGGCTTGCCCTGGCCCAGCTTGATCAGCTCGGTGCCCGGGGCGCCAGGCAGGCGCAGGTCACTGACGATCAGGTCGAACGTGGGGATGGAGAAGCGCTCTTGTGCCTCTTGCACGGAGCCGGCTTCGCTGACCTGGTACTGATTCCGTTCAAGCAGGCGGCGCAGGGCAGAACGAATAATGGTTTCGTCTTCGACGATCAGAATATGCGGCATTGATTCAATTCTCTCGACGGTCTCAGTTCACGGCGGACGTCGCTTCGACATGACGCGGCAAGGTCACCCGGATTCGGGTGCCGCGCTGGCTCTGGGTATCAGCCGGGCTGTCGATGGTGATTTGTCCATAATGCTCTTCAACGATGGAATAGACCAGAGCAAGCCCCAGTCCGGTTCCCTCGCCAGGGTCCTTGGTGGTGAAGAACGGTTCGAACAAGCGGTCCATGATGTTCTTGGGAATGCCGCTGCCCTCGTCCTCGACGATCAGGTCCACGGTGTGCTCGCTGGCCTCGCTTTTCACCCGCACGGCGCTGCCGGCCTGGGAGGCATCGCGGGCGTTGGACAGCAGGTTGATCAGGACCTGGGCCAGGCGTTGCGGGTCGCCCTCCACCCAGTGGTCGGGGTCGCAGAGGTTGTAGAACTGCACTTCGAAATTGCGCCGGTTCAGGGCCAGCAGGCCGATGGCGTCCTGGGCCACTTCGGCCAGGTTCACCGGCTCGTCGCTGTGCTGGTGGCTGCCGGCGTGGGCGAAGCTCATCAGCGACTGCACGATGCGCGACACGCGCTTGGTCTGTTCGAGGATCTGGCTGCTGAGCTCGGTGATCTCGCCGTCTTCCTCGCGCTCTTCGCGCAGGTTCTGCGCCAGGCAGGCGATGCCGGTGATCGGGTTGCCGATCTCGTGGGCCACGCCAGCGGCCAGGCGGCCGATGCTGGCCAGGCGCTCGGAGTGCACCAGCTTGTCTTCCAGCAGTTGCGTGTCGGTGAGGTCTTCCACCAGCAGTACCAGGCCGCTGTTGCCCGGCGCCAGGGGCTCGTCGATCGCCGCCTTGTGCAGGTTCAGCCAGCGGATCTGGCCGTCCAGGGGCAGGCGCTGCTTGTGCAGGTGTTCGTCGGGCACGTTGATGAAGCCTTGCAGCAGGCCGCGCCACGGCTCGCCGATGGTCACCAGGCGCGAGCCCACCACGCGCTGCGCGGCGATGCCGGTCAGCTCTTCCATGGCCTTGTTCCACATCAGGATTTCCTGGTCCTTGGCCAGCGAGCAGACGCCCATGGGCAGTTCCTGAAGGGTCTGGCGGTGGTAGCGGCGCAGGGCGTCCAGCTCGGCGGCAAGGCCGGTGAGGCGCGAGTGGTAGTCTTCCAGGCGGCTCTCGATGAAGTGGATGTCTTCGGTGACGTAATTCTCGTTGCCGGACTTGTAGGGCAGGAAGGTCTCGACCATGTCCTGGGCCACGCTGGGGCCCATCAGGCCCGAGAGGTTGGCCTCGATGCGGTCGCGCAGGCGGCGCAGGGCATAGGGGCGGCGCTCGTCGAAGGGCAGGTAGAGGTCACGCAGGGCCTGTTCCACTTCCTTCTGCGCGGCCTTGGCGCCCAGCGGCTTGGCCAGCTGGGTGGCGAACTCCTGGGGGGAGGCGGCGTGCAGCTCACGGCGCTGGGGCCGGCGCACGTTGTCCACCGCGCAGGCTTCGGCGGCGCTGGCCTCTTCGGCGCTGGGGTTGCTGAACAGCGAGATCAGGGTGAACACCAGCACGTTGGCCGCCAGCGAGGCGATGGCCGCCATGTGCCAGCTGGTGTCGTCGAGCACGTAGATCATGTTCAGCAGCGGGATGTAGAAGCCCTGCAGGTTGCCGACCAGCGGCAGCAGCATGGTCACCATCCACACCAGGATGCCCGCCAGCAGGCCGGCGATGAAGCCGCGGCGGTTGGCGGCCGGCCAGTACAGCACCGACAGCACCCCCGGCAGGAACTGCAGGGTGGCGACGAAGGCGACGATGCCCAGGTTGGCCAGGTCCTGGGCGGTGCCCAGCAGCAGGTAGAAGGCGTAGCCGGCCATGATGATGGCGACGATCAGGCCGCGGCGCGTCCACTTCAGCCAGCGGTAGATGTTGCCCTCGGCCGGCGGCTGGTACAGCGGCAGCACCAGGTGGTTGAGGGCCATGCCCGACAGCGCCAGGGTGGTGACGATGATCAACCCGCTGGAGGCCGACAGCCCGCCCACGTAGGCCAGCAGCGCCAGGGCCTTGCTGTTGGCGGCGATGCCCACGCCCAGGGTGAAATATTCGGGGCTGGTGGTGGCGCCCAGGCGCAGGCCAGCCCACAGGATCAGCGGCACCGCCAGGCTCATCAGCAGCAGGAACAGCGGCAGGCCCCAGCTGGCGCTGACCAGCGAGCGCGGGTTGAGATTCTCGGTGAACGCCATGTGGTACATATGCGGCATGACGATGGCCGAGGCGAAGAACACCAGCAGCAGCGTGCGCCACGGGCCTTCCTGCAACGGCGTGTGCAGGGCGGCGAGGGCGGTCTGGTTCTGCAGCAGCCACAGCTCCAGCTCGTGGGGGCCGTTGAACACGCCGTACAGCGCGTACAGGCCGATGCCGCCCACCGCCACCAGCTTGATGATGGACTCGAAGGCAATGGCGAACACCAGGCCCTCGTGCTTCTCGCGCGTGGCGATGTGGCGTGAGCCGAAGAAGATGGTGAACAGCGTGATCAGCGCGCAGAACGCCAGGGCCACGCGGTTCTGCACCGGGTCGCGGGTCAGGATGCTGATGGAATCGGCCACCGCCTGTATCTGCAAGGCCAGCAACGGCAGCACGCCGATCAGCATGAAGATGGTGGTCAGGGCGCCGGCCCAGGTGCTGCGAAAGCGAAACGCGAACAGGTCGGCCAGGGAGGACAGCTGGTAGGTGCGGGTGATCTTCAGGATCGGGTACAGCAGCACCGGCGCCAGCAGGAACGCGCCGCTGACCCCCAGGTAGCAGGCCAGGAAACCGTAGCCGTACTGGTAGGCCAGGCCCACCGTGCCGTAGAACGCCCAGGCGCTGGCGTAGACGCCCAGCGACAGGGTATAGGTCAGCGGGTGGCGAATGATCGCGCGCGGGATCATCCCGCGCTCGCTGACCCAGGCCACGCCGAACAGCACCAGCAGGTAGGCGGCGCTGATCAGGATCATCTGGGTGAGGCTAAAGCTCATCGGCATCACGTTGGCTCTGGAGAATGAAAGTCACCACGATCAGGATCAGCCACAACAGGTAGGGCCGATACCAGGCGCCGGTCGGTTCTATCCACCAGTCCATGATCGCGGGGGAGAACAGGTAGATACCGACTACCAGCAGCAGGACCAATCGGTAGATGTACATGCCGGCCTCTCGAATGGAAGAACATCAAGTCCAGGGTGCTCGCCTTATTATTGTAGGTACGGGCAAAAAGGAGCGGGGATGGTAACGCAAGCGCGTCGTAGTGCAACTGGAAGTTCACTACACCCGTAGCAGCTGCCGAAGGCTGCGTCCGGCCGCAACGACGAAACCGCGTTGCCGCCGGACGCAGCCTTCGG
>NZ_JBWGIG010000070.1:0-17211 GCF_056312595.1 Pseudomonas sp. GYB4201 | reverse complement strand
TGGCCCTTGCGTACACTGAAGATCTCGAGCGTACGCAAGGGCCAGCGCAGCCTGCGGCAGCGGCTACAGTGTGTTGCATGACCGACTTAAGCGAGTATCGATGACGCCCCCTGCCCCGAAACCGTCCGCCTTTCGACTGTCGCGCTGGAACCTGCAACGCAAGTTGATCCTGGCGTTCTGGCTGGTCAGCGTGGTGCCGACGATGATCGCCTCCGAACTGGCCGCCACCACCCTGGCCGAAATTTTCGACAGCAACGTGCGCGTCTGGCTGCAGGAATCGACCAAGATCGTCGAGGACGAAATCAGCGAGATCCTGCGCGACAACGCCCGCGTGGCCCAACTGTTCCTGCGCTACGCCCGGGCCGAGGCACCCACCGAGAAACGCGCGCAGCACCAGGACAAACTGATCGGTGACATCGCCGATGCCATGGGCATCGACGTGGTGGCGCTGATCCGCAGCCGTGACCACAAGGTGGTGTTCTCCACCGCTGCCGCCGACGTGGTGGAACAGATCAGCCTGGCGCCCGACGCCGTGCTGCAGACCATCCACAACGGCAGCGCGCGCATCGGCACCGTGGTCTCCACCTTCCCCACCCAGCAGAACGGCGAAGACTACCAGCTGCTGGTCGCCACTTTCCTCGACGCCAGCTTCCTGACCAGCGTCGCCGACGTGCACACCCTCGACCTGCGCCTGTACCTGTCCAGCGACCAGGGCTACGCCGAGGTGTTTTCCAGCCAGCGCTTCGAAAACCACCCGCCCCTGTTGCCACAACGCATCGAGCAGGTGCTGCGCGACACCAAGAGCCCCACCGAACAGTTCACCAGCCAGTACAGCGGCCTGTACCGGCCCCTGCTCAATGACAAGGGCAACCTGCAGGGCGTGGTGTTCAGCGGCCTGCTGCGCCACAGCAACCTGCTGGGGCTGGTGAACCAGAGCAACCTGTTCGTGCTGATTTTCCTGCTCAGCTCGGCGCTGTCCCTGGGTGTCGGCACCCTGGTGACGCGGCGGTTCACCCGGCCGATGCGCGCCCTGTCCGAAGGCGTGCGCGCGGTGACCGCCGGCGACTACAGCCAGCAGGTGGAAGTGCTGGGCAACGACGAGCTGGCCGAGCTGGGCGTGACCTTCAACCACATGACCAAAGGCTTGCAGGCCCTGCAGCACCTGGAGGCGCAGATGCGCCGCCGCGACCGCCTGCACACCATGGGCGAAGTGGCCATGGGCCTGGCCCACGAAATTCGCAACCCGCTGGGCATCATCAAGACCGCCACCCAGCTGCTGCACCGCCGCGCAGCCCTGCCAGAGGCGGACATGCGCCACCTGGAATACGTGATCTCGGAAGTCACCCGCATCAACGAACTGATCACCGAGTTCCTCGATTTCGCCAAGCCCAGCCCGCCGATCCGCACTGTGATGTCGGCGCGGGCGCTGCTGGAAGACATACTCGGCTTCTGCGCGCCGGAGCTTGCCACCCACGACATCCACGCGCTGATCGAAGACCAGGCCCCCGGCGCCACGCTGTACGCCGACAGCCGCCAGCTCAAGCAGGCCTGCCTGAACCTGGTGCTCAACGCCATCGACGCCATGCCCGACGGCGGCCACCTGGTGCTGGGCATCGGCACCGACGGCGCCAACACGCGCCTGAGCGTGGAAGACGACGGCCAGGGCATTTCCAGCGACCTGATGGAGCGCATCTTCAACCCGTTCGTCACCACCAAGGCCTCGGGCACCGGCCTTGGGCTTGCAAAAGTGTTCTCGATCATGGAAAACCATGACGGTCGCGTGGAGTGCATCAGCACCCCGGGCCAAGGCGCCACGTTCAACCTGTACATACCGGCCCGCGAAGGAGAGCCCGCTTGAGCCATAACGTCCTGGTAGTCGACGACGAGCCGAAACTCTGCGACCTGCTGGTCTCGGCGCTCAGCCAGGACCAGGTGCAGGTGTTCACCGCCGGCAACGGCCTGCTGGCGCTGGAGGTGATGGAGCAGGAAAGCATCGACCTGGTCATCAGCGACTGGCGCATGCCCGGCATGGACGGCCCGCAGCTGCTGGCCGAGATCAAGCAGCGCTTTCCCCAGGTGCCGGTCATTGTCATGACCGCCTATTCCACGGTGAAGAACGCCGTGAAGTCCATGCGCGACGGGGCCTTCGACTACATCGCCAAGCCGTTCGACATCGACGAGCTGGACATCACCGTGCACAAGGCGCTGCAGTTCCGCGACATCCTGCGCGACAACGCGCGCATGCGCGCAGAACTCGACAACCATCACCAGTTCGACAACCTGGTGGGCGAGAGCCCGGCCTTCCGCCGGGTGTTGCAGGCCATCGATTCGGTGCGCGAGAGCAGCGCCACCATCCTGCTGACCGGCGAGAGTGGCACCGGCAAGGAAATGGTCGCGCGCGCCATCCACCAGCACGGCAACCGCGCCGACCAGCCGTTCGTGGCGGTGAACTGCGCGGCCATTCCCGAGGGGCTGCTGGAAAGCGAGATGTTCGGCCACCGCAAGGGCGCCTTCACCGGCGCCGTCAGCGACCGCATCGGCCGTTTCCAGCAGGCCGACAAGGGCACGCTGTTCCTCGACGAGGTGGGCGACATGCCCCTGGCGCTGCAGGCCAAGATTCTGCGCGCGCTGCAGGAACGGCTGATCGAGCCGGTGGGCGACATCCGCGAGCGCAAGGTGGACGTGCGGGTCATCGCCGCCACCCATAAGAACCTGGTGGAAGCCGTGGCGCGCAAGGAGTTTCGCGAAGACCTGTATTACCGCCTCAACGTCTTCCCCATCCCCCTGCCCGCCCTGCGCGAGCGCAGCGAGGACATCCCCGGCCTGGCCCACCACTTCGCCGGCCTGCTGGGCGCCGAGGCCGGCAAGCGCATCACCGGCTTCAGCCCGCAGGCCATGCAGTCGATGCTCAACTACCCGTGGCCGGGCAACATCCGCGAACTGCAGAACTGCGTGGAACGCGCGACCATCGTCGCCCAGGGCGCGCTGATCGAACAGCAGGACCTGCCTGCGTACCTGTTCGAGGCCGCTGCCGGGCAGGCCGACGAGGCCGTGCCCGGCGGCGTGCCCAACGACCTGGACGGCAAGCTGGCCGAGGTGGAAAAAGCCTGGATCCTCGCCGCCCTGCAGCAGACCAACGGCGTGCAGGCTGCGGCGGCACAGTTGATGGGCATTACCGAGCGCAGCCTGTGGTACCGGCTGAAGAAGCTGGCGATTCAGGTCAGCAAGTTCGCTCGGTAGGCGCCACCGTCGACAACTACCCCACTCCCACGCGGTGCTCGGGGGCTACAACCCTGCCACCGGCGCGTCGTGCAGTTTCTGTGCATCCAGGTAGGGCAACACCGCCGCCAGCAACGGCGCCTTGAACGCCTCCTGGAACCGGTGCGCCAACCCCGGAATCAGCTTCAGCTCGCTGCCACGGATATGCGCCGCCAGGTGCACGCCGTGCATCACCGGCAGTAGCGGGTCGGCCGTGCCATGCACCACCAGGGTCGGCACCCGCAGGTTGTCCAGCAGCGTCACCCGGCTGGGCTCGGCGAGTATCGCCAGAATCTGCCGCTTCACGCCTTCGGGGTTGAACGCGCGGTCGTAGGACACCGCCGCCTGGTGCAGCAGCACCTGGCGGTCGTCCACCACGTCCGGGCTGCCCAGCGCCGCCAGCAGGTCGGCCTGCTGCTCGATGGCCACCTCGCGGTTCGGCGCGCCACGCCGGGCCAGCAGTTGCAGCAGCGCCGGTCTGGGCATGGGCAGGCCGGGGTCGCCGGAGCTGCTCATGATCAGCGTCAGGCTTTCCACCCGCTGCGGCGCCATGGCTGCCATGTGCTGGGCGATCATGCCGCCCATGCTCGCGCCCAACAGGTGAAAGCGCCCCACGTGCAGCGCGTCCATCAGGCCCAGGCCGTCGCCGGCCATGTCGGTCAGGCTGTAGGGCGCCGACACCGGCAGGCCGAGCTTGTAGCGCAGCACCTCGAAGGTCAGGTTGACGCTGTCGGGGGCCTGGGCCCAGCTGGACAGGCCAACGTCGCGGTTGTCATAGCGAATCACCCGGAAGCCCTGCTCGCACAGCGCCACCACCACTTCGTCGGGCCAGTGGATCAGTTGCCCACCCAGGCCCATCACCAACAGCAACGCCGGGTCGGAGTCGCGACCGATGCTCTGATAGGCCAGGTTGACGTCCTTGAGCAGTGCGTGACGCACCGGGACGTTTACATCACAGCTAGACGCCGCGAAAGAAGAAAGGCTGCACAACAGCGCCGCCAGAAACAAAATTGCCCGCATGAAAAACACCACAAACGCAGATCCCCAGTAGAGCGCGAGTGTGATGAACTTCGTGCGGGCGCGCTGCCACAGTTCAGTGACAGTTTGATGAACCTCGCTGAATGGTCACTCAGCTGGTGATGTGGCAGGCATGGCCGGCGGGGCGCAGGTCGGGCAGCAGGGCGCCCAGGTCGGCCAACCAGCGCGCGCCGGACAGCCACAGGTTTTCGCCGAAGCGCCGGCGGGCGGGCTGCAATTGTGCCTGCACCGCTTCCAGCTCGCAGCACCACAGGTCGGCACCATCGATGGCCACCGCCAGGGACAGCACCTTATAGCTGGGTACCCGGTCCAGCACCGCGGTGAGCTGCTCGGGGGCGCTGGCCAGGTCCACGTGCAGGCCGTCCACCGGCAGGTGCGCGGCCAGGCCGAGGTTGTCCTGCAGCGCGCCGCCGTAGGTGGCCAGCAGCTTCTTCAGCGGCGAGTACTGGAGGATGTGATAGGCGCGCTCGAAGGCGCTCTTCCAGGCCTGGGGCAACGCCTGGGTGAGGATTGGCTCGTCGATCTGCACCCACTCCACGCCCAGGCGCGCCAGGCGCACCAGGATCTCGCCGTACACCGGCAGCACCACTTCCAGGCGGCTCAGCGCACGCACATCGCTGCCGTTGGCCTGGTCCAGCCACAGGTAGCTCAGCGGCCCCATCAGCACCGGCCGTGGCATCTCGCCGCGCGCCCGGGCCTGTTCGACCTCGTCCAGCAGGCGTTGGGTGTAGAACGACAGGTCGTGTGGGGTGGCGTTGGCCATGGTGCGGTACTCCGTATTCGATGGGCGCATTATCGACATCCGGCACAACATGAGACAAACTCAATCTATTCGTGTTGATCACAAGAAATTTTCATAGAGGCGCTCATGCTGGAAATCCGACACCTGAAAACCCTGCACGCCTTGCGCGAGGCCGACAGCCTGGTGGAAGCCGCCGAGCGCCTGCACCTGACGCAATCGGCGCTGTCGCACCAGTTCAAGGAGCTGGAAGAGCGCCTGGGCCTGCCACTGTTCATGCGCAAGACCAAACCCATTCGCTTCACCAGCGCCGGCCTGCGCCTGCTTCAATTGGCCGATGCCACCCTGCCGCTGCTGCGCGGCGCCGAGCGCGATATCGCGCGGCTGGCCGGCGGCACCGCCGGGCGCCTGCACATGGCCATCGAGTGCCACAGCTGCTTCCAGTGGCTGATGCCCACCATCGACCAGTTCCGCGACGCCTGGCCGGAAGTGGAACTGGACCTGGCCTCGGGCTTCGCCTTCGCGCCGCTGCCGGCCCTGGCCCGCGGCGACCTGGACCTGGTGGTGACCAGCGACCCGCTGGAACTGCCGGGCATCACCTACGTGCCGCTGTTCACCTACGAGGCCATGCTGGCGGTGGCCAACCAGCACGCGCTGGCCAGCAAGCCATACATCGTGCCCGATGACCTGGCCAGCGAGACCCTGATCACCTACCCGGTGGAGCGCGACCGCCTGGACATCTTCACCCGCTTCCTGGAGCCGGCCGACGTCGAGCCTGCCCAGGTGCGCACCTCGGAGCTGACGGTGATGATGATGCAACTGGTGGCCAGCGGCCGCGGCGTCTGCGGCATGCCGCACTGGGCGCTGCATGAATACAGCTCGCGCGGCTACGTGAAGGGCAAGCGCCTGGGCGAGAAAGGCCTGTTCGCCACGCTGTACGCGGCGGTGCGCGCCGACATGCTCGACGCGCCGTACATGCGCGACTTCCTGCTGACGGCCAAGGACACCTCGTTCTCGACCCTGGATGGGGTCAGCGCGGTGCGCTGATCCCGTTGTCGCCGCTGCCGCAGGCTGCGCTGGCCCTCGTTTGCACAGGAGATTTTCAGCGAGGCTCAGGGCCAGCGCAGCCTGCGGCAGCGGCTACAGGGCAGTGTAAATCGGCAGTATGTGGTCGCGGGTGAGTGGCGCCAGTTCCAGCTGGGCATGGCTGTCGCCATCCACCCAGACCGCCTCTTCGATCTCGGCGGCAATGGTCACCGGCCCCGCCACGTCGACGCGGAACAGCTCGCAGCGCACCTCGAAGCCCGGCTCGTTGGCCGCCGGCGCGCTGAAGGCGCCCAGATACTGCGCCTGGGTGGTGTCGATGCGTACGCCCAGTTCCTCGTCCAGTTCGCGGGCCAGGGCATGCACCGGCTGCTCGCCGGGCTCGATCTTGCCGCCAGGCTGCATGAACGCCAGGGTGTTGCGCTTGCGCACCAGCAGGGTCTTGCCGTCGGGGCCGATCAGCAGGGCGGCAGCGATGTGGATGGTACGGTTCATGGCGGCTCCCGGGAAAAATCGCGAAGTATACGCGGCTCGTCTCGGGACTCAATCACGGCGACTACCGGCCGCCCGCGCGGCCTTTCGCGGGTAAAACCGGCTCCTACATTTTATTGCAACGTGCCATGGCCTGTTGGAAAGGTGTCGGCGGTGGTTGCAACTTGCAGCCAGCGAGGGCATCAATACTCAATGAACCTGCCTGCCTCCGACGACCCGGCGCTCGACGGTTTCCACCCCGCCGTGCGTGCCTGGTTCCAGCACACCTTCCCGGCCGTGACCCCGGCCCAGGCGCGCGCCTGGCCATTGATCAAGGCCGGCGAGTCGCTGCTGGTGGCGGCGCCCACCGGTTCGGGCAAGACCCTGACGGCGTTCCTGGCGGTGATCGACGACCTGGTGCAGCTGGGCGACGCCTTGCCCGGGCAGACCCTGGTGGTCTACGTGTCGCCGCTCAAGGCGCTGTCCAACGACATCCAGATCAACCTGCAACACCCCTTGGCCGGCATCGGCGAACAGCTGCAGGCCATGGGCCTGCCGCCGGTGTCGATCCGCACGGCGGTGCGCACCGGCGACACCCCGCAGAAAGAGCGCGCGGCCATGCGCAAGCAGGCGCCGCACATCCTGGTCAGCACCCCGGAATCGCTGTATGTGCTGCTGGGCTCGGCCTCGGGGCGCAAGATGCTCGGCAACGTCGGCACGGTGATCGTCGACGAGATCCACGCCGTGGCCGCCAGCAAGCGCGGCAGCCACCTGGCGCTGAGCCTGGAACGCCTGCAGGCGTTGTGCCCGGCGCCGCTGCGGCGTATCGGCCTGTCGGCCACCCAGCAACCCATCGAGCGCGTGGCGCGCTTCCTGGTGGGGCACGAACGGCCGTGCGCCATCGTCGACATCGGCCATGCGCGGCCGCGCGACCTGGCCATCGAGGTGCCGCCGGTACCGCTGGGCGCAGTGATGGCCAACGACGTGTGGCTGCTGGTCTACGACCGCCTCGCCGAACTGAGCCGCCAGCACCGCACCACGCTGATATTCGTCAACACCCGGCGCCTGGCCGAACGCCTGGCGCGGCATTTAAGCGACCGCCTGGGCCGCGACGCGGTGGCCGCCCACCACGGCAGCCTGGCCAAGGAGCAACGGCTGGACGCCGAACAGCGGCTCAAGCGCGGCGAGCTACGAGTGCTGGTGGCCACCGCCTCGCTGGAGCTGGGCCTGGACATCGGCGACGTCGAGCTGGTGTGCCAGATCGCCTCGCCGCGCTCGATCTCGGCGTTCCTGCAACGGGTCGGGCGCTCAGGCCACCAGGTCGGCGGCACGCCCAAGGGCCGGCTGTTCGCCACCTCGCTGGACGACCTGATCGAATGCGCGGCGCTGCTCGACTGCGTGCGCCGCGGCGAGCTGGATGTGCTGCACGTGCCCAAGGCGCCGCTGGACGTGCTGGCCCAGCAGATTATCGCCGAGGTCAGTTGCCAGGAATGGCACGAAGACGCGCTGCTGGCGCTGATGCAGCGGGCCATGCCCTACGCGCAGCTGGACCCGGCCCACTACCAGGCGCTGCTGCGCATGCTCGCCGAGGGCTACAGCGGCCGCCAGGGCGTGCGCGCCGCCTACCTGCACCGCGACGCGGTCAGCGGCACCCTGCGTGGCCGCCGCGGCGCGCAACTGACCGCGGTCACCAGCGGCGGCACCATCCCCGACAACGCCGACTACAGCGTGGTACTGGAACCCCAGGGCCTGAACGTGGGCAGCGTCAACGAAGACTTCGCGGTGGAAAGCATTGCCGGCGATATCTTCCAGCTCGGCAACACCTCGTACCGCATCCTGCGCATCGAGACCGGCCGGGTGCGCGTGGAAGACGCCCAGGGCCAGCCGCCGAACATTCCGTTCTGGCTGGGCGAGGCGCCGGGGCGCAGCGACGAACTTTCCCTGGCGGTGGCGCGCCTGCAAGGGCATATCGACGAACGCCTGGGCGCCCTCGACGGCCAGTTGCCGGCGCTGGTCCAGCAGCTGCAGGCCGAGCTGGGCCTGGGCGCCGACAGCGCCGAGCAACTGGTGGATTACCTGGCCCGCACGCGCAACGCCCTGGGCGCCCTGCCCTCCCACGACACGTTGATCATGGAGCGTTTCTTCGACGAGTCCGGCGGCACCCAGCTGATCATCCACACGCCGTTCGGCAGCCGCATCAACCGCGCCTGGGGCCTGGCGCTGCGCAAGCGCTTCTGCCGCACCTTCAACTTCGAGCTGCAGGCGGCCGCCAGCGAAGACGCCATCGTGCTGTCGCTGTCCACCAGCCATAGCTTCGCCCTGGACGAGGTGTGGCGTTACCTCAACAGCAACAGCGCCGAACACCTGCTGATCCAGGCCGTGCTCGATGCGCCGCTGTTCGGCGTGCGCTGGCGCTGGACCACCGGCGTGGCCCTGGCGCTGCCGCGCTACACCGGCGGGCGCAAGGTGGCGCCGCAGGTGCAGCGCATGAAGAGCGAGGACCTGATTGCCACAGTGTTCCCCGACCAGATCGCCTGCCTGGAAAACATCGTCGGCGAGCGCGAGATTCCCGACCATCCGCTGGTGGAACAGACCCTCGACGACTGCTTGCACGAGGCCATGGACAGCGAAGGCTGGCTGGCCCTGCTGCGGCGCATGGAACAGGGCCAGGTGCGCCTGATCAGCCACGACCTGCCGGCGCCCTCGCCGCTGGCTGCGGCGATTCTGAATGCACGGCCTTATGCGTTTCTCGACGACGCGCCGCTGGAGGAACGCCGCACCCAGGCGGTGCTCAGCCGCCGCTGGCACGAACCCCAGGCCGCCGACGACCTGGGCGCGCTAGACGCCGAGGCGATCACCGCCGTGGCCGCCGAAGCCTGGCCTGCGCCCCACAGCCTTGACGAGATGCACGAAGCGCTGATGCAACTGGCAGCCATCAACAGCCACGAAACCGCCGGCCAGCCCCAGTGGCAAGCCTGGCTGCAGGCCCTGGCGGCGGGCGGCCGCGCAACGCTGATGGACGCCGGCAACGGCCAGCTGCTGTGGCTGGCGGTGGAACGCCTGCCGCTGCTGCAGGCGCTGTACCCCGCGGCGCGCTGCACGCCGGCCTTGCAGCCGCTGCCCGGCTTCGACGAGCCTTGGGCCAGCGACGACGCCTGCCAGGAACTGCTGCGCGCGCGCCTGAGCGGCTTCGCGCCGCTGCGCCTGGGGGAAATCGCCGGGCCGCTGAACCTGCCGCTGCCCCAGGTGGAACAGGCGCTGGCGCGACTCGAAGGCCAGGGCTACCTGCTGCGCGGCCAGTTCCGCCCCGGGCTGCGCGACAGCCAGTGGTGCGAGCGGCACCTGCTGGCGCGCATTCACCGCTACACGGTCAAGCGCTTGCGCCGGGAGATCGAGCCGGTCAGCCTGCAGGACTTCATGCGCTTCCTGCTCGATTGGCAGCACCTGGGCAGCAGCACCCGCCTGCAAGGCCAGGCGGCGCTAGGCCAGGTGCTCGACCTGCTGGAGGGCTACAGCGCGCCGGCCGGGGCCTGGGAAAGCGACCTGCTGCCCTGCCGCCTCAAGGGCTACAGCGGCCAATGGCTGGACGACGCCTGCCGCACCGGCAAGACCCTGTGGACGCGCCTGGCCGCCAGCGGCAAGGCGCTGACCGCGACCTTGCGCAGCACGCCCATCGTGCTGCTGCCGCGGGCGCGGGCCAACCTGTGGCGCGGCCTGTCGCCGGCTGTGGGCGTGGATGAACTGTCCCCGCGGGCGCGCAAGGTGCACGAGGTGCTGGGCCAGCACGGCGCACTGTTCTTCGACGAGTTGGGCAGCGACGCGCACCTGCTGCGCAGCGAGCTGGAAACCGCCCTGCAGGAGCTGGTGTCGGCGGGCCTGGTGAACGCCGACAGCTTCGCCGGCCTGCGCGCGCTGATCACCCCCGCCAGCAAACGCCAGGCCCGCAGCCCCCGGCGCGGGCGCGGCGCGTTCATCGGCGGCATGGACGACGCCGGGCGCTGGGCGCTGCTGCGGCCAGTAGGCAACGACGAGCGTGACCCGCTGGAAGAAGTGGCCATGACCTTGCTACGCCGCTACGGCGTGGTGTTCTGGCGATTGCTGGAGCGCGAGGCCGACTGGCTGCCCAGCTGGCGCGAGCTGCTGCGCACCTACCATCGCCTGGAGGCCCGCGGCGAGATACGCGGCGGGCGTTTTGTCAGCGGCCTGGCGGGTGAGCAATTCGCCCTGCCCGAGGCCATTCCGGTGCTGCGCGAGGTGCGCAGGCGGCCGCTGGACGACAGCCTGGTGGCCATCAGCGCCAGCGACCCGCTGAACCTGGCCGGCACCCTGCTGCCCGGCGCCAAGGTGCCGGCCAACAGCGGCAACCGCCTGGTGCTGCGCGACGGCTTGCCGGTGGCGGCGATCGTCGCCGGCAAGCCGCAGTACTGGGAAGCCGAAACCCCAGCGCTGCGCGCCGCGTTGCTGCATACCCCGTAGCAGCTGCCGCCAGGCTGCGTCACCCGCACCGCGAACCATCAGGCATAGGCGGCGGCCTCGGACGCAGCCTGCGGCAGCTGCTACGTGGGTTCGGCGGGCTGCGCGGGAGGCAATCGCGCCAGGCACCTGTAGCAGCGGCCAAAGGCCGCGTCCGAACACACCGCGCCATAGGACGCAGCCTGGCGGCAGCTGCTACGAGGCGGTTATGTCGCTTCCTGGAAATCCATCTCCGGCGGCTGGCGGCGCAGGCCGCCGGTCAGCACCAGCAGGTACACGCAGCCCAGCGCCAGCCAGCTGACGCCGAGGATGATCGCCAGGTGGTCGAGGCTGATCATCAGCCACAGGTCCGCCAGCAGGCCGATCAACGGGCACAGCAGGAACAGCAGCATTTCGCGCGGCCCGCGTTTGTCGCCGTTGATCCAGTAATGGAAGATCACCGACAGGTTCACCAGGCTGAAGGCCAGGAACGCGCCGAAGTTGATGAACGAGGTGGAGGTGGTCACGTCCATTTTCAGCGCCAGCAGCGCCACCACGCCGCACAGCAGGATGCTGTTGACCGGCGTACCGAAGCGCTCGCTGAGCCTGCCGAAGAACGCCTTGGGCAACACGCCGTCGCGGCCCATGGCGAACAGCAGCCGCGAACCGCTGGCTTGCGCCGACAGCCCCGAGGCGAACTGGCCGACGATCAGGCCGATCATGAAGATCGACACGAACAGGTCGCCACCGATGTTGCGAGCAATCTCATAGGCCGCCGAGTCGACGTTGTCGAACACGAACGAGGGGTGCGCCAGCTGCACGAAGTACGACACCGCCACGAAGATCAGCCCGCCAATCAGGGTGATGAGCATGATCGCCCGCGGGATGGTGCGGCGCGGGTCGCGGGTTTCCTCGGTGAGGGTGCTGACCGCATCGAAGCCCAGGAACGAGTAGCAGGCGATGGCCGCGCCGCTCATCACCAGGGGCATCTGCATGTCGCCGTTGAAGAACGGCGCCAGGGTCCACAGCGGCGTGCTGGCGTCACCGGCGACGTAGTGCACGGCCAGCGCGACGAAGGCCACCAGCACCAGGAACTGCACCAGCATCAGCAGCGCGTTGACGGTGTTGGCCAGCTTAAGGCCCACGCAGTTGATCAGGCTGGTGACGCCGATGAACGCCAGCACCCACAGCCACTGCGGCACGGCGGGGAATGCCGAACCCAGGTAGGCGGCGCCGATCAGCCAGATGGCCATGGGCAGGAACAGGTAGTCCAGCAGCACCGCCCAGCCAGCGAGGAAGCCCAGCTTGGGGCTGATGGCCTTGCGCACGTAGCTGTAGGCCGAGCCGGCCACCGGGAAAGCCGCAGCCATGCGCCCGTAGCTCATGGCGGTGAAGAACATCGCCACCAGCGCCGCCAGGTAGGCGGCCGGCACCATGCCGGCGGTAGACTGGGCGAGGATGCCGAAGGTGCCCAGGACGATGATCGGGGTCATGTAGGCGATGCCGAACAGCACCACCGAACCCAGGGAAAGGGTGCGTTGCAAACGAGCCATGTACGACTACTCCGCGAATTATTGGATTTATGGCAGAACCGAGGTCGGCAAAAACAGTGGGCGGCGGGCCTCTGCGGGCCCGCGCGCCAAGGGTGGATCAGCGCGGGATCAGCAGCTCGCGCAAGCCGTTGGCATGCTCGACCACCTCACCGGGCAGGCGCAGGCGCTGGTCGTCCAGGTAGCGGTAGTCCTTGCGCGCGGCTTGCAGGCGGGCCAGGTCCAGCTCGACGCTGAACTGCTGCTCGTCGCGCCCGGCTTCTTCAAGCAGGGTGCCGAATGGGTCCACCAGGGCGCTGCCACCGGCGAACACCAGGCCGCCGTCACCCTCGCCAACACGGTTGACCATCAGCGCGAACGCCTGGTTTTCCTGGGCGCGGGCCATGATCGCGGTGCGGTGGGTGGGCCCGTAGGGGTCCATGTTGCCGTTGGTGACGATGATCAGCTCGGCGCCCAGTTGCCCCAGGGCGCGGGCGCTTTCCGGGAACTCGATGTCGTAGCAGATCAGCAGGCCCACGCGCACGCCCTGCCACAGGGTGGTGGCGAAGCGGTCGCCGGCGCTGAACACGCCACGGTCCGAGGCCCAGAGGTGGGTCTTGCGGTACTTGAGGGCGATGCCTTCGGGGGTGATCAGCAGCGTGGTGTTGTAGAACCTTCCCTGGTCGTGCTCGGCCACGCCAATCACCACGGCGATGTCGCGCTCGCGGGCAGCCTGCTCGATGGCGCGCACGGTGGGGCCGTCCAGCGGCTCGGCGACGGCGGCCACGGTGTGGGCGGAGGGGAAGCCCATCAGGTGGGTTTCCGGGAACACCACCAGGCGAGTATCCTCGGCGCACGCGGCAATGGCCGCCAGGGCGCGCTCCAGGTTGTACGCGGTGGCATTGTCCTGGCCCGCCAGCTGGGCAAGTTCGACCTTCATGGGTTCTCCTTGTTGGATAATGAATTGCCGTAGCAGCGGCCGCAGGCCGCGTCACTGCCAACGCCGTGGTGGCGCCGGACGCCGCCTGGCGGCAGCTGCTACGGGATTGAGCCAGTATGCGCAGCACACCCCGCCAGGGGAATTACGCAGCCGGGGTAACCCGATAGGGGTAGTTGCATGAGTCTTTCGCTGGACGACGTGGCCTGGCACCGGGCCGTCGGGCAATTGATCGAGGGCCTCGACAAGGCCAATTTCTGGACCCGCCTGGTGCGCCTGCTGGGCGAGTACGTCAGCTTCGACAGCTGGGTGGCGCTGCTTTTCAGCAGCAACCAGCGGCCGGTGGTGTTCGCCGAGTGCCCGGGCGAGGACGGCAGCCCCGACCAGCTGTTCCAGGACTACCTCAAGGGCCTGTACCTGTTGGACCCGTTCTACATCGCCAGCCGCGAGCCCACGCCCGACGGCCTGTACCGCCTGGCCGAGGTGGCGCCCGAGCATTTCGAGCTGACCGAATACTACCAGCGCTACTTCCGCCTGAACGTGGTGGCCGACGAGATCCAGTTCAACTGCCGCATCGACGCTGACCGCACGCTGTGCCTGTCCCTGGGCAGCACCCGGCGCTTCGGCAATGAGCAGATTGCGCTGCTGTCGCTTGTCCAGCCGTGGGTGCTGGCGCTGCTGCGTCAGCGCCTGGCGTTCGAGGACAGCAACCCGCCCGCGGTGGCCGCCGCCCCGGACTGGCGGGTGCAGCTGGAGGCCTCGGTGCAGCAGCTCAAGGGCGCGCAGCTGACCGCACGCGAGCTGGACGTGGGCCGGCTGATGCTCAGCGGCTGCTCCAGCAAGGAGATCGCGCGCAAGCTGGATATTTCGGTGGAAACCGTGAAGGTGCACAAGAAACACATGTACAGCAAGCTGGGCATCAAGTCGCAATCCGAGCTATTTTCCATATTCCTGCAGGCCCAGAACACCTGAGCCTGACATGTACTGGTCACCCGGGGATATTGCATGAGCCTGTCGCTGCTGAGCCGCTACGCCTTCTTTGCCGCCTGTGTCCTGTTCACCCTCGCCTGCATGCCGTTCATGCAGCACGACTGGCTGTGGCCGTTCGCGTTCAGCAGCGGCGTGCTCAGCCTGATCGGCATTTTCGACCTGCTGCAGACGCCGCACGCGGTGCGCCGCAACTACCCCATCCTGGGCAATATCCGCTACCTGGTGGAGGGCATACGGCCGGAGATCCGCCAATACCTGCTGGAGTCCGACAGCGACGCCCTGCCCTTCTCCCGCGCCCAGCGCTCGCTGGTGTACGCCCGGGCCAAGAACGAGACCGCCGACAAGCCCTTCGGCACGCTGATCGACGTGTACCACCCCGGCTTCGAGTTCATTGGCCATTCCATGCGCCCGGCGCCGCTCAGCGACCCGGCCAGCTTCCGGGTAATCATCGGCGGGCCGCAGTGCACCCAGCCCTATTCGGCGTCGATCTTCAACATTTCCGCCATGAGCTTCGGCGCCCTCAGCGCCAACGCCATCCGCGCGCTGAACCAGGGCGCCAAGCTGGGCAACTTCGCCCACGACACCGGCGAGGGCAGCATCAGCCCGTACCACCGCGAGCACGGCGGCGACCTGACCTGGGAGCTGGGCAGCGGCTACTTTGGTTGCCGCACCAGCAGCGGCCTGTTCGACCCGGAGAAATTCGCCGTGCAGGCCCGCGAACCGCAGGTGCGCATGATCGAGATCAAGATGAGCCAGGGCGCCAAGCCCGGCCATGGCGGCATCCTGCCCAAGCACAAGGTCACCCGCGAAATCGCCGACACCCGCGGGGTGATGATGGGCGAGGACTGCGTGTCGCCGTCACGCCATTCGGCGTTCTCCACGCCCATCGAGATGATGCATTTCATCGCCCAACTGCGCGAACTGTCGGGCGGCAAACCGGTGGGGTTCAAGTTCTGCATGGGCCACCCGTGGGAGTTCATGGGCATCGCTAAGGCCATGCTGGAGACGGGCATCCTGCCGGACTTCATCGTGGTGGACGGCAAGGAAGGCGGCACTGGTGCCGCGCCCGTGGAGTTCACCGACCACATGGGCACGCCCATGCGCGAGGGCCTGCTGTTCGTGCACAACACCCTGGTGGGCATGAACCTGCGCGACAAGATCAAGCTGGGCGCCAGCGGCAAGATCGTCAGCGCGTTCGACATCGCCAGCGTGCTGGCCATCGGCGCCGACTGGGCCAACTCGGCGCGCGGCTTCATGTTTGCCATTGGTTGCATCCAGTCGCAGAGCTGCCACACCAACAAATGCCCCACCGGCGTCGCCACCCAGGACCTGCTGCGCCAGCGCGCCCTGGTGGTGCCGGACAAGGCCAACCGGGTGCTCAACTTCCACCACAACACCCTCAAGGCGCTGGCGGAAATGCTCGCCGCCGCCGGCCTGGTGCACCCCTCGCAGCTGGAAGCCAAGCACCTGGTGCGGCGCATGTCGGCCACCGAGGTGAAGCTGTTTTCCCAGCTGCATGTGTTCCTCAAGCCCGGTGAGCTGCTCAGTGGCGAGGTCAGTGGCGAGTTCTACCAGCGCATGTGGGCCATGGCCCGCGCCGACAGTTTCGAGCCGAATGCCATCTGACCCGCATGGTAAGATGCGTGACATTTTGCGAGAGCTGCCATGCTGATTCCCCACGACCAACTGTCGCCCGAGACCCTGACCCTGCTGATCGAGGACTTCGTCACCCGCGACGGCACCGACAACGGCGACGAGACGCCGTTGCAGACCCGCGTGGAGCGGGTCCGCCACGCCCTGGCGAAGGCCCAGGCCTTCATCGTGTTCGACCCCGAGAGCCAGCAGTGCACGCTGATGCTCAAGCACGATATTCCCAAGGAGCTGTTCGACTGACGGCAGCGCCTAGCTGCCGTGCATCACCGCCGCCGCTTCGCGCGCCGTCTGCGCCATGATGCGCCGGTACACTTCGGCACGGTGAATCTCGATGTGCTTGGGCGCCTGGATGCCAAACCGCACCTGGTTGCCCCGCACCTCGATAATTTTTACCCAGATGTCATCGCCTATGGCAATGGCCTCGCCCACCGATCGCGTCAATACCAGCATCGTCCAACCCTCACGCTCATTGAATGAACCCTGAGACTGCGCCGGGTATTGACCGCTATCAATGCTTACGGATCAAAACAGGATCGCCCTACAAGCTTTGTCGACTTTGCCTACAGAAAAGTCTGAGGAAATGACGTAGGAACGAACCAAATCACACCAATTCGAACGCCATTCAACCCTTATGAACTGTGCAGTTTCGGGCCCCACAGGATGATGCTCGCGCCGATCACGCACAGCACCGCGCCGAGCCAGTCGCTGCCCGCCGGGCGCACCCGTTCCACCAGCGCCAGCCAGGCCAGCGAGGTCACGATGTACAGGCCACCGTAGGCGGCGTAGGCTCGCCCGGCGTAGGCAGCTTCGACGCGGGTGAGCAGCAGCGCGAAGCAGGTCAGGCTGAGCAATGCGGGCACCGTCCACCAGGCGCTCTTGCCCAGGCGCAGCCACATATAGAAGGCGTAGCAGCCGGCGATTTCGAAGACCGCCGCCAAAATGAACCACAGATAGTTGAGCACAGCGCCTCCCGTGTCTAGTCCTGAAATAGGTTTACACCTCTTTCAGTCTCAAAACGCCCGATGCACCGCATCGGGCGTTTTGTATTTCAGGGAGAGATGTGGTCGCTCCCCGTTGTAGATCAGTACAGATTCATCCAC
>NZ_JBWGIG010000069.1:0-17609 GCF_056312595.1 Pseudomonas sp. GYB4201 | reverse complement strand
CAGAGCGGAGAGGTGAATGGCGGTTCTGCTGCTACACGTGCTTATCAACACTGCTGCCGAACAACCTGCCATTCACCGCTCTCACCCCAGATTCTATTCCCTTCTCTAGACACAAGCTGCCGAAGGCGGCGTCCAGGCTCACCGCAGTATGCCGGGAAAAGCGCGGCGCCTTGGACGCGGCCTGGTGGCCGCTGCTACGGGGGCGGGTACAATGGCGGTTTATTCAAGGGACTGTTGCCATGATCACCTGCCACGTCAAATACGTCATCGACCCCTACCAGCTCGCCGCGTTCGAGCGCTACTCGCGCCAATGGATCGGCCTGGTGACCCGCCTGGGCGGCCAGCACCACGGTTATTTCCTGCCGGCCGAAGGCGCGAACAACATCGCCTATTGCCTGTTCAGCTTCCCCAGCCTTGCCGATTACGAGCGCTACCGCCAGGCGGCGGCCGAGGACGCGGAGTGCGTGCGGCTGGTGGAAGAGGCGACCGAACTCAAGTTCATCCTGAGCTATGAACGCAGCTTCTTGCGGCCGGTGCTTGAGTGACACAGTGCGCGCCTGCGACGCCTGGACAATAAATCGGACCACTGGGACAAGACCGTACCCAGCAGCAGGTAGACACTGAGGTGCTCGCGGCGCAACCCCGCGCCGACCTCAGGAGATACCACCATGTTCAGCCATTGGCCAGACCTGCTCGGCACTATCAAAAAATCCTTTGGTGCCCTTTCGCAATCCAACCCCAAGATGGTCAAGGCCTACATGGCCCTTGGCGACGCCGCGGCGGAAAACAACGTGCTGGACGCCAAGACCCGCGAGCTGATTGCGTTGGCGGTGGCCATCACCACGCGCTGCGACGGTTGTATCGGCAGCCACTCGGCAGCCGCCATTGCCGCCGGGGCTACCCGCGAAGAGGTTGCCGCGGCCTTGGCCACGGCGATTTCCCTGAATGCCGGCGCGGCGTATATCAATTCGCTGCACGCGCTGGAGGCGTATGACGCACTGAAGCAATGACGGCGCTCAATACTCCCTGAACGCCGCCGTGGCAAAGTCCAGGAAACTGCGCAGCTTGGGCGTCAGCTGCCGGTCCGGGGCGTACAGCAGGTGCATCGGCGAGGCGGGGGCCTGGTATTGCGGCAGCAGCGCCAACAGGGTGCCGTCGCGCAGGGCATCGCGTACCAGTTCCTGGGGTTGCAGCACCACGCCCAGGCCGGCGATGGCGGCGGCCAGCAGCGGGTCACCCTGATTGATGGTCAATCTGCTTGTAATCGGTATGTCGACCAGGCCTTCCGGGCCTTCGAAACTCCAGTGCGAGCGGCCGTCGGCGAAGGCGAAGCCCAGGCATTCGTGCTGTTGCAGGTCCCAGGGGCTGGTCAACGCCGGGCGCCGCCCCAGGTACGAGGGGGCGGCGCACAGCACCAGCCGGTAGGGCGCCAGGGGGATGGCCTTGAGGCCGCTGTCGGGCAGTTCGCCGATGCGGAACACGGCGTCGTAGCCGCCGTCCACCAGGTCGACCATGCCGTTGTCCAGGGCCAGGTCCACAGCCACCTGCGGGTAGCGCACCATGTATTCGAGCAGGCGCGGCGACAGGCTGCGCATGCCGAAGGTCACCGGCGCGTTGATGCGCAGGCGCCCGCTGGGCACGCCACGGGTCACTGCCGCCAGGTTTTCCGCGGCCTCCATGTCGGCCAGGATCAGCTTGGCCCGCTGGTAGAAGGCCCGGCCGAAGTCGGTGACGCTCTGCCGCCGGGTGGTGCGGCTGAGCAGCGACACCCCCAGGTGTTCTTCCAGCAGTTTCACCTGTTTGCCCACCAGCTGCGGCGACAGCTTGAGCTCGTCCGCGGCGGCGCTGAAGGAGCCCAGCTCCACGGCCTTGACGAAGGTGGCCATTTGGGTCAAGCGGTCCATTCCAAACCTTTTGTTTCTAGTGTCGGCCTATCCTAGGCCTTTATCCCGCTGCCACCAACCTCTAGATTGGCGGCCATGTCACCCATCATCTGGAGTTAAGCCCATGGCACGCATTGTCAGGATTCATCAATACGGCGACGCCAGCGTCCTCGCCCTGGAAACACTGGACGTCCCGGCGCCGGCGGCGGACGAGGTGCAGATCAACGTCAAGGCTATCGGCCTGAACCGCGCGGAAGTGATGTTCCGCAACCACGCTTATTTACAGGAAGCCGAGTTTCCCTCGCGCCTGGGCTACGAGGCAGCCGGCATTGTCGCCGCGGTGGGCAGCGCGGTGACCGACGTGGCCGTGGGCGACGCGGTCAGCCTGATTCCGCCGCTGGACATCGCCCGCTGGGGCACCTACGGCGAGGTGGCCAACGTGCCGGCGTACCTGGTGGTGAAGCACCCGGACACCCTCAGCTTCGAGCAGGCGGCCGCGTCGTGGATGCAGTACGTCACCGCCTGGGGCGCGCTGATCGAACAGGCAAACCTGCAGCGCGGCGACACCGTGCTGGTGACCGCCGCCTCCAGCAGCGTCGGCCTGGCCGCCCTGCAAATCGCGCGCAGGGTCGGCGCCACGGCGGTGGCCATCACCCGCACCCGCGCCAAGGCCCAGGCGCTGCTGGACGCCGGCGCGGCCCAGGTGATTGTCAGCGATGAAGAAGACATCGTCGCGCGGGTCATGGCCCTGACCGGCGGCGAGGGCGCCCGCGTGGTGTTCGACCCCATCGGCGGCCCCGGTTTCGAGGCGCTGACCCAGAGCATGGCCCGGGGTGGCATCCTTCTCGAATACGGTGCCCTGAGCCCCGAGCCGACGCCGTTCCCGCTGTTCACCGTGCTGGGCAAGAGCCTGACGCTGAAGGGTTACCTGTACGCGGAAATCGTCAGCGACCCGGCGGCGCTGGCCCGCGCCAAGGCCTTTATCCTTGCCGGGCTGGCGTCGGGTGAGCTGGCGCCGATCATCGCCAAGACCTTTACCCTGGACGAGATCCAGCAGGCACACCGTTACCTGGAAGCCAACCAGCAGGTGGGCAAAGTCGTCGTCAGCGTGTAAACCCTACAGCTGCTGGCCGGCATCCAGCCGGGCCAGCAGCGTCTGGCCGCGGTCCCACAGCGCCAGCTGTTTCTCCTCGGTCATCCGCGCCAGGTTCTTGTAGACCATGGCCATGCGTGGGTTGTGGCCCAGGCGGTCGCGGTGGCGGATCACGAAATGCCAGTACAGCGCGTTGAACGGGCAGGCGTCCTCGGTGGTGCTCTCGCTGACCTTGTACGCGCAGTCGCCGCAGTAATTGGACATGCGCTTGATGTACTGGCCGCTGGCGCAGTAGGGCTTGGAACCCAGGTAGCCGCCGTCGGCGTGCATCACCATGCCCAGGGTGTTGGGCAGTTCCACCCACTCGAACGCGTCCATGTAGATGGCCAGGTACCACTCGCAGATCTCGCTGGGGGTGATGCCCGCCAGCAGGGCGAAGTTGCCGGTGACCATCAGCCGCTGGATATGGTGGGCGTAGGCGTGGGTGAGGCTTTGGCCGATGGCCTGGCGCATGCAGTGCATGCGGGTGTCGGCGGTCCAGTAGAACTCCGGCAGCGGGCGGCTGTTGCCGAACAGGTTGCCCTGGGCGTACTCGGGCATCTGCAGCCAGTACACGCCGCGCACGTATTCGCGCCAGCCGATCAACTGGCGAATGAAACCCTCGGCAGCGTTCAGCGGCACGCTGCCGGCCCAGTAGGCGGCTTCGACGTCGCTGCACAGCTGGCGCAGGTCGAGCAGGCCGATGTTCAGCGCCGCGCTGATGCGCGCGTGGAACAGGTACGGCTCATTGCTGGCCATGGCGTCCTGGTAGTCGCCGAACGCGGCCAGGCCAAAGTCGAGGAAGTGCGCCCACAGCGCCTGCGCCTCGGCGTGGGTCACCGGGTAGTCGAAGCTGGCCAGGCTGCCGTAATGGCTGGCGAAGCGCCGCGCCACCAGGGCGATGACCTCGTCGGTGATGGCGTCGCGGGGCACGTGCAGCGGGTAGGGCGCCACCACCTTTTTCGGCAGCGGCTTGCGGTTGTCCTCGTCGAAATTCCACGCGCCGCCCACCGGGCTGCCGTCGCCGTTGAGCAGCAGCCGGCTCTTGCGCCGCATTTCGCGGTAGAAGAACTCCATGCGCAGCTGCTGCTTGCCCTTGGCCCAGCGGCGGAACTCGTCGCGGCTGCACAGGAAGCGGCTGTCGTCGTGCCACTGCAGGGCCAGGCCGCAGTCGCGCATCGACTGCTCCAGGCGCCAGTCGCCGCATTCGGTGACGTGCACCTCGGCGGCCTGGGTCAGCGCCTGCCAGCGCAGCAGTTCGCCGGGTATCGAGCCGCTGTTGCCGGCGTCTTCCAGGTGCACGTACTGCACCGTGAAACCGCGCTGGCGCAAGGCTTCGGCGAAGTGGCGCATGGCGCTGAACACCAGGGCGATTTTCTGCGGGTGGTGGGGGACGTGGGTGGCTTCCTCCATGACTTCCACCAGCAGGATGCAGTCGTGCCGGGGGTCGATGCCCTGCAGCGAGGGCAGGTCGAAGGACAGCTGGTCGCCCAGTACCAGGCAGAGGCGGCGGGTGGTCATGGTGGTGGTCGCTGGTTGAAAACTTATACCAATATAGGTTTTTGTATAGGTTATGTATAGCTATTGCCGTGCTTTACCCGATGCTCCGTGGGGGCAGGACGCAGCCTGGCGGCAGCTGCTACGGGGGGCTCTGTAGCAGCGGCCGCAGGCCGCGTCAGGGGCGGGCAAAGTAGGTCGCGGCCATGCGCAGGAACGGCCCCACCGCTGGGTTGGCGTTGTCGCGGCGCACCACCATGTACACCTCGGCGTGGGGCTGGGTGCCTTGCAGCGGCCGGAACTGCAGGTGCCCCAGGTACAGCTCGCGCGCCGCCGCCGGCACGATGGCCAGGCCCAGGCCGGCTTTCACCAGCCCCAGGATCGAGTGGGTCTGGCCCAGGAAGTAGCGATAGTCGGGGCACACCCCGGCCAGGCTGAACAGCCCGGCAATGCGGTCGTAGAAATAGCCGCCTTCGTCCTGGGAATACATCACGAACGGATGGCGGTCGAGGTCGGCGAGGGCGATCTCGGCCTGGGCCGCCAATGGGTGGCGCTCGGGCAGCGCCACCAGCAGCGGCTCCTGGCTGATCAACTGGTAGTCGATACCGGGGCGGGCGGCCGCGCGACGCACGAAGCCGATGTCGATCATGCCGGCTTCCAGCGCCTCCATCTGCGCGCCGGAGACCATCTCGCGCAGGTCCACGCCGACGTTGGGCAGCACCTGGGTGGCGTGCTCCAGCAACTGCGGGATCAGCCGGTAGCCGCTCACCGCGGTGAAGCCCAGCAGCAGCTGGCCCAGCTCGCCGTGCTCCAGGCGCCGGGCGCTGTCGGCGGCCTGTTCGGTGTAGGCCAGCACATGGCGGGCGTCGCGCAGAAAGTGCTGGCCGGCGGTGGTCAGCTTGACCTGGCGGTTGCCACGGTCGAACAACGTCACCCCCAGCGAGCGCTCCAGCAGCTGGATCTGCCGGCTCAGCGGCGGCTGGGTCATGAACAGGCGCTGGGCTGCGCGGCCGAAGTGCAGCTCCTCGGCCACCATCACGAAACAACGCAGTTGGTGCAGTTCCACGATTCAATTCTTGTATGGGTCGATTCAGTCTCTATGTTAGACGCGCATCGATGAATTTCCTACCCTGAAGCCACCCCGTTCCTACCGCTCTATTCCAACAATAAAGCTTCCCACCGAGGAGGCCGGAGAGACCCATGAACGTCAAGACCGCTTCGTTGGCAACCCCCATTGCCGAGGCCAGGGTGGGCCGCCGCCGCTTCGTCATCCTCTCGCTGATTTTCATCGTCACCGTGCTCAACTACGCCGACCGCGCCACCATGTCCATCGCCGGCACCGGCGTGGTCAAGGACCTGGGCCTGGACCCGGTGATGCTCGGCATGATCTTCTCCGCGTTCGCCTGGGCCTACGCCCTGGGGCAGATTCCCGGCGGTTGGCTGCTGGACAAGTTCGGCGCACGCCGGGTGTACGGCTGCAGCCTGCTGCTGTGGTCGCTGTTCACCATGATGCAGGGCACCGTGGGCTGGTTCGGCGTGGTGGGTTCCAGCGCCGCCATCACCCTGTTCGGCATGCGCTTCATGCTGGGCCTGGTGGAGTCACCGGCGTTCCCGGCCAACAACCGCATCGTTTCCTGCTGGTTCCCCACCAGTGAGCGCGGCACCGCCTCGGCGCTGTTCAACTCGGCGCAGTACATGGCCGTGGTGGTGTTCGCGCCGCTGATGGCCTGGCTGACCCACGCCCTGGGCTGGGAGCACGTGTTTTTGTGGATGGGCGCGTTGGGCCTGGTGGCCACGGTGTGCTGGTTCCTGCTGTACCGCGAGCCCCACAGCGACCCGCACCTGAGCCGCACCGAGTTGGACTACATGCGCGAAGGCGGCGCGCTGGTGGACCTGGAAGCCACGCGCAAGGCCAGCAAGCCGAAATTCACCTTCGCCGAAGTGGCGCAGCTGTTCACCAACCGCACCCTGTGGGCCATCTACCTGGGCCAGTACTGCATCACCGCGCTGACGTATTTCTTCATCACCTGGTTCCCCATCTACCTGATCAAGGGCCGCGGCCTGACCATCATGGAAGCCGGCTGGGTGGCGGCGTTGCCGGCCATCTGCGGCTTCTCCGGCGGCGTGCTGGGCGGGGTGGTGTCGGACTACCTGATTCGCCGCGGCATGCACCCTTCCACCGCGCGCAAGACGCCGTTCGTGATCGGCATGACCCTGGCCGCCAGCCTGGTGTCGGCCAACTTCGTCGACGCCAACTGGCTGGTGATCGCGCTGATGGCCCTGGCGTTCTTCGGCAAGGGCCTGGCGGCGGTGGGCTGGGCGGTGCTGTCGGACACCGCGCCCAAGGGCATGGTCGGCCTGAGCGGCGGGGTGTTCAACGGCATCGGCAACATCGCCGGCATCGTCACCCCGGTGGTGATCGGCTTCGTGGTGGCGTCCACCGGCTCGTTCGACAAGGCCCTGTGGTTCGTGGCGGCCCACGGCGTGCTGGGTATCTTCGCCTACGTGGTGCTGGCCGGGCGCTTCGAACGGGTGGAGATCCGCCCGCCGCAGGCGTGACGAAAAAGCGATGAAGCGGGGCGGGGGACGGGGATTGGCCAAGACTTTTGCCGTGGAACACCGGATAATGCGGGCCATATTGTATCGCTCGTAATTATGGTAATTCCGCATGGAAATCAAGGTCAACTTTCTCGACAACCTCCGTCTCGAAGCCAAGTTCGATGACTTCACGGTGGTGGCCGACCAACCCATCCGCTACAAGGGCGACGGCTCGGCCCCCGGCCCGTTCGACTACTTCCTGGCGTCGTCGGCGTTGTGCGCGGCCTATTTCGTGAAGTTGTACTGCGAAACCCGCAACATCCCCACCGACAACATTCGCCTGTCGCAGAACAACATCGTCGACCCGGAAAACCGCTACAACCAGATCTTCAAGATCCAGGTCGAGCTGCCCGCCGACATCTCCGCCAAGGACCGCCAGGGCATCCTGCGCTCCATCGACCGCTGCACCGTGAAGAAGGTGGTGCAGACCGGCCCCGAGTTCATCATTGAGGAAGTCGAGAACCTCGACGCCGACGCCCAGGCCCTGCTGATGCTGGACGCCTTGGCGCAGACCAGCACCTACATCGCCGGCAAGGACCTGCCGCTGGAGCAGACCATCGCCAACATGTCCGGCATCCTCGCCGGCCTGGGCATGAAGATTGAAATCGCCTCGTGGCGCAACATCGTGCCCAACGTCTGGTCGCTGCACATCCGCGACGCGCAGTCGCCGCTGTGCTTCACCAACGGCAAGGGCGCCACCAAGGAAAGCGCGCTGGCCTCGGCCCTGGGCGAGTTCATCGAGCGCCTGAACTGCAACTTCTTCTACAACGACCAGTTCTGGGGCCAGGACATCGCCAATGCGCCGTTCGTGCATTACCCCAACGAGCGCTGGTTCCAGCCCGGCCGCAAGGACGCGCTGCCCAAGGAAATCCTCGACGAGCACTGCCTGGCCATCTACAACGCCGACGGTGAGCTGCGCGGCTCGCACCTGTACGACACCAACTCGGGCAACATCGAGCGCGGCATCTGCTCGCTGCCCTACGTGCGCCAGTCGGACGGCGAGACGGTGTACTTCCCGTCCAACCTGATCGAGAACCTGTTCCTGAGCAACGGCATGAGCGCCGGCAACACCCTGGCCGAAGCCCAGGTGCAGTGCCTGTCGGAGATCTTCGAGCGCGCGGTGAAACGCGAGATCCTCGAAGGCGAGCTGGCGCTGCCGGACGTGCCCCAGGAGGTGCTGGCCAAGTACCCGGGCATCGTCGCTGGCATCGAGGGCCTGGAGGCCCAGGGCTTCCCGGTGCTGGTCAAGGACGCGTCCCTGGGCGGTGAATTCCCGGTGATGTGCGTGACCCTGATGAACCCGCGCACCGGCGGCGTGTTCGCCTCCTTCGGCGCCCACCCAAGCCTGGAAGTGGCGGTGGAGCGCAGCCTCACCGAACTGCTGCAAGGCCGCAGCTTCGAAGGCCTGAACGACCTGCCGCAGCCGACCTTCGAAAGCCACGCGGTGATGGAGCCGAACAACTTCGTCGAGCATTTCATCGATTCGAGCGGCGTGGTGTCGTGGCGCTTCTTCAGCGCCAAGTCCGACTTCGAATTCGTCGAGTGGGACTTCTCCGGCCAGGGCGAAAACTCCAACGAGGAAGAGGCCGCCACCCTGTTCGGCATCCTCGAAGGCCTGGGCAAGGAAGTGTACATGGCCGTCTACGACGACCTGGGTGCCACCGCCTGCCGCATCCTGGTGCCCGGTTATTCCGAGATCTACCCGGTGGAAGACCTGATCTGGGACAACACCAACAAGGCGCTGTTCTTCCGCGAAGACATCCTCAACCTGCACCAGCAGGACGACGACGGCCTGCGCGACCTGGTGGGGCTGCTGGAAGAAAGCGAGCTGGACGACTACACCGACATCAAGACCCTGATCGGCATCGAATTCGATGAAAACACCGCCTGGGGCCAGTTGACCATCCTGGAACTGAAGCTGCTGATCCACCTGGCGCTGAAGAACTTCGAAGAAGCCAAGGAACTGGTGGAAACCTTCCTGCAGTTCAACGACAACACCGTCGAGCGCGGGCTGTTCTACCAGGCCGTGAACGTGGTGCTGGAAGTGGAGATGGACAGCGACCTGGCGCTGGAAGACTACGAAGTGAACTTCCGTCGCATGTTCGGCAACGAGCGCATGGACGCGGTCATCGGCACGGTCAACGGCAGCGTGCGCTTCCATGGCCTGGCCCCTACCAACATGCAGCTCGAAGGCCTGGACCGTCACCTGCGCCTGGTGGAAAGCTACAAGAAACTGCACGCGGCGCGCGCCAAAGCCGCCGGCATTCTGTAAAGACAAGGAAATACCGTGAAGCAACGCATCGTCGAAGAAATCGCCCAGCACCGTCGTGATGGCGAAAAAGTGGTAGAGCTGCACCTGTGGTCCAAAGCCGCCGCCGACGCGGTCACCAAGGCCAAGGAATACGTGGATGGCGAGTTCATGGGCATCCCCGTGCAGCTGCCGCAGGATGGCGTGAACATCCCAGGCATGGACTTTATCGTCATCGTCGAAGGGTGATACGGCCCGTAGCAGCTGCCGCAGGCTGCGTCGCTGGCAACGCCGCCCCATCAGGCCATGGCACGGTGCAACAGATGCAGCAGCACCTGTCTTGAAATGGCGTCGTCTGCATCGCGACTAAAGTCGGCTCCTACCGCGTTCGTGGTAGGAGCCGGCCTTGGCCGCGATGCAGGCAACGCGATCCAAGCGGTACACGCATTCGCGTAGCAGCTGCCGCAGGCTGCGTCGCGCCGCGGGCGGCGCTCGATCGCCAGCGCGCCGCCTAACCCAAGACAAGCACCTGCAAACCACCCCGCAACCCGCGTAGCCGCTGCCGCCAGGCTGCGCTGGCCTCGGCGTGCGCTGGAGATTTCCCGTGTACGCAAGGCCCGACGCAGCCTGCGGCAGCTGCTACGTCCATACCGCGTTACGGAGCGCTGCGTTCGTGCTCGGCCAAGCCATTGATCAGTGCATCCGCAAGACCTTTCGCCGTTTCAATCTGATGCAACGCCGACCACACGAGCCCTCGTTGTGGCAGGTCGCTGTCGGTGAGTTCGTAAGCGGCTTCGTGCGCGGATTTGAGCAACTGGGAGATTTGCACCAAGGTGTCTTCCAGCGAGATGCCAGCGCGTACGAGGTAGAAGGGTTGGTCCTGGGCGTCGCACGCGCCGAAAGGGGTGGCGGTGGTGGTGGGCAAGCGGCTGGGGATTTCGAAATTCATGTCATTTCCTATTCCATCATGGATAACCCCTCGCTACCAAACGAAAGGAGGTGGCAATACGCAGGTTGGTAGACCGGGGAAATGATCCGGCGCACGCGAACGTGCCCTACGCATGCCACCATAACGGGGCGCTGCGTAATTTCCTTCGGGCTACCACACCCGGCTGCTGAGGATTCAACAACCGGCGCAGATTAGTACCGCTGCCCGGGGCCCACAACCTTACCCGAGCAAATCAGAATCGTCCTACGCTTGGTCCTACAGACGTATGTCAAAACAATACGGTTCCGGGCAGCAATGGTGGCAACGTCGATCCAGCGGGCTCAGGTTGGGACGGTGCAAAAATGTAGCACCGGCCATCAGGCCGGGTCGCGCCGCGCGGGCGGCGCTCGATCTCCAGCGCGCCGCCTAACCCAAGACAAGCGCCCGCAGGCCACCCCGCAATCCGCGTAGCCGCTGCCGCCAGGCTGCGCTGGCCCTGGCGTGCGCTGGAGATTTCCGGTGTACACGAGGCCCAGCGCAGCCTGGCGGCAGCGGCTACGCGGATTGTGGTGGATCTGATGGGCATGTCGGATGATCGCGTGATGGCTGTGGGGGGCATGCCTTGAGGTTGCTGGCGCGCTTGAGATCGAGCGCCGCCCGCGCGGCGCTTCGGGGGTAGAACCCCCTCCCACGTTTGTTGCACCGTGCCGTGGCCTGACAGATAGGCGTTGCCAGCCTTTGTTTGATTGCCTGATGGGTTTGTGTTGCCAGCCTGGGGTGCATGCCAAGGGAATGAGTTTAAAAATTAAAATTCTGTCCTTGATTAAACAGAATTTATATTCCATAACTAGCTCATCCCAAAAACAACAACAGGCACCTCTCCATGCACGAACTCGGCATCGGTCTCATTGGCACAGGCTTCATGGGGCGTGCCCACGCCCTGGCGTTTCGCAATGTCAGCGCAGCGTTCGAGCTGCCCGTTTCCCTGCGCCTGGCCGCGCTGGCCGACGCCGACCCGCAGCGGGCCAGCCAGTGCGCGCAGGCCTGGGGCTTTGCCACGGCGCACAGCGATTGGCAAAAACTCATCGATGACCCGGCGGTGAACGTCGTCGCCATCACCACCCCCAACCACCTGCATTTCCCCATGGCCATGGCCGCGCTGGCGGCGGGCAAGGCGGTGTATTGCGAGAAACCGCTGGCGGTCAGCCTCGAGCAGGCCGAGCAGATGCACCAGGCCGCCAAGGCTGCCGGGGTGGTGACGCGGGTGGGCTACAACTACCAGCACAACCCCATGATCGAGTGGGCGCGGCAGATGGTGCGCGACGGCGAGCTGGGACAGATCATCAGCTTCGACGGCGAGTTCTGCGAAGACTTCATGGCCGACGGCCAATCCCCCTGGTCGTGGCGCTGTGAAGCGCAGCACGCCGGCGGCGCCCTGGCCGACCTGGGCAGCCACCTGCTGGCCATGGCCCGCTACCTGATCGGTGACGTGCAGGCGGTGTGCGCCGACAGCCAGACCGTGCACACGCAGCGCCCGGCCGTGGCCGGTGGCCGCGAGCTCAAGCCCATCGTGGTGGACGACCACACCCAGGCCTTGCTGCGCTTCGCCAACGGCGCGCGCGGCACCGTCAGCAGCAGCTGGCTCAAGCACGGCTACAAGAACCACCTCAGCTTCGAGATCAGCGGCACCCTGGGCACCCTGAAGTTCGACCAGGAACGCCTGAATGAACTGCAACTGTGCCGCGCCGGCCAGGCCGGCTTCCAGCGGCTGCTGGCGGGCCCGGCGCTGCCAGGCTACGCGGCGTTCAGCCCGGCGCCGGGCCATCAGTTGGGTTACAACGAACTCAAGACCCTGGAAGTGCACGCGCTGATCATGGCGCTGGCCGGGGAAGGGCAGGTGGGCACCGATTTCGCCGAGGCGCTGGCGGTGGAGCGCCTGGCCGCCGCCATTCGCGTGGCGGCCCGTGAACAGCGCTGGGTGCAGGTGCAGTCGGTGTAGCGCCAGGCGTTATTGCTGGCTGCCGAACATCCCGGTCCAGTAGATACCCGCGTCGCTTTTCGGGTCGGTGGCGTAGGCGGCGCCCAGGTCACGGAACTGCGGGTTCATCAGGTTGGCGCAGTGGCCCGGGCTGGCCAGCCAGCCGGCCACCACCTTGCGCACGCTGTCCTGGCCGGCGGCGATGTTCTCGCCCAGCGCCTGGGCGCTGTAGCCGGCCAGCTCGGCGCGGTCGCCGGGGGTGTGGCCGTCGCGGTCCAGGTGGTCGAAGTAGTTGCGGTTGGCCATGTCCTGGGCGTGCGCCTGGGCCGCGCCGGCCAAAGTGGCGTTCCAGGCCAGGGGCGGCGCCGGGTTGAACGCCTGGGCGCCGCAGGTATGGGCCTGGGCGCGGGCGCTGTTGATCTGCGCCAGCAGCTTCTGGCCCTCGGCGGGCGAGTCGCCCAGGCCGCCGGCCAGCAACGGCCGCGCCACCACGATGCGCCAGTCGCGGCCCTCGTGGCTCACGCCAATGTCGATGAACTGCGGGTCGAGCACCACCTTGCAGAAGCTTTCCTGCACCGCCGCCATGGCCGCTGGCGCATCGCGCGGGCCCGACAGGCTGATGGCCTGCACGCTGACCATGGGGTAGCCGGCGCGGGCCATGGCGTCGCGCAGGTCGCCGCCGCCGCTGGCAGGCAGTATCAGCCGCGGGTCCTGGTTCAGCGGCGGCAGCTCATGGGACGCCTGGCCGTCGCAACGTTGCACCTGGCCACGAAACTGGTTGATCGAGTCCATGAGCAGCGACTCGTCACTGGCAGCGGCGTGGGCAGCCAGCGTCAGGCCCAGGGACAGGGTGGCCAGGCGCAGGGCAGGTGGCAAAGCGGGCATGGTGTTCTCCATGGTCAAGCAGCAATAGACGATTCTAGCGTAACCGCAAGTCGAGACTGAGTGGTCGTTTACCGCACATTTTTAAACAAAGAATGAAGAAGGAAATTGGAATTTCATTCCACTTTGGCGCATGTTCAGTGTCCAGAACAATAAGGAGCGCCCTGATGAAAGTCGCCATCGATTCCTACTGCTATCACCGTTTCTTCGGCGAAGTCTATCCAGACCTCGAAACCGACCCCGGGGTTCGCATGAGCCTCGCAGATTTCATCCAGCGTGCGCAAAACCACGCTGTACAAGGGGTTTCCATCGAGTCGTTCATGCTGACCGACGCCTCGCCCCGGGCGCTGGCCAGCCTGGGGCAACAGCTTCGGCACGCGGGGCAGGAACTGGTCTGGGCCTGGGGCCACCCCCATGGCCTGGGCTCGGGCAGCCGCCCCGAGGCCTTGGCCGACCTCGAGGCTCACGTTGATATCGCCCGCACCCTGGGCGCGCGCGTGATGCGTATCTGCGCCGGCGGGCGGCGCACCCGGCCAGCCTCGTGGGCCGAGCACAAGGCCGGCTTGATCCCGCTGCTCGAAGCCGCCTCCGATTACGCCGGGGCGCGGGGCGTGACCCTGGCCATGGAGAACCACGTCGACCTGCACGCGCCGGAAATCCTGGAATTGCTGGCCGCCGTGGCCAACCCGGCCCTGGGCGTGTGCCTGGACACCGCCAACAACCTGCGCCTGTTCGACGACCCGCAGCGGGTGATCGAGCAACTGGCCCCCCACGCCAAGGCCACCCACCTCAAGGACATCTGCGCCTGGCGCGGCAGCCCGCGGGAGTTCGGTTTCTGGCCCAGCGTGCCGTTGGGGCAGGGCCTGATCGACATCCCACGGACCCTGGCGGTGCTGCGCGACCACGGCTTCGACGGCCTGCTGGCGCTGGAACTGGATTTCCTCCATCCCGACCATGGCCCGGAGGAAGCGGCCATCACCCGCAGCCTGGCGTACCTGCGCGAGGCGTTGGCGGGGCTGTAGGCGCGGGGACCGATGAAGCCACCTCAGCAATGCATTAAGGGAGTTTCATCAACGCAATCGTGTCAGGTGTGTATGCTTTGCGACACATTTGTCTGGATCGTGCCCGCCTGTATGACCTCACTTGCCCAACCCCCCGTGCACCCACCGTTTAATTGCGTGGGGTGTGGCGCCTGCTGCAAGGGCCGCTTCATTCCCCTGACCCTGGACGAAGCCCGCCACTGGCTGCGCCGCGGCCATGACGTGGCGGTGCTGCTGGAGGCGTTTGAGCAGGGCACCTGGCCGCAGTCGGCCGAGGCCTACGCCTACAACGTGCGCCGCGCCGCGCCGGTCGAATGTGGCGCCCAGACCCTGCAGGTGACGGCGATTTTCGCCGGCCAGGCCATTCCGCGCTGCCCCAACCTGCGCGAGGACGACCTGTGCGGCATCTACGCCGAGCGCCCGCAGGTGTGCCGCATCTACCCCATGGAGATCAACCCGTTCATTGAGCTGCGCACCGGAGACAAGGACTGCCCGCCACCGGCCTGGGCACCGGAAGGCCTGCTGGCCACTGACGGCGACGCCGAACTGAACCGCGCCATCGAGCACTCGCGCCAGGCCGACCGCGCCGACGCGGCGCGCAAGGTCGCCGCCTGTGCGGCGCTGGGGCTGACCACGGCGGCCTGGAAGGGCAATGGCCTGGCCATTTATTTCCCCGCCCGCGAGGCGTTGCAGGGTGCCCTTGATGCGCTGGATACCCCGGCCACGGTAGCCGCGACGGCCAGCTGGCAGGTGCGTGCGCAGGCGCCCGAGTTGCGCACACAGTTGGCCGGCATGGGCGTCGCCCTGGATGACCGCGAAACGGTCGACTACCTGTTCCACCCGGTGTGAGAGCGCGGCTCTATCGCCCCCCAAGACCCAGGCTATTAGCCCTAACGCCCACACCCGTCTAGGCTGTCTCTACCGCCGTCGCCCGTCGACCGGCCGGAACCTGATAGGGAGATAATAATGAGCCAGGTGGCCCCGCCAACCCGTTGATCGTCAGCGCTTTTCCCATTCACCTGGCCAGCACCTCATGTCATTGATTTACATCGACAATAAGGTAGAGCAATCATGGCAAACGAATCGAAATGCCCGTTCAACCATGCCGCCGGCGGCGGCACCACCAACCGTGACTGGTGGCCCAACCAGCTGAACCTGAAAATCCTCCACCAGCACACCGTCAAGTCCGACCCCATGGGCGATGGCTTCGACTACGCCAAGGAGTTCAAGAGCCTGGACTTCGCCGCGGTGAAGCAGGACCTGCTGGCGGTGATGACCCATTCCCAGGAGTGGTGGCCGGCCGACTTCGGCCACTACGGCCCGCTGTTCATCCGCATGGCCTGGCACAGCGCCGGCACCTACCGCACCGGTGACGGCCGCGGTGGCGCGGGGGCCGGGCAGCAACGCTTCGCACCGCTCAACAGCTGGCCCGACAACGTCAGCCTGGACAAGGCGCGCCGGCTGATCTGGCCGGTGAAACAGAAGTACGGGCGCAAGATCTCCTGGGCCGACCTGATCGTGCTCACCGGCAACGTCGCCCTCGAATCCATGGGCTTCAAGACCTTCGGCTTCTCCGGGGGCCGCGCCGACGTGTGGGAACCGGACGAGGACGTGTACTGGGGCAATGAGAAAACCTGGCTGGGCGGCGACGTGCGCTACGGCAACGAACAGCAGAAAGCCCAGCCGCCCGGCGATGGCACCCTGGTGGCCGAGCCTGACCTGCACGGCAGCGAAAGCAGCCGCACTGACGGCGGCCGCCACCTGGAAAACCCCCTGGCCGCGGTGCAGATGGGCCTGATCTACGTCAACCCCGAAGGCCCGGACGGGCAGCCTGACCCGGTCAAGTCAGGCATCGATATCCGCGAGACCTTCGGCCGCATGGCCATGAACGACGAGGAAACCGTGGCGCTGATCGCCGGTGGCCACGCCTTCGGCAAGACCCACGGCGCCGGCCCCGCCGACAACGTCGGGCCAGAGCCTGAAGCTGCCGGCCTGGAAGAGCAGGGCCTGGGCTGGCGCAACAGTTTCCGCAGCGGCAAGGGCGGCGACACTATCACCAGCGGCCTGGAAGTGACCTGGACCTCCACCCCTACCAAGTGGAGCAACGAGTACCTGGAAAACCTCTTCGGCTTCGAGTGGGAACTGACCAAGAGCCCGGCCGGCGCCCATCAGTGGACGCCGAAAAACGGCGCTGGCGCCGGCAAGATTCCCGACGCCCACGACCCGAGCAAACGCCGCGCGCCGACCATGCTGACCTCGGACCTGGCGCTGCGCTTCGACCCGATCTACGAGCCCATCGCCCGCCGTTTCCTGGCCAACCCCGACCAGCTCAGCGACGCCTTCGCCCGTGCCTGGTTCAAGCTCACCCACCGTGACATGGGCCCGCTGGCCCGCTACCTGGGCCCGGAAACGCCCAGCGAAGAGTTGCTGTGGCAAGACCCGCTGCCGGCTGTTAACCACGCGCTGGTCGACGACAACGACGTGGCCGCGCTGAAAGCCAAGGTGCTGGCCTCGGGGCTCAGCGTGGCGCAACTGGTGTCCACGGCCTGGGCGGCGGCGTCCACCTTCCGCGGTTCGGACAAACGCGGCGGCGCCAATGGCGGCCGCCTGCGCCTGGCGCCGCAGAAGGACTGGGAAGCCAACCAGCCGCAGCAGCTGGCCAAGGTGCTGGGCACCCTGGAAGGTATCCAGCGTGACTTCAACAGCGCGGCGGCGGGGGGCAAGCAGGTATCCCTGGCCGACCTGATCGTGCTGGCCGGCAACGCCGGTGTCGAGCAGGCGGCGAAAAACGCCGGCCACAGCGTCACCGTGCCGTTCCGGGCGGGCCGCGTGGACGCGTCCCAGGCGCAGACCGACGTCGAATCGTTCGGCTTCCTGGAACCGATCGCCGATGGCTTCCGCAACTACCTCAAAGGCAAATACCGGGTGTCGGCCGAGCACCTGCTGGTGGACAAGGCGCAACTGCTGACCCTCACCGGCCCCGAAATGACCGTGCTGCTGGGCGGCCTGCGGGTGCTGGGCGCCAACGTCGGCGAGAGCAAGCACGGGGTCTTCACCCAGCGACCGGGGACGTTGACCAACGACTTCTTCGTCAACCTGCTGGACATGGGCGTGGAGTGGCGGCCGCTGTCGGCCGACAACGACACCTTCGAGGCCCGCGACCGCAAGACCGGCGCGGTGAAATGGACGGGCACCCGGGTTGACCTGGTGTTCGGTTCCCACGCGCAGCTGCGCGCCTACGCCGAAGTCTACGGCAGCGCCGATGCGCAGCAGCAGTTCGTCAGCGACTTCGTGGCGGCCTGGGACAAGGTCATGAACCTGGACCGTTTCGACCTCGCCTGACTCCCCCGTAGCAGCGGCCGCCAGGCCGCGTCCGGGGCGCCACGGTCTTCCAGACTGACCGCGTCGCCCCGGACGCGGCCT
>NZ_JBWGIG010000068.1:0-17662 GCF_056312595.1 Pseudomonas sp. GYB4201 | reverse complement strand
CGGCAGCTTGTGTCTAGAGAAGGGAATAGAATCTGGGGTGAGAGCGGTGAATGGCAGGTTGTTCGGCAGCAGTGTTGATAAGCACGTGTAGCAGCAGAACCGCCATTCACCTCTCCGCTCTGGCTACAAGCCCGAACAGTTGAACGAGCCTACCTCGAACATCACAAGCATGGGCATCACCAGAGTGCTCTCATCCTTGAGTGTAAGAGGTGTTCCCCATGATTTCCTGGCTCGGTATCGACGTCGCTAAATCCTCCCTCGCCGTTTGGCTTCACCCCCAAGACATCAGCTTCAATGTCCCCGATAACTCAACAGGTTATGCTCATCTGATCGAGAAGCTGAGCGGTTACGACGTGCAGAAGGTTTTGCTTGAGGCGACCGGTGGCTACGAGCGGGGGGTGATGGCGGCCCTTCGCCTGGCTGGATTTACCGTCGTGCGCGTAAACCCTCGTCGTGCCCGGGCGTTTGCCGAGGCGATCGGTAAGCAAGCCAAGACAGATCCCATCGATGCCCAGGTCCTGGCGCAGTTTGCCGAAACCTTGAAGGCAGCCAAGCCCCAGCAGGATTCGGCGCCGACCCAGTTTCTACGGGAGCTGGTGCAGCAGCGCGAGCGCTTCGTACAGCAACGTGACGACGACAGACGCCGTCTGAAACAGGCCCAATCCCCCAGGATAATCGAGCTGCTGGAAGGCCATATCGCCTTCCTGAAAGCGCAGATCCTGGAGCTGGAAAAGGCCATCGAGCAAACGATGCAGGCGCTCGATGCGCCCAAGGTGGCGCAGCTGACGTCAGTCAAAGGCCTCGGCACGATTACCGCGGCCAGCCTGATGGCTTACCTGCCAGAACTGGGTGAGTTGGACCGGCATCAGATTGCGGGGCTGGCCGGCCTGGCCCCCTATAACAACGACAGTGGCAACTTCCAGGGCAAGCGCAAGATCTGCGGCGGGCGCGGTACGGTGCGGCGGGTGCTGTACATGTCGTGCTGGACGGTCATCCGCTACGACGCCTCGTTCAAGGCGCGTTACGAGGGGCTGCGCGATAAAGGCAAGAGCGCAAAAGTGGCGCTGGTAGCGTGCATGCGGGTGCTGCTGGTCCGGCTTAACGCCATGCTGCGCGACGGCACAGCATGGCGGACGTCATTAACTGGGCAAGACAGTGGCTAGGCGAATCTGTAGCCGCTGCCGCAGGCCGCGTCCTGGAGTAACGCAGGACCGCCGCGGGACGCAGCCTTCGGCAGCTGCTACGCAAATGCGGATACCCCATGGACCGCGTCGCCTGCATCGCAGCCAAGGCCGGCTCCTACCACGAACGGCGTAGGAGCCGACTTTAGTCGCGATGCAGACGACGCCATTTCAAGACAGTTGCTGCTACGGGCTGGGATTAACCCAGGGCGGCCAGGCGCTTGACGATCGCCGCTTCGATGCCGGCCTCGTCCAGCCCGCATTCCGCCAGCATCTGCGCCGGCTTGGCGTGCTCCACGTACACATCCGGCAAGCCCAGGTGCAGCATCGGCTTGAGCAGGTTTTCGGCGGCCAGGAATTCACCCACCGCAGCGCCCGCGCCGCCCATGATGCTGTTTTCCTCGAGGGTGACCAGCAGCTCGTGGCGCGCGGCGATGTCGCGCACCAGCGCTTCATCCAGCGGCTTCACGAAGCGCATGTCGACCACGGTGGCGCCCAGCTTCTCGGCCACCTTCAGGGCCTCGGCCAGTTGCACGCCGAACACCAGCAAGGCGGTCTTGCTGCCTTCGCGGCGAACCACGCCTTTGCCGATTTCCAGCGGCTCAAGGCCCGCCTCGATGGTCGCGTTCGGGCCGGTGCCACGTGGGTAGCGCACGGCCGCCGGGCCCTGGTACAGGTGGCCGGTGGTGAGCATCTTGCGCAGTTCGTTCTCGTCGCTTGGGGTCATGATCACCATGCCCGGAATGCAACGCAGGTACGACAGGTCGAAGCTGCCGGCGTGGGTCGGGCCGTCTTCGCCCACCAGCCCCGCACGGTCGATGGCGAACAGCACGTCGAGGTTCTGCACCGCCACGTCATGAATAAGCTGGTCGTAGGCACGCTGCAGGAAGGTGGAGTAGATCGCCACCACCGGCTTGGCGCCTTCGCAGGCCATGCCCGCGGCCAGGGTCACCGCGTGCTGCTCGGCGATGGCCACGTCGAAATAGCGCTCGGGGTAGCGCTCGCTGAAATCGACCAGGTCCGAGCCTTCCTTCATCGCCGGGGTGATGCCCACCAGGCGTTGGTCGGCCGCCGCCATGTCGCACAGCCACTGGCCGAACACCGCGGAGTACTTCGGCCCCGTGGGTTTCTTCGGCGCGACAGGCGCGTTCAGCGGTTCCAGCTTGGTGATGGCGTGGTAGCCGATCGGGTCGACCTCGGCCGGCGCGAAGCCCTTGCCCTTCTTGGTGACCACGTGCAGGAACTGCGGGCCCTTGAGGTCACGCATGTTGCGCAGCGTGGCGACCAGGGTCGGCAGGTCGTGGCCGTCGATGGGGCCGATGTAGTTCCAGCCCAGCTCCTCGAACAGGGTGCCGGGGACCAGCATGCCCTTGGCGTACTCTTCGGTACGACGGGCGATCTCCCAGGCGCCGGGCAGGCGCGACAGCACTTTCTTGCTGCCTTCGCGCATGCTCGCGTAGGTACGGCTGGAGAGAATCTTGGCCAGGTAGTTGGACAGGCCACCGACGTTGCGCGAGATCGACATGTCATTGTCGTTGAGGATCACCAGCATGTCGGCGTTCACCTCGGGCGCATGGTTCAGCGCCTCGAAGGCCATGCCGGCGGTCAGCGCACCGTCGCCGATCACGGCAATGGCCTTGCGCCCGCTGTTCTGCAGGCGCGCGGCGATGGCCATGCCCAGGGCGGCACTGATCGAGGTGCTGGAGTGGCCTACGCCAAAGGTGTCGTACTCGCTCTCGCTGCGCCGCGGGAAGGCGGCCAGGCCGTCTTTCTGGCGCAGGCTGGCCATGCGCTCGCGGCGCCCGGTCAGAATCTTGTGCGGGTAGGCCTGGTGGCCCACGTCCCACACCAGGCGGTCGTCCGGCGTGTCGAAGACGTAATGCAACGCAATCGTCAGTTCGATGACGCCCAGGCCGGCACCGAAGTGCCCGCCGGTCTGGCCAACGGTATAGAGCAACTCCTGGCGCAGTTCATCGGCCAGGGTTTCCAGCTCGGCTTCACCCAGTCGGCGCAGACCTGCCGGCGTGTCGGCACGGTCCAGCAGGGGCGTCAGCGGGCGTTCGCGGGGAATCTCTTGAAACGTCGTGGGCATCAGGCGAATCGTTATAAATATGAAGTGGCGGCAGTTTAACCTATGCAGCGCCGACTGCCCACGCGATGACGCGTCGGGGAGTCAGCGCCGCTGTTCAACTGCGACGTTCGACAATGTAGCGGGCCAGCTCGCGCAGCGGCTCGGCCGCCTCGTCGAATGGCTGCAAAGCCTCCAGGGCCTGGTCGCGCAACTGCAGCGCATAGGCCTTGGCCATGCCCAGGCCCAGCAGGGCCGGGTAGGTCGGTTTGTCGCGGGCGATGTCGGCGCCCTGGCGCTTGCCCAGGGTGGCGGTGTCGCTTTCCACGTCGAGGATATCGTCCTGGACCTGGAACGCCAGGCCGATCGCCTGTGCATAAGTCTTCAGCGCCTGGCGCTGCGCCGGGTTGGCGCGGCCACTGGCCAGGGCGCCCAGCTGCACGCTGGCTTCGATCAACGCGCCGGTCTTGTGCCGGTGCATCAGCTCCAGCGCGCCCTGGTCGAGCTTCTTGCCTACCGAGCCGAGGTCGATGGCCTGGCCACCGACCATGCCGCCGGGGCCTGCGGCCTGGGCCAGGGCCATGGCCATCTGCAGGCGCACGGCTTCGCCCTGTGGGCTCAGGCGCTCGTCCAGCAGGGCTTCGAAGGCCAGGCTCTGCAAGCCGTCGCCGGCCAGGATCGCGCAGGCTTCGTCGAAGGCCTTGTGGGTGGTGGGCTGGCCGCGGCGCAGGTCGTCGTCGTCCATAGCCGGCAGGTCGTCGTGCACCAGCGAGTAGGCGTGAATCAGCTCCACCGCGCAGGCCGCACCGTTGGCCTGTTCGGCCGGCGCGCCCAGCGCTTCGCAGGCGGCGTACACCAGCAGCGGGCGCACGCGCTTGCCACCGTTCATCACGCTGTAGCGCATGGCTTGGTAGAGGCGCGCCATCTCGGGCACGGGGGCATCGAACAGGCTGTTCAGGGCGCTATCGACGCGCGCCTGGCAGCTGGCCTGGTAAGTGCTGATCATTCGGGTTGTTCCGCATCAAAGGGCTCTTGCGTCAGCTCGCCGTCGCGCTCCAGCAGGATCTGCACCTTCTGCTCGGCCTGGGCCAGGGCGGCCTGGCAGTCGCGGGTCAGGCCGATGCCTTGCTCGAAGGCGGCCAGGGAATCTTCCAGCGACAATTCGCCGGTTTCCAGGCGTTCGACCAGCGTTTGCAGATCGGCCAGCGATTGCTCGAAATCCACGGAAGCTTTCTTACGGGCCATGGCGGCTCTCTCGACAGGAGTTGAAACCGCGCGACACTAGCAGAGCCGGGCGGCATGGGCAAATCAGCGGGTGCAAAACACTGTTGCGTTTCCCTTTACCCGGCTGTCGCAATGGGCTTGTGAACAGGCGGCTCTCGTTTTACTGTATATAAAACCAGTGCAGAGAAAAACCCCCATGCAGCTGATCGAGAAACTCAGCATCCTTGCCGACGCCGCCAAGTATGACGCGTCCTGCGCCAGCAGCGCTGCGCCCAAGCGCAGCTCCGAAGGCAAGGCCGGGCTGGGCGCCACCGACGGCATGGGCATCTGCCACAGCTACACGCCAGATGGCCGCTGCGTGTCGCTGCTGAAAATCCTGTTGACCAACTTCTGCCTGTTCGACTGCCAGTATTGCGTCAACCGCCGCTCCAGTGACGTGCCCCGCGCACGCTTCACGCCGGAGGAAGTGGTGACCCTGACCCTGGACTTCTACAAGCGCAATTGCATCAGCGGGCTGTTCCTGAGCTCGGGAATCATCCGTTCGGCGGACTACACCATGGAACAGCTGATCCGCGTGGCCAAGCTGCTGCGCGAGGAGCACCAGTTCCGTGGCTACATCCACCTCAAGACCATTCCCGAGGCCGACCCGCTGCTGATCGAGGAAGCCGGGCGCTACGCTGACCGCCTCAGCGTCAATATCGAACTGCCTACCGACGCCAGCCTGCAGACCCTGGCGCCGGAGAAACAGGTGGTCTCCATTCGCCAGGCCATGAACACCATCCACGTGGGCCGTGAAGCCGTGGCCAACGAGCCCAAGGCGCCCAGCTTCGCGCCAGCAGGGCAGAGCACGCAGATGATCGTCGGCGCCGACGACACCGACGACAGCACCATCCTGCACAGTGCCGAAAGCCTGTACGGCAACTTCAAGCTCAAGCGCGTCTACTACTCCGCGTTCAGCCCCATCCCCAACAGCCCCAAGAGCGTGCCGCTGGCGGCGCCGCCACTGATGCGCGAGCACCGCCTGTACCAGGCCGACTTCCTTCTGCGCGGCTACGGCTTCAAGGCCGGCGAACTGTTCCAGGGGCCGGGCCACCTGGCGCTGGACATCGACCCCAAGCTGGCTTGGGCCCTGGAGCACCGCGACGTGTTCCCCCTCGACCTCAACCGCGCAGAACCTGCGCTGATCGCGCGCATCCCCGGCATCGGCATTCGCACCACCCAGCGGCTGGTGGAGCTACGCCGGCAACGGCGCATTCGCTATGAAGACCTGACGCGCCTGCGCTGCGTGCTGGCCAAAGCCAAGCCGTTCCTGATCACCAGTGACTACCACCCGCACCAGGCGGAAAGCAGCAGCCTGGCCCTGCGTGAACAACTGCGCGACCGGCCAGCGCCGCAGCAGATGGGGCTGTGGGGATGATCACCCTCGACTGCGACGACCTGTTCGCCACCTGGCGCCAGCAGGCGCGCTGGCTGCTGAGTCATCAGGTGGACCCCAGCGAGGTCAGCTGGGAGGTCGCGGACCTGTTTGCCTCTGATCGGGAATTGCCGGCATCGCCCGGCCCGTTCCAGGCGCGGGTGCCGCTGGCCCTGGCCGAACAGCTGGAAACCGCCGCGCGCTACCGTGGCGAGCAGCGCTGGAGCCTGTTGTACGAGGTGTTGTGGCGGGTCAGCCATGGCGACCGCACGGCCATGCTGCCGGGGGACAAGCTGGGCAGTGAGTTGCACCGGCGCATCAAGCAGGTCTCGCGCGAAGCACACCACCTGCATGCCTTCGTGCGCTTCGTGGCGCTGCCCGCTGCAACCGAGAATGCCGGCCAACCCGAATACGTGGCGTGGCACGAGCCGGCCCATGACATCCTGGAAAGCGCCAGCGCGCACTTCATCGGCCGCATGGGGCGCCACCGCTGGTTGATCGCCACGCCGCGCGACGGCGTGTACTACGATGGAGAGGCTTTGCATTACCAGCGCCAGTGCCCGCCAGCCTGGCAACAGCTGGCGCAGCAGGTGGAAGACCCCCACGGTGAGCTGTGGCTGACCTATTACAGCCACATCTTCAACCCGGCGCGGCTCAACACCCGTGCCATGCAGGGGCACCTGCCCAGCCGGTTCTGGAAGCACCTGCCGGAAGGGGTATTGATACCAGGGCTGATCAGCGAGGCGCGTACCGGCAAGCAGCGGGACGGGCAGGCCAGTGCCATCGGCAGCCGCCAGGGCAAGCGGATACTGCCAGGCCGGTGAGCACTGGTCGACATTTCCACGCTGTGGCCGATTGTTAAACCAGGGGCGAGCCGCTACTCTTCGCGCGCCCTGAAAACGGGCTATCAAAAGTGTCGCCGGACCTGACACCCACCACCACGCATTGCAGGAAGCACACATGCGATTTCTTATCGGGCTGAGCGCCGTGTTCTGGGCGTCCGCCGCCCTGGCCGACACCTCGGCCACGCTTGATGGCCCCACGGGAGGCTGGCGTTACTTCGGCCTGCTCGACCGCTCCGAGAACCCGCGCGTGGCGTATCCCACGCCGCCCATCGACCGTGGCATCCAGCGCAACCGCAGCATGATCGAGGGCCAGATCAAGGCCACCTCCGCGGCGCGCCAGCCTCACACGCTGGCGGTCAACGGCAACGCCCTGAGCCTGTACACCGACGACGATGGTCGCTTCGCCCGGCCCTATGCCTTCGGCGCCGGTTCCAACAGCGTCGAGGTGCGCAGCAGCGAAGGCAAGTCGCTCAAGCGCGTGCAGTTCTACGAAGCCAACGACCAGCGCACGCCAGCGCGCATTCGCATCTTCCTGGCCTGGGACGACCCCAAGGCCGAGCTCGACCTGCACATCATCACCCCAGACGGCCAGCATGCCTTCTACGCCAACCCGGTGCTCAGCAACGGTGGTGGCCTGGACACCGACAGCGTCGACGGCCCGGGCCCGGAAATGTTCACCATGACCGCGCCGATGCACGGCACCTATCTGGTCTACGTCAACTACTGGGGCAACTACAGTAATGGTGGCTATAACTTTGAGGAGCACGGCAACCAGAACGAGGTCATCACCTCGGAGATCAACCTGGTGCTCAACGAAAACACCGTCAACGAAAAGCGCGAGAGCTTCATCGTGCCCTTGCGTGCCATCGGCGACCTGCTGCTGGTCAAGACCTTCACTTATTGAACCCTGCACCGCATGGATGAATCGGGCTTTGCGAACATGAGCGAAACGACAGCTGTACCAGCCGCCACCCCGGCACCCTCCACCGGCAAGCGCCGCAACCTGTTGCTTGCCGTCGGCCTGTGCCTGGTGGCCGCCGTCGCGGGCGGCCTGGGCTGGTACCTGCACAAGCCCAAGCTGCCGGCCATGGCACTGGCCATGGACCAGTTCGGCCTCAGCCGCCCGGACGCGCTGCTGGAAACCCGCTCGCTCAGCCAGTTGCCCCGCGACCTGCTCAGCGTGCCGTTCCTGCGCGAAACACTGACCGAAGACTTCGTCTTCTATTACGAGACCCATGGCGACCGCCTGGGCCTGATCGGCAGCCTGCGGCGCATCATCTACGAGCATGACCTCAAGCTGCAGGACAACCTTATCGAGGCCTTGTTCGACCAGCCGGCCGACGTCGCCTTGTGGCGCGGCGCCGATGGCCGGCTCAAGGACTTCCTGTTGGTGATGGACCGTGGCGGCCTGGCCAAGGTGCTCGAACCGCTGGCCCACGTGGCCCTGGATGACCAGCAGTTGAGCAAGGCCGGCGAGCTCAAGGTGGGCGGCGAAACAGTGCCGCTCTATCGCCTGGCCTACAACGCCAGCAAGTCGCTGTTGTTCGCGTCCCGTGGCGACAAGCTGGTGGTGCTGTCCAATCCGGACAAACTCTATGACCATGACGCCAATGGCGACGTCGCCCCGGGGGCGGTGTCCAGCCAGGCCCTGGCGGCGTTGCTCAGCGGCAACCAGCTGTTCCCCGAGGCGTTTGGCCTGCAACCCATGGAGGCCGGGCTCAAGCAGCGCATCGCGATCAACTCCAGCGTGCTTGCCATGGGCTACCAGCGCTTTATCCCCACGTTTGCCGGCATTCGCCTGGACATGGACGACAAGGGCTGGCACAGCTACCTGGCCCTGGACGAGACCGACAACGCCCCGGACCTCGACTTCAACCCTATCTGGCAAGCCATGCCCGTGGGCGCCAGTGCTTGCGTGGCGTTGCCCTTGGCCACCGAAGCGCAGCAGCCGTTGCTGGTGAAACTGGGGGCTGACGAGCAGACCGCCAAGGTGCTGACCGGCCACATGACCGGGGCAGCCGGCCTGTGCTGGTACCCCGACTCGCACCTGTACACGCCGTTGCTGGTCGCCGGCCTCGACACGGCGGACGGCAGCAAGCTCGACGCCAACCTGGGCACCCTGTTCGGCGGCATGGTGGGCGCCTGGGAAAGCAAGGTGCCCGGTGGCCAGTTCCCGGTCAGCGAGCAGACGCCGCCCCAGGGACACCAGTGGCAGCGCCAGGTCAGTTCCAACTTCGGCCAGTACCGCAACCGTGATGCCGAAAAGCCTGACAGCATCACCGGCAAGGGCTTCTTCAAGGTCAGCCTGGCACGGCATGGTTCGACGCTGCTGTTCTCCCTCGACGACCAGCTGGTGGACAAGGCCATGGGTACCCTGGACAAGCACGTCGCGCCGCTGGCCGACATCGCCCCCAAGGATGCGTTGATGTCCATCTACCTGGGCCCCGATTCCCTGGCGCAGCTGATGCAGCAGGAGACCTTCGACAGCCTGCCCCAGGACATGGAGCCGGTGTTCCGCAACGCCGCCCAGACCCACCTGGTTCCCAAGCTGCAGAAGCTTGCTGGCTACGGCAAATATGCCCTGACCCTGCCCAAGGGCAGCGAGCCCGATGGCCATTGGCAATGGCTGCCCCTGCAATGGCGCGCCCTGTGAAGGCTTTCGGCCTGGCCCTGCTGGCGCTGTTGTTCAGCACCCGGTTGCTGGCCGCGCCCACGCCAGAGCTGGATGCCCAGCAGAGCCAGGTGTTTCGCGCCTGGTTCGTGCGCATTGCCCAGGAACAACTGGTCCAGGGCCCCAGCCCGCGTTGGTACCAGCAGGACTGTGCCGGCCTGGTGCGCTTCGCCGCCAACGAGGCGCTGAAGGTCCATGACGACAAGTGGCTGCGCGCCAACGGCCTGTCCAACCGCTACCTGCCGCCCGAGCTGGCGCTCACCGACGCCCAGCGCGCCCTGGCGCAGCAGTGGCAGCAGGGCGGCGGCAAGGTCGGGCCCTACGTCAACGCCATCAAGCTGATCCAGTTCAATAGCCACCTGGTAGGGCGCGACCTGAACCAGGCGCGTCCCGGCGACCTGATGTTCTTCGACCAGGGTGACGACCAGCACCTGATGATCTGGATGGGCCGCAACATCGCCTATCACACCGGCACCACCACCCCTACCGACAACGGCATGCGCTCGGCAAGCGTGCAGCAACTCATGACATGGAAGGACACCCGATGGATACCCGACGCAGCCAACCCGAATTTCATCGGTGTGTATCGGCTCAATTTCCTCCGATGAGGGCTGCCCTGGTGGTGCGCCTGTGCCTCTGGCTGTTGTGCCTGCTGGCGCCCGTTGGCCTGGTGCAAGCCGACGACTCGGTGCCGGCCAGCGACTACGCGCCGCTGGCCGGTGAAAGCTTCTTCCTGCTGGCCGACAGCAGCTTCGCCACCGACGAGCAGGCCATGGTCCGCCTCGAAGCCCCGGGCCGCGACTACCGCCGGTTCCGCATGGAGCCTTACGGTGGCGCCGACATCCGTGTGTACCGTATCGACCAGCCGCTAGAGTTTCTCAAGCGCCAGAAGAATCTGCACCGGGTTGCCAGCGAGGGCCAATTCAAAGGGGAGGGCCTGTCCAACACCCTGGCCTACTTGTGGGACAACTGGTACCGCAAGTCGCGGCGGGTGATGCAGCGTGCCTTCACCTACGAGTCGCGCAAGGAAGTCACCGACCAGGTGCCGGAACTGAAGATGGGCAACGTGATCGCCGCGCCCACCCAATACGATGCCCAACCGCAGTACGCGCCAATCCCCGGCCTGCCGCTGGTCACCCAGTTCCGCTACCCACTGTGGCAGGCCAAGCCGATCCAGCCGCCCAAGGGCGTCGACCTGGCCGGCTCGTCCAGCGAGTTCATCAGTGTCGCCCCGGGCAACGTTTATATTCCGCTGGGCAAGCTGAAACCGGGGCTGTACTTGGTGGAGGCGCTGATCGGCAAATACCGCGCCACCACCGTGGTGTTCGTCTCCAACACCGTGGCGGTCAGCAAGATTGCCGGTGATGAGCTGCTGGTGTGGGCCGCGCGCAAGCACGAAGGCAACTCGGTGCCCAAGGTCAAGGTGCTGTGGACTGACGGCCTGGGCGTAATGAGCAGTGGCGAGACCGATGCCGATGGCCTGCTGCGGCTCAAGCACGCCAGCCCCGAGCGTTCCTACGTGATCGGCGAGGATGCCGAGGGCGGGGTGTTCGTCTCCGAGAACTTCTATTACGACAGCGAGATCTACGACACCAAGCTGTATGCCTTCACCGACCGGCCGCTGTACCGGCCGGGTGATTGGGTGTCGATGAAAATTGTCGGCCGCGAATTCAAGAACGCTCGCGATTCGGTATCGCCGGCCGCGGGGGCGGTGCATGTCAGTGTGATCGACGCCGCCGGCACCACCCTGCAAGGCTTGGACTTGAACCTGGATGGCAAGGCCGGCACCCAAGGCCGTTTCCAGCTGCCGGACAATGCCGTGGCCGGCGGCTACGAGCTGCGGTTCACCTACCGCGACCAGACCTACAGCAGCGCCTTCCGGGTCGCCGAGTACATCAAGCCGCACTTCGAGATTTCCCTCGACTTGGCCAAGCAGGACTTCCGCACTAACGAACCCGTGAAGGGCAAGCTGCTGCTGATGTATCCCGACGGCAAGCCTGTTGCCAACGCACGCCTGACCCTCAGCCTGCGGGCCCAGCAATTGTCCATGGTGGAAAACGAATTGCAGTACCTGGGCCAGTTCCCGGTGGAGCTGACCAGCACCGAACTGACCACCGACGCCAAGGGCTACGCCAGCGTCGAGTTACCTGCCGCCGAGAAGCCCAGTCGCTACATGCTCACGGTGTTCGCCAGCGACGGTGCCGCCTACCGGGTCAAGACTACCAAGGAAATCCTCATCGAGCGTGGCGCGGCCCAATACCGGCTTGCCGCGCCCGAGCGGTTCAGCGCGGTGGGCGACAAGGTAACCTTCAGCTACCAGAGCGAACAGCCTACGCCCATCAAACCTTCGGCCTACACCTGGGTGCGCCTGGAAGACCAGACTACCGGCGGCGGCACGCTGGCGGCGGGTGACAATGGCTTCAGCCTGGCCTTCGATCGCCCGGGTACCTACAACCTCAGTCTGGTCGACGAGCACCAGCGCATCCTCGGCGCCACTGGCCATTCGGTGACCGGCGACGGCGTCAAGGCCGTGCCGGGCACCGTGGAGATCGTTCTCGACAAGGCCGAGTACAAGGCAGGCGACGAAGCGCTGGCGCTGGTCACCTTCCCCGAGCCGGTCAGCGATGCCCTGCTGTCGCTGGAGCGCGACAAGGTCGAGGCCACGGCGCTGCTCACCAAGGGCGGCGACTGGCTGAAGGTCGACACCATCAGCCCCACCCAGTACCGCGTGCACATCCCGGTGAAGGATACCTTCGCTCCCAACCTGACGTTCTCGGTGCTCTACACCAAGGGCGGCGAATACAGCTTCCAGAACGCCGGCATCAAGGTGGTGGCGCCGCAGATCGACATCGCCATTGCCACCGACAAGGAACAGTACCAGCCGGGCGACACCGTGACGGTCGACCTGGGCACCCAGTACGTTGGCAAGCCGATTCCCGCGCACCTGACGGTCAGCGTCGTGGATGAAATGGTCTATGCGCTGCAACCGGAGATCGCCCCCGGCATCGACCAGTTCTTCTACCACCCACGGCGCAACAATGTACGCACCAGTGCCAGCCTGTCCTTTATAAGCTACGACGTCGCCTTGCCCGGCAGCCCGGCAGCGCCCGGCAAGGCCAACCGCAGCGAGCGCGGCGTGAAGGTGCTGGAACGGCCGCGTCGCGAAGACGTCGACACGGCTGCCTGGCAGCCGGAGCTGGTCACCGACGCTAACGGCCACGCGCGCTTCACCTTCCGCATGCCTGACTCGCTGACCCGCTGGCGCATCACTGCGCGGGCGATTGCCGACGATGGCCAGGTGGGGCAACGGCAGCAGTTCGTGCGCTCGGAAAAACCGCTGTACCTGAAATGGAGCGGGCCAACCCGTTTCCGCGCCGGCGACCATCCCGACCTGGGCCTGTTTGCCTTCAGCGCGGCTGAGCAGCCGGCGAAGGCTGACTTGCTGGTGCACGCCTTCGGCCAGGAGCAGCGCCTGCCGCTCACGCTCAACAAAGGCATCAACTACATCCCGCTCCCCGCCTTGGGCAACACCGCGCAAGCCGGCAGCGCCGACCTGAGCGCTGAACTGCAGCAGGAGGGCAAGACCCAGGATGCCCTGGCAGTGCGCATCGATACCGTCGCCGACGGTTGGCAGACCGTGCACACCCAGGCACTGGACGTCAGCGCCGGGGACATCCCGCTGACCCTGCCACTGGATGCCAGCAACCTGCGCCTGCGCCTGGATGACAGCCCGCAGGCGCTGTTCCGCGCCAGCCTCGACGACCTGCTCGAATACCCGTGGGGTGGGGTGGAGCAAACGGCCAGCCAGCTGTTGCCGTTGAGCATCGCCTATCCTTCGTTGACTGCTGACATCAGCGTGCGTGACCGCTTGCGCCTGATCCTGCAGAACAGCCGCCTGCGCCTGATCCAGATGGCCGGCCCGGAAGCGGCGTTCACCTGGTGGGGGGAGGACCTGGCACCGGACGCCTTCCTCACCGCCTACGCCTACTATGCCGACTGGCACGCCAGCAAGGCGCTGGGCCTGAGCCTGCCGCCAGACCACTGGCAGCGGGTGATGGACGTGTATGGCAAGCAGGCCTCGACCACGCCGCTGCTGCAACGGGCGCTGATCCTGTCGTTCGCCCGGGAAATGCAGTTGCCGGTCAACACCTTGATCAGCGGCCTGATGGACGAGCTGGCCAAGGCCGGCCCGGGGGCCAATGCCAGCCTGCTCGATGACGGTGAGGACAGCGTCGTCATGGGCGCGCCCGACTCGGCCCTGGGCCTGGCCAGCGCGCGCGTGCTGACCGCCGCCTTGGCCCAGCAGAACAAGGTCAGCCAGCCTGAAGCCTTCACTCGCCAACTGGAGGATGCCCGCCAGCGCGTGGCCACCAGCGGCCAGCCGTTCGCCGCGGCACTCGACCTGTCGCTGAAACCGATCAATGCCGACCAGGCGCGTGACTTGCTGCAGCGCCTGCTGCCGCAGCAGTCCACCCTGGAGCGCGCGCTGGCGCTGACCTGGCTGCAGAATGCCCTGGCCCAGGCGCCCAAGGGCAGCCCGCTGGCGCCCGGTGCGGACTGGCACCCGGAGCAGGGCACCACCGGCAGCGCATTCTGGCAGTGGCAGGGCAAGGCGGTGCCGACCGTGCTCAACTTGGGCGGCACCAGCGAGCGCCCCGTGCGTGCGCTGTTGACCTTCAATAGCAAGCAGGCCACGCCTGACGACCTGCCCGTGGTGGTCAAGCGTCGCCTGCTGCGGCTGGTGCCAGGCGACGAAGCGTTCACCTTCAAGCTGGAAACCGTCGGCGACAAACCGTTGGCCAGCGACAGCTTGTACCTGGATGAGATCACCATCAGCACCAAGGGCCAGCCGCTGCGCTACGGTATGCTCGAAGTGCCGCTGCCGCCGGGGGCCGACGTCGAGCGCACCACCTGGGGTATCAAGCTGACGGGGCAGGGCGCTGCCGATGCCGCGCCGCTGGAAAAGGCGCGCTTCGAGCCGGGGCAACTGGCCTACGGTATTGCCGTGGATAGCCTTAGCGGGGAACTGCGTTTCCGCCACCTGGTGCGCTTCTCGCAGAAGGGTCAGTTCAACCTGCCGCCGGTGCGCTACACCCAGCTGTACGCACCCCAGCACAAGGCTGAAGAGAGGAAAGCGGCGCTTGGGCAGGTCACGGTCAAGTGATGCGCTTCTATATAGGTGTGGTGCTGTGCCTGTGCTCGCTGATGTCGCAGGCAGGGGAGGCGCCGTTGCGCCTGGCCTGGTTGAATGGGCAGGGCTATGAACTGGTGCAGTTCAACCGTACCCAGCTCGTCAGCCGCGAGCCCTTGGCCGGCGACCTGCAAACTCCGCTGGGCAGCCTGTGGAAGCTGTTCGTCTACGCCTGGCTGGTGGACACTGACCGGCACGAGGCGGCCTACGACTGCCAAGGCCAGGATCGCGACGAGGTCTATTGCTGCACGCCAGGCGGGAGCATCGCGCGGGACCAGGCGTTGGTGCACTCCTGTGGGCTGTACTTTGCCCCCGCGCGCTTGCACATAGACCCGTCCCAATGGCGCAGCTACTGGCAGGCGCGCAACGCACCCGCCTGGCTGGCCGACATTGTCCAGCTGCAACCCCAGACCCGGGTGCCGGTCGCCCAGTTGCTCGACAGCCTGCGCGCGTTGCCGGCCCAGCAGCAGGCCAGGCAGTTGTTGCTGGATGTGGTGCTCGATGCTGGCGATGGCCAGGCAGTGGGCAGCCTCGGTGGGCGCTTGCGGGTCAAGACCTGGAGCTGGCTGGCCGATGGAGACGCCAAGGCGCGGCAGGGTGGCTTTGCCGGGTGGTTGCAGGATGGCACGCCCGTGTGGGCCGGGGGGCCGGGCACCAGCCAGATGGTCCTTCGCCATTACGCCGATGTGCTCGGTGGCTTCCTGCCCGCGCCTTGGCCCCTGGACGCTGGGCGTTGCGTGGAGGTTGAGCTGTTTGCCCGGTACCCCCTCAAGAGCGTACTTGCCGCTACCGGCAGTCCAGCCCCTGACGGAGTGCTGCAGGGGCATTACCGTGCTGTCTTCAGCAACGGCAATGACCTGGACATCGACAGCAGCGGCGACCTCTACCTGCAACATGGCAAGGGCGAACCACGGCTTGTCGCCCGGCTGGATCGCGAAGAGTACGTAGCCCGGGTGCTACAGCGCGAAGCGAAGAGCCAGCCAGCGGAAGCGGCAAAAGCGTTGGCGGTGGCGATTCGTACCTACCTCTTGCAGAACGCCGGGCGCACTGGCGACTGCCTGAGCATCGAGGACAGCAGCAGTCGCCAACGGGTAGCGCCGCGCGCGGCCAGCGAAGATGCCCGTCGCATGGTCGCCTGGACCAGCGACCTGGTGCTGGCCGGCAGCCCGGTCACCTATCACTCCGACACGCCGGGGCCTGACAAGCTGTCCTGGGCCCAGGCGGTGCAGCAGGCTGATAGCGGCCTGCGCTACGACACTATCCTGCAGCGTGCTTACCCCCGCGCAAGCCTCAGTCGTTGGGACAATCCCGTGGCATCCTGCGAAACCCTGCCCGCTGCCCAAACCTGGCTGATGAACCAGCGCCGTCAGTGGCGGCCTACGCTGGATAGCGAAGTGGGCTACAACGAAATCAGCACTTTTGCCGTATGCCGCCTGGGGTACGGGCGCCCGTACGTGGACCGTGAGCGCCAGCGCATCTATGTGCGCGGGGTGCTCACCCTGCAGGACCGGCTCGACCTGACTCATGAATACCTGCACCTGGCGTTTGAAGCCCACCCCAACGGCCAGGACGAACCCTACATTGAAGGGCTTGCCCGCCACCTGCTCCTGGACTAGGCCATGACACCGCGTATCTCAACTATCGCCCTGTTCCTTGGCGCCGTGCTGGCGCTACCGGCGGCCCGTGCCGACAACCCCATCAGCTTGAGCACGCCGGTAGGCGGCTGGCGCAGTGGCAGTCCCGAAGGCGAGCACTTCCGCCAGACCGTCAACTATCCAGCTTCGTCGGTCAACACGCCGTCGGACCAGGCGGACACCGCGCGCATCATGGGCGACATCAAGGGCATGCCGAAAAGCGCCGACCAACCAGGCAAGGTCATCGTCAATGGCGTGGCCATGCCGTTGAAACTGGATGGCAACGGGCACTTCGACCGACCGTTCTCGTTTCCCAGTGGCACCAACAGTGTCGAAGTACGCAGCCCCGACGGCCAGCAGAAGCGTCGCGTGCAGTTCCTCAACACGGGCAGCGCCAGCCCGGCGAAGCTGCGCATCCTGTTGTCATGGGACAGCGATAACACCGACCTCGACCTGCACGTCATCACGCCGGACGGCGCACACATCTGGTACGGCGACCGTACTGCACCCAACGGTGGCTCGCTGGACGTGGACGTCACCACCGGCTACGGCCCGGAGATCTTCGCCATGCCGGCGCCGGAGCGAGGCCAGTACCTTATATATGTAAACTACTTCGGTGGTGGCTACCGCGCCGACGATGACGAGGAAGGCGGACAGGAGAACGCGGTAAAGCCGCTGACCACCGCCCAGATCACCGTCATCACCGAGGAGGGCACCCCAAGCGAGAAAATGGAAACCTTCATCGTCCCCATGCGCGCCCCTGGCGAACTCACCCTGGTCCACAAGCTCAACTACCCCTAGGAGCATCCCCAACCGCGTGCCATGCACCAAAGCGCCCCGGGAGATACCACTGACATAACTGGCCCGAAACAAACGGGTAGCACCGGCCGGAGGCCGGGTCGCGCCGCGCGGGCGGCGCTCGATGTCGTGAGGCATGAAACCTTCAAGGCATGCACCTGGTGGCCTTCATGCGGTGGCTCGCGGGGAAGCTTTTGACTTTAAAGACAATTCCTCGAAATTAACCCTTGACCTCCCTTCGAATCTCTCTATAATTCGCCCCACTTCCGGCGCAACCGAAACGGAAAACTCCTTGAAACTCAACGAGTTAACCGAAGTAAGCAGCTCCGAAGGGTTTCGATCTTAACGTCGAAAGCGGTGAAAAAGGCAGTTGACAGCAACGCAAGTTGCTGTAGAATTCGCCTCCCGCTAACGAGAGATCGAAGCGAGCCAAGTGGTTGAAGTTGTTAGAGATTCTCTGAAAAACTTCAAAATAAACGCTTGACAGACTCTGAGGAAAGCGTAGAATGCGCGCCTCGGTTGAGACGAAAGAATCAACCAGCCGCTCTTTAACAATTGAATCAAGCAATTCGTGTGGGTGCTTGTGACTCAGACTGATAGTCAAAAAGATTATCAGCATCATAAGTTACTCCACGA
>NZ_JBWGIG010000067.1:0-18898 GCF_056312595.1 Pseudomonas sp. GYB4201 | reverse complement strand
AGGCTTGCCCCTGCTTGGTCCCTCCGCTTCGCTGCGGGTCCCCTCCCTCCGGCGTCGCCCAAGCGGCCGACGGCCCGGAATAGAAGCGCCTCCGGTTCCGTCTTCCCCGGCTACGCCGTGGACCGCTCGGCCAACGCCTCCAGTCGGCCCTGGCGCTTTATGGGGCACACAATCAAGATCAAAGGCCTCACGGGATCAAGATCACAGGCAGTTCGCGGCGTGGCAGCAGTGCAGTAGCGCGGGTAGCGCAGCTGCGCTGCCTACTTCTTGTCATGCTTGAACGCCGCCTCCAACGCCTCATTGATCGTGCGCAGCACCTTCACCCGCGCCCAATGCTTGTCATTAGCTTCAACCAACGTCCACGGAGCCAGCTCGGTACTCGTGCGGTCGACCATGTCGCCGACGGCCTGGCGGTACTGGTCCCATTTCTTGCGGTTGCGCCAGTCGTCCTCGGTGATTTTGAAGCGTTTGTAGGGCACCGCCTCGCGGGCCTGGAAACGCTCCAGCTGGGTCTGTTTGTCGATGGCCAGCCAGAATTTCACCACCACCACGCCAGCGTTGTGCAATTGCTCTTCGTAGTCGTTGATTTCACCGTACGCACGCAGCCAGTCGGCGTCGCTGCACAGGCCTTCCACCCGCTCCACCAGCACCCGCCCGTACCAGCTGCGGTCGAAGATGGTGAACTTGCCCCGCGCCGGGATCTGCCGCCAGAAGCGCCACAGGTACGGCTGCGCCAGCTCGTCCTGGCTGGGGGCGGCGATGGGCACGATGTTGTACTGGCGCGGGTCCAGGGCCGCGCACACCCGGCGAATGGCGCCGCCCTTGCCGGCGGCGTCGTTGCCTTCGAAGGCGGCCACCAGGGCGTGGCGGCGCATGCGCTTGTCGCGCAGCAGGCCGGCCAGGCGCGCTTGTTCGGCGGTCAGCTGCTTGCGGTAGTGATCCTTGTCCAATTGCTGGCTCAGATCGAGGCTGTCGAGCAGGTTCTTGCCGTCCAGGCTCACGCCCAGCGGCGCGACGCTCTGGTGCACCGGCTCGGTCGGGGCCTTGAGTGCGGCCTGCAGGCCTTCGAGCAACAACTTGCCGACGGTGAGGCTGCGGTAGTGCGGGTCAACGCCCTCGATGATGTGCCAGGGCGCGTACTCGCGGCTGGTGCGGCGCAGCACGCGCTCGCCGAAGCGCACGAAACGGTCGTAGGTTTCCGATTGCTGCCAGTCCAGCGGGCTGATGCGCCAGCTGTGCAGCGGGTCGTCCTGCAAGGCCTTGAGGCGCGCCTTCATCTGCTTCTTGGACAGGTGGAACCAGAACTTGAAGATCAGCGCACCTTCATCGCAGAGCATCTGCTCCAGGCGCTCGGCGCCGTTGATGGCCTGGTCCAGCACCGCGTCCTTGAACTCGCGATGCACCCGGCCCTGGATCATCTGGCTGTACCAGTTGCCGAAGAACACGCCGATCTTGCCCTTGGCCGGCAGCTGGCGCCAGTAGCGCCAGGCTGGCGGCCGGGCCAGTTCCTCGTCGGTCTGCTGATCGAAGGAACGCACTTCGATCAGCCGTGGGTCCATCCACTCGTTGAGCAGCTTGACCGTCTCGCCCTTGCCCGCCCCCTCGATGCCATTGATCAGCACGATCACCGGAAAACGCGCCTGCTCCTTGAGCTCGTTCTGCGCTTCCAGCAAGGCCTCGCGCAAGGCGGGCACCTCGGCGTCGTAGGTTTCCTTGTCAATGGCGTGGCCGATTTCGGCGGACTCGAACATGCACTGGGCTCCTTGACGGCCTAAAGCCTGGAGCTTAGCCCATCAGCCCCCGTGCGCGGAATCATTACTCCCGGCCGGGAACATGGCCAGGGCCTGCTGGTAGACCGGCGCCACCGGCTCGGGCAGTGTTACCGGTATCGCGGGGTGCCCTACCTCCTGGCGGGTCAACTGTTGATACACCAGGCCCACGACAATATCGCGCTGCGCCCAGTTGCCTACCGCCACGTAGGGCGCCAACGCGTCACGAATCACGTCGCCGTGGGTGCGTTCCAGGTGGGCCCGCCACTCGCCGTGACCCAGCAGGTAGCGAATGAACGCCTCGCCGTTCTCCTCCGTCTGCACCGCCAGTTGCGCGGCATTGAGCTGTGCCTCGGTCAACAGCGCAGTACCGGGCAAAGGCCCGCGCAGTGGCCGTGCGGGCAGGTTCAGACGCCCCCCCAGGACCCAGCGCAGTTGCAGGTTGAGCGTGGACTGGCGGTGCCAGGCCCCGGGCAACTCCAGGTCACCCACCACCAGGCGATCGGAATACAGGCCGATCTGCTGCACCCTGAACATCGAGCGCAGGCGCGACAACAGCAGCGCCCCGCCCAGCGCCGTGAGCCCTGGCTCCGCGGGCTGGTCGCTGAACGCCAGCATCTCGAGGTCTGCGAAGGTCATCAACACCGCGTCCTCGTCGAATTGCCCTACCCGCACCACACCGAACATGCGCCGGCGCAGGTGAGTGTATTGGGCGGCCTGCCTGACCACGGCGCGCACGCGGCGCGCGACGCCTGCTGGGTCAAGGGTGAATTCAGAGGTGCCGCGAAGCCGGTTCATTACCCACATGAAGCGCTCGCCGGTCCGCAGCCCCCGGAGGCTGAACCAGTAACGCCGGTTGCGCGCCTCGTCTGCCGCGGTGAGGCCCACCATCCAGGGCCCGGCAAGGGCTTCGAAGTCCCCGGCGGCGGCCAGTGGCGCTGACAGCAGGGTGTAGGCGCGATGGGGCCCGCGCATCTGGGCAATGCGCTCCTGCACCCGGGCGGGCAGCACGTTCTGGCGCAGGTCGACGAACATGCGGCGTGCCGACGGCTCGTCGCTCAGGACGCTGTCGGGCAGCTGCGTCAGGCCGGTGTTGCGCAGGTCCACCTCAGCCAGCCGGGGCATCGAGGCAAGCCAGGCCGGCCAGCCGCCCATGGCACTGTGGGCCAGGCCCAACCTGCGCACCTGGGGGAAACCATTGGCAGCGCTGATACCCAGCAAGCTATTGCCGTTGAGCGACAAGGTGCGCAACTCGCGCAACTGCCCCAACTGGTCGAACATTTCCTGGTCCACCAGCAGGTGGTTGCCGCCCAGCTCCAGATGCCTGAGGGTACCCTGCTGGAACCACAGGCTGGGCAAGGTCTGAAGCCCGGTGTCGGTCAGGTCCAGGCTGCGCAACTGGCGGAAGTTGAGCAAGATCGAGGACACCCCCTCGACACTCAGGTGGCTGCGGCTGAGGTCCAGGGCATGGACAAAGTTGTAGCCATGCAGCAAGGGCGGCAGCTCCAGCAATGACAGCCCGCTCAGGTCCAGCGAAAGCCCGAATCCTTCCTGCGGATAGTCCTCGGGGCCACTGCGCCGCCAGGCATTGAGCAGCCGCGAGCTGACGTCCTGGCGCTGGTGCCGCAGCTCCTCGAGACTGCCGTTGACGCGCTGCAGCACTGCCGCCGACGGCTCGGAGGCGATCCAATGCTCGAGGCTTAACTGCAACATCTGGTATTCGGCCTCATGGGCGGCCAATATCGCGATGGCGTCATCATAGCGCTGGCCGAACACATGGATGCGCCGCAGGTAGTCCAGCGCCTGGGTCGGCGTGAGCGAGGGGTAGACATCGCGTACCCGGCGGATCATCTGGCCCTGGTACGGGTTGGGGGGCAAACCATCGGCGGGCTTCTTCGGCGGCCGCCGGCCCGACATGGCGTAGCCCCAGCGGCCCATTTCATCACGCACCGGCGCATTGAAAAACGCCGCCGGGGGGCGTTGGTTCAACGCCAGCGCGCACTGGGTTCGATCCGCCAGCGCCGCATCGCGTATCTGCTCGTCGCCAGGGCCAGGCGTCCCGGGCTTGGTCAGAGTGGCCTGCCACTGCTGCTTCAATCGCGCAGTGTCGGCCGTGGCCAGTTCGCCATGGCACAAGCCTTCCAGGGCCCGATTCAAGCGCAGGGCCTGCTGGGCCTCGCGCGCCTGCTCGGCGATTTCCAGCGGCAGGCGCTGGTCGGCGACGATCTGCAGTTTTGCCCTGGGGCTGGCTTTGGCGAGCAGTTCTTCGGCCACGGCCGTTGGCAGCGAAGGGTAGTCGCGGATCAGCACCTTCACCTCCGGGCCGCTACCGAAGTGGGAATCGTCGTACAGCACCTTGAACAACGCCGCGTCATCGGTCGCTGTGGCCTCGGCTTCGAACACGCTGGCTATTTTGTAGGCCAGCGTGGCGTTGCTGATCTCTGCCTGGCGACGGTGCTGGGCAATCGCCTGCACGATGTCGAGGCGCGCCAAGGTGTCGGTGAGCAGCGCGCACGCTTTGCTGCCGCGGTAGAAGGTGCTGTCCAGCAACGTGGCGTCGACACCTGCACAACGCAACGCGAGCCCAGCCTCGTCGCTGCCCAGGCGCTCCAGCGGTGCATCGAGCATGGCGCGCAAGGTCCTGCCCTTCAGGGTGATGGCCTGGTCGGGTTTCAGGCGCCAGCTTGCGCCGTCCACCTCCACCAGCGGTTCATAGGCATTGGGCTGGGTGGGGTGGGTGACGCGCCAGACCTGGCTGTCGCCCTGGACCTCGTGATCACGCCGCACGGCGTAGTACTTGTCACCGATGGGGGCAAATTCCTGATCGTCATGTTCCAGCAGCAACTCATCGTTGAGCGGCGCACCGTTGGGCAACGGCGTCGTGGCCTCATAGCCAGCCAGGGTCGGGCGCAGCAAACGCTCACGGCCGTCGGGCAGGCATACCGGCACAAGCTCGTCCAGCGCTTCGCCCCTGGGCCACACTGGCACCTTGGGTGGCTGGACAAGCTTGCCGACGCCATACATGGCCGCCAACAGCGTGACATTCTCGGCCACGTCGAGGGCATGGCTGGCGGCCGCATCGGCATCGCCGTGGCGCCAGTCCTGCACGCCGGTATAGATCTCGGCCACCACCTGCACCGCGGCGCAGAACAGCATCAGTTCGCCAACGCCGGGAATGAACAGAGCCACTACCCCCAGCAATTCAAGGCCTGCGGTCAGCCAGGCGCGGTTGCGCTCATCGCGCTGCTGCTGGTCGATGTCGGCGGTGGGCATGGCCAGGACCTTGCCATCGTCCAGTATTCGCGCGACTCGACGGCCATGCACTGCGGCAAACAATGGGCCGGCCAACTCGACCCGCGCAAGATTGAGATTGGCATCGGCGGCCGGTTCGCGGCGCGGCTTGGCCGGGAAGGTGGTCACCAGCGGGGTCAGGCGGTCCTTGAGGTGGTCGGCGAAGCTGGCCGCGGAGCCGTGGCTGACGAAGCGCATCCAATAGCGACGGTAGCTGTCCTGGCGCAGCTTTTCCCGCAAGGCGTCATGGGCGGCCTGCAGCGAGGGATACTCCTTGAGTGGGTAGTCGGGTTCCAGGGGCAGGTACAGCACGCACGGACCGCCGTCGACGGTGTCCACCAGCAACGGACCGTGCAAGTCACCGCCCTCGAAGGTCGAACTGTGCATCATCTGCAGGGCGGCCACGCGCACTGCCTTGCCGCCCCAACTGGCCGCCTCACCCATGGCGGTGGCGAGCAGGGCCTGATAGGCGGCCTTGCCAATGTGCCCGCGCAGGTAGGCGATGTGCGCCTGCACCTCGAGGCTGTAGCGATCATTGTCGGCGAACAGTGCGGTGACCCGCGCGTTGTCGTCCACGGGGTTGAAATACTGCGTGAGGTGCCGCTGGTACTGGCCGCCGATGTCCAGGCTGCGGCAGGTGGCTGCGAATGTCCCGGGCGTCATCGCCAGGACCCTGTCAGGGTTATAGCGGAACTGCAGGCCACCTTCCTCGATGGTCAAGGCATAGTCGGGCAACAGCGATGACTCCCGGCCAAACACTTCGTCGGCGACGAAATTCTGCAGCGCTGCCTGCAACAGGGTCTGGCGCGACATGTGCTTGCGCGGCACGCTCAGCGAGCCAACGTTCTTGTGCCAGGCCAGCACATGGTTACGCACATCAATGTCGCCCAGGGTCGGCTTGAGCGCGGCCTTGAGGTGCTGCTCGGCAAACTCGTCCAGCCGGGGCAGTGGCGCCAGCCACTCGGTCAAGGCGCTGCGAGCTTGCTGGCTACGGGCCTGGCTGGCTATCAGCGCTTTGCGCACAGTAGCCGGGGCGTCCAGCAGCCAGCGCGGCAGGTTGTTCGCCACCACGCGGGCGCGGTCACGGGTGGGGGTATCGCCGCCGTGGGCGAACGCAGTCAGGTATTGCTCGGGAAGGCTCATGGTCGCTCCTTGCGATCAGCTTGCAAGCCGCCACGTTATCAAGCGCTTCCCCGCTAAAAGGGGGCAATAAACACCACCCACCGTTATCATGGGCGCTTGTCTGTCGCCGAGCCGAACATGAGTACCGAACTGCTGCACGCCCAGATCGACTGGGACGACCTGGGCCGCCCCACCTCGCGCCACTACGGTGATGTCTATTTCGCCGCTTCCGGCCTGGAAGAGACGCGCCACGTGTTTATCGACCAGAACGACCTGACCGCGCGCTTCAGCGCGCTGGGCGACGGCCAGCGCCTGGTGATCGGCGAGACCGGCTTCGGCACCGGGCTGAATTTCTTCTGCGCCTGGCAGCTGTTCGCCGAACGCGCCGCCCCCGGTGCGCGCCTGCAGTTCATCAGCGTGGAGAAATACCCGCTCAGCCACGCCGACCTGAGCCGCGCCCTGGCGCTGTGGCCGGAACTGGCGGCGTTCACCGCGCCGCTGCTGGAGCAGTACGTGGGCATCCATGCCGGCTTCCAGCGCCTGGTGTTCGACGGCGGGCGGGTGACCCTGACGTTGCTGATCGGCGACGTGCTGGAGCAACTGCCGCAGCTGGACGCCCAGGTGGACGCCTGGTTCCTCGACGGTTTCGCGCCGGCCAAAAACCCGGAGATGTGGACGCCCGAGCTGTTCGCGGAATTGGCCCGGCTGGCCGCACCAGGTTCCACCCTGGGCACTTTCACCAGCACCGGCTGGGTGCGCCGCGGGCTGATCGCGGTGGGCTACAAGATGAAACGCATTCCCGGCATCGGCAAGAAATGGGAGGTGTCGCGGGGCAGGTTCGAGGGCTTCATGGGGCCGCCCGTGCCACGCGTCAAACCCTGGTTCGCCCGCCCGCCGCGCCCGGCAGGCGAACGCCATGTGCTGGTCGTCGGCGCGGGCCTGGCGGGCTGCGGCACGGCGGCCAGCCTGGCCGCGCGCGGCTGGCGGGTCAGCCTGCTGGAGCGTCACGGCGCCGTGGCCGAGGAAGCGTCGGGCAACCCCCAGGGCGTGCTGTACCTCAAGCTGTCGGCTCACGGCACGGCACTGTCGCAGCTGATTCTCAGCGGCTTCGGCCACACCCGCCGGCTACTGGAGCGCTTGCAGCGCGGCCGCGACTGGGACGCCTGCGGTGTGCTGCAGCTGGCGTTCGACGACAAGGAAGCCCAGCGCCAGGCGCAACTGGCCGCGGCCTTCGACCCGCAGCTGTTGCAGGTGCTGACCCGCGAGGACGCCCAGGCCCGGGCCGGGGTGCAGTTGCCCAGCGGCGGCCTGTACTTCCCGGAAGGCGGCTGGGTGCACCCGCCGGCGCTGTGCCAGTTCCAGGCGGCGCAGCCAGGGGTGACGCTGCTGGTGCATCACGACGTATTGCAACTGCGCCACGTCGACGGCCAGTGGCAAGCCTGGGACGGCGAGCGCCTGCTGGCCAGCGCACCGGCGGCGGTGCTGTGCACGGCGGCCCAGGTGCGCGAAGTGGAGCAGACCGCGCAACTGCCGCTCAAGCGCATCCGCGGGCAGATCACCCGGCTGGCCGAGACCGCGGCCAGCGCCACGCTGGCCACCGTGGTGTGCGCCGAGGGCTACGTGGCGCCCGCACGGCTGGGCGAGCACACCCTGGGTGCCAGCTTCGACTTCCACAACGACGACCTCACCCCCACCCTGGCCGAGCACCAGGGCAACCTGGCGATGCTCGACGAGATCTCCCCCGACCTGGCCACGCGCCTGGGGGTTGCCGACCTGCCCGCCGAGCAGTGGCAAGGCCGCGCAGCATTCCGTTGCACCAGCCCCGACTACCTGCCCATCGTTGGCCCGGTGGCCGACCGCGAGGCGTTTGCCAGCACCTATGCCATCCTCGCCCGCGACGCCCGCCAGGTGCCCGCCCTGCCCTGCCCATGGCTGCCTGGCCTGTACGTGAACAGTGGCCATGGCTCGCGCGGGCTGATCACCGCGCCGCTGAGTGGCGAACTGATCGCCGCCTGGCTGGACGACGAAGCCCTGCCCCTGCCGCGCGCCGTAGCCGAAGCCTGCCACCCCAACCGCTTCTGGGTGCGCAACCTGGTGAAGGGCAAGGCGTAGCCGCGGCCACCAGGCCGCGTCCGCGATCGTGCTGATGCACCGCGTGCGCCGTGACGCGGCCTGACGGCCGCTGCTACGGTGCTTGTGCCAGCCACCGCTGGTGAGGGATGCTGGGGGCCGACGTCACCCACGGACAGTCCCATGCTGCGCATCACCCAGCTGCACAAATCCTACCCTACGCCCCAGGGCCCGCTGCCCGTGCTGGCCGGCGTCGACCTGCAGCTGGAACAGGGCCAGAGCCTGGCGCTGATGGGCGAGTCGGGCAGTGGCAAGAGCACCCTGCTGCACTTGGTGGCCGGCCTGGATCGGGCCGACCGCGGCCAGATCGACGTCAACGGCCAGGCGCTAGAAAAATTGGGCGAACGCCAATTGGCTGCCTGGCGGCGCAGCGGCATCGGCCTGATCTTCCAGCAGTTCAACCTGGTCACCAGCCTCACCGTGGCCGACAACCTGGCCTTCCAGGCCCGCCTGGCCGGCCGCCACGACGCGGCCTGGCAAGGCGAGCTGGCCGAACGCCTGGGCCTCACCGCACTGCTGGCGCGCTACCCCGAACAACTCTCCGGCGGCCAGCAGCAGCGCGTGGCGCTGGGCCGCGCCCTGGCCTCGCGCCCGGCGTTGCTGCTGGCCGACGAGCCGACCGGCAACCTCGACGAGCACACCAGCGCCCAGGTGCTCGACCTGCTGTTGCAGCTGCAGGCCGACAGCGGCTGCAGCCTGCTGATGGTCACCCACAGCTCGGCCATCACCGCGCGCCTGCAACGGCGCGTGGTGCTCCAGGCCGGCCGCGTGCAGGGCAACTGACATGCCCACCCTGTACTGGACCCTGCGCACGCTGCTCAGCCACTGGCGCAAACACCCAGTGCAACTGGCCAGCGTGCTGGCCGGGCTGTGGCTGGCCACGGCGCTGCTGATTGGCGTGCAGGCCCTCAACGGCCAGGCCCGCGCCAGCTACGCCCAGGCCAGCACCTTGATCGGCGGCCAGGCGCAGGCCAGCCTGGTACCGACCCAAGGCGAACGCCTGCCCCAGGCGCTGTTCGTCAGCCTGCGCCGCCAGGGCTGGCCGGTGTCGCCCTTGCTGCAGGGCCGGCTGGACCTCAACGGGCAGCGCCTGCAAGTCACCGGCATCGACCCGCTGAGCCTGCCGCCTCGCACCGCCCTGGCCGGGCAGGTGCCGACCGCGGATGAGCTGTACGCTTTCATTGGCGACCCTGGGCAAACCTGGGTGTCGCGCCAGACCCTCGCCGCCCTGGGCGTTGCCGACGGCGGCCGCCTCAACGACACGCTGCCGCCGCTGCGCGCCCGGGACGACATGGCGCCCGGCGTGCTGCTGATGGACATCGGCCACGCCCAGGCCGTGCTGCAGGCCCCCGAGCAACTGTCGCGCCTGCTGTTGCCCGCCGACTTCACGGCCGCCCTGCCGCCCGACCTCGGCACGCAGCTGCGCATCGATCACAGCGACCCGGGCCAGGACATGCAGCGCCTGACCGAAGCCCTGCACCTGAACCTCGCCGCCCTGGGCCTGCTGTCGTTCGTGGTCGGCCTGTTCATTGCCCAGGCGGCCATCGGCCTGGCGCTGGAACAACGGCGTGGCCTGCTGCGCACCCTGCGCGCTTGCGGCGTGGGCCTGGCCACGCTGGTGACGGCGCTGGTGCTGGAGCTGACGCTACTGGCCTTACTAGGCGCCGTTGCCGGGGTGCTCAGCGGCTACGCGTTGGCCAGCGCCCTGCTGCCCGACGTCGCCGCCAGCCTGCGTGGCCTGTACGGCGCCGAGGTGGGCAACCAGCTCAGCCTTGGTGCCGGCTGGTGGCTGGGCGCCATTGGCCTGAGCCTGGCCGGCGCGCTGCTGGCCGGGGCACAAAGCCTGTGGCGCGCCGCCCGCCTGCCGCTGCTGGCCCTGGCCGCCCAGGAAGCCTGGCGCAGTGCCCACGGCCAGTGGCTGCGGCGCCAAGGCTACGCCGCGTTGCTGCTGGGGCTGGCGGCGCTGCTGCTGGCCTGGCGCGGTGACAGCCTGGCGGCCGGCTTCGCCCTGCTGGCCTGCCTGCTGCTGGCCGCAGCGCTGGCCCTGCCGGTGCTGCTCGATGGCCTGCTGGCCGCCTTGCGCCCCGTTCGCCCCCTGGCCCAGTGGTTTCTCGCCGATTGCCGCCAGCAGTTGCCGGCCCTGAGCCAGGCGCTGATGGCCCTGCTGCTGGCCATGGCCACCAACATCGGCGCCTCGAGCATGACCGAGGGTTTCCGCCATACCTTCACCCACTGGCTGGAGCAGCGCCTGGTGGCCGAGCTGTACGTGCGGCCCACCGACGCCAGCCAGACCGCCCGCATACAAGCGTGGCTGGCGCAGCGGGCCGACGTGACGCGGGTGTTGCCCGGCCGCGAGCAGGACATCAAGGTGCAGGGTTGGCCAGTCGAGGTACACGGCGTCATCGATGACCCGCTGTACCGCGATCATTGGCCGCTGCTGCAACAGGCCGCCGGTGCTCCCTGGGACGATTTGTTCGACAGCCCCAGCCTGATGCTCAGCGAACAACTCGCCCGCCACCTGCGCATCGGCATTGGCGACCGCCTGCAGGTGCCGGGGCAGGCGGCCAGCGAGCCACTGGCCGTGGTGGGCATCTACGCCGACTACGGCAACCCCAAGGGCCACGTGCTGCTCAGCGCCGCCACCTGGCAACGCCTATGGCCGACGGAAGGCCCCACGCGCCTGGCCCTGCGCCTGCCGCCCCAGGCAGTGCCGGCGCTCAAGGCCGACCTCCTGGCAAGCTTTGCCCTGGACGACAGCCGCGTAGTGGACCAGGGCCAGCTCAAGCGCTGGGCCGTGCAGGTGTTCGAGCGCACCTTCAGCGCCACCACGGCCCTGGACAGCCTGACCCTGGGCGTGGCCGCCCTGGCCCTGTTCATCAGCCTGCTGACCCAGAGCGACAACCGCCTGGGCCACCTGGCGCCGCTGTGGGCGCTGGGCGTTGGCCGGCGGCAATTGATCCTGCTCAACCTGGCGCAGACCTGGCTGATGAGCCTGCTGACCCTGCTGCTGGCCATGCCGCTGGGCATTCTGCTGGCCTGGTGCCTGGTGGCGGTGGTCAACGTCCAGGCCTTCGGCTGGCGCCTGCCGCTGCAAGTGTTCCCGCTGCAGTTGCTGCAACTGCTGGGCTGGGCGCTGCTGGCCACAGTCCTGGCATCCATTTGGCCGCTGGTGCGCCTGCTGCGCAGCAAGCCTGCGGACCTGCTGCGGGTATTCGCCGATGAACGCTAGAACCGCGCTGGCGCTGACACTGCTGCTGGGCCTGGCCGCATGCGACCAGCCTGCACCACCGCCCCAGGGCTTCGCCGGCCTGGGTGCCGAGGGCCAGGGCTTTGCCCAGGTCACCCCGGGCGCGCCGCTGGTGTTCCCCCGCGACCACGGCGCCCACCCCGGCTACCGCATCGAATGGTGGTACGTGACCGCCAACCTCAAGGCCGCCAACGGCGACACCTTCGGGGCCCAGTGGACCCTGTTCCGCAGCGCCCTGGCGCCCGGTGCCGAGCCCCCCGGCTGGAGCCACAAGACCCTCTGGCTGGCCCATGCCGCGCTCACCGGCGCCCACTTCCAGCACAGCGCCCAGGCCCTGGCCCGTGGCGGCACCGGCCAGGCCGGGGTGCAGGCGCAGCCCTTCGCCGCCTGGATCGATGACTGGCGCCTGGAAGCCCGCGAACCGGCCACCGACAACCTCGGCAACCTGCGCATGCGCGCCCACGGTGCCGACTTCAGCTACGACCTGACGCTACAGGCTGACAAGCCGCTGGTGCTGCAGGGCGACCACGGCTACAGCCGCAAGTCCCTACAGGGCCAGGCCTCGTGGTACTACAGCCAACCCTTCTACCAGGCCAGCGGCAGCATCCAGGCCCAGGGGCAGCAGTGGCAGGTCAGCGGCCAGGCCTGGCTGGACCGCGAATGGAGCAGCCAGCCCCTGGCCGCCAACCAGCAAGGCTGGGACTGGTTCGCCCTGCACCTGGACGACGGCAGCCAGGTGATGCTGTTCCGCCTGCGGCAGCAAGACGGCGCAGACTTCATCAGCGGCAACTGGATCAGCCCCGACGGCCACGGCCAGCCCCTGGCCAGCGGCCAGGTCGAACTGCAGGCCTCGGCGCCCATGGCCACCCTCGACGGCCACCAGGCCCCCACGCGCTGGCATCTGCGCATCGCCAGCCATGGCCTGGACGTCCAACTGCACGCCCTGAACCCTGAGGCCTGGATGAAGGTGGAACCGCCATATTGGGAGGGCCCGGTGCGGCTGGAGGGCAGCCACGGTGGCCAGGGTTATCTGGAAATGACGGGGTATTGAGGGGTCAGATCAGGCCGCACAGCACCGCTTTCACCACGGCCGAGAGTTTGTTGCACACCCCGAGCTTTTCGATGCAGCGCGCAATATGGAAATTCACCGTGCGCTCGCTCAGTTGCAGCACGTTGGCGACGTCTACCGAGGTCAGGCCCTGCGCCGTCCACTTCAGTACTTCCAGTTCCCGGGTCGACAGGCTGGCCTGCACCCCGCTGTCCACCAATTGCCGCTGGGCCTCTTCCTCGATGCGCGGCACCAGTGCGTTGTGCATGAGGTTGGCCAGCCACAGCACGTCGCCGGCCTTGTCGTAGAATTCGACAGTGCTGATGGCGTCCTGGCTGCGGGCCAGGCTCAGGACCGTGGTAGCACCGTTGACGCCGTGCACCGTCTGGCTGACCCCATGGCACAGGCCATGGGCGTGGTACTGGCGCTCGATCTCACGCTCGTCCATAAACAACTCGGTTCGCCACAACAACGGAAGATGGCAGCGCATGCTTTCTTTGATCAAGGGGTCACTGACGGCGTAGCGGTTGTCTTTGTAAAATTGATTCCATTTCACCGAATAATTGTTGCGCTTGAAAACTTTGTTGTGCCCCAAGGGCCGATGTACGTAGATGTTGAGGCTGAAATACTCATACCCCAACTCGCGGGTCACCGCGAGCAGCGAGCCAAACAGGCTGTCTTCAGTGGCATCAGGGCAAAACCTTTCGAGCGATCGCGAGGTCCACAACATGATCGAATATCCATTTGCGAAGTGCCCCGGCATGGGATCCAAGATTTATTATCAACAAAATAGTAGACCAACAGTTGTTGGCGTGACAAATAACCAATCGAAATTTAAGACCGGTTAAAATCGCAGCAGGCGGTGTACAGATGAAAAATGGCAACTTTCAAAAAGTCGCGAAATATATTTCATAATATTTTGATTAATTACTCTAAAAGTTTAGGCACTATTAACGCCTTATAACATATCGATCTAAAACTCTTGAAAATCTCACCGGTCAGTTCCTTAAGCGCGCCCCTGAAGGCGCCCCTCCCCAACGGAACAACCGGTAAGGACTTATGTGCGGATTAGCAGGTGAACTTCGTTTTGACCAACAACCGGCGGACCTCGCCGCCATCGAACGCATCACCCACCACCTGGCCCCTCGCGGCCCGGACGCCTGGGGCTTCCACAGCCAGGGGCCAGTAGCGCTGGGCCATCGGCGGCTGAAAATCATGGACCTGTCCGACGGCTCGGCGCAGCCCATGATCGACCAGCAATTGGGCCTGTCCCTGGCCTTCAACGGCGCCATCTACAACTTCCCCGAATTGCGCAGCGAGCTGGAAGCCCTGGGCTATGCCTTCTACTCGGGCGGCGACACCGAAGTGCTGCTCAAGGGCTACCACGCCTGGGGTGAAGCACTGCTGCCCAAGCTCAACGGCATGTTCGCCTTTGCCATCTGGGAACGCGACAGCCAGCGCCTGTTCATCGCCCGTGACCGCCTGGGCGTGAAGCCCCTGTACCTGTCACGCACGGCTGGCCGTTTGCGCTTTGCCTCGGCCCTGCCAGCGCTGCTCAAGGGCGGTGACATCAACCCGATCCTCGACCCCGTGGCGCTGAACCACTACCTCAACTTCCACGCCGTGGTGCCGGCGCCGCGCACCCTGCTGGCCGGCATCGAGAAACTGCCACCGGCGACCTGGTTGCGCATTGACGCCCAAGGCAACAGCGAGCAGCAAACCTGGTGGACCCTGCCCTATGGCCCCCACGCCGACGAGGCCAACCTGACCCTGGAAGACTGGCGCGACCGCGTGCTGGACAGCACCCGCGAAGCCGTCGCCATCCGCCAGCGCGCCGCCGTGGACGTCGGCGTGCTGCTGTCGGGCGGCGTCGATTCCAGCCTGCTGGTGGGCCTGTTGCGCGAAGTGGGCGTGGAAGACCTGTCGACCTTCTCCATCGGCTTCCAGGACGCCGGCGGCGAGCGCGGCGACGAGTTCCAGTATTCCGACCTGATCGCCAAGCACTACGGCACCCGCCACCACCAGTTGCGCATTGACGAAGCCGAGATCATCGAACAGCTGCCAGCGGCCTTCCGCGCCATGAGCGAGCCGATGGTCAGCCACGACTGCATCGCCTTCTACCTGCTGTCCCGGGAAGTGGCCAAACACTGCAAGGTGGTGCAGAGCGGCCAGGGCGCCGACGAACTGTTCGCCGGCTACCACTGGTACCCGCAGGTGGACGGCGCCAGCGACCCCTATGCCGCCTACCGCGATGCCTTCTTCGACCGCAGCTACGACGACTACGCCGCCACCGTGCAGCCGGCCTGGCTGACGAAAAATGACGCCGCCGGTGACTTTGTCCGCGAACATTTCGCCATGCCCGGCGCCAGCGCCGCCGTGGACAAGGCCCTGCGCCTGGACAGCACCGTGATGCTTGTGGACGACCCGGTCAAACGCGTGGACAACATGACCATGGCCTGGGGCCTGGAGGCGCGCACGCCGTTCCTGGACTACCGCCTGGTGGAACTGTCGGCGCGGGTGCCGGCGCGCTTCAAGCTGCCCGACGGCGGCAAGCAGGTGCTCAAGGAAGCCGCCCGCCTGGTCATCCCCAGTGAAGTCATCGACCGCAAGAAAGGCTACTTCCCTGTACCGGGCCTCAAGCACCTGGAAGGCAACACCCTCAACTGGGTGCGCGAGCTGCTGCTGGACCCCAGCCAGGATCGCGGCCTGTTCAAGCCGGCCATGCTCGACCAGCTGCTGACCAACCCCCAGGGCCAGCTGACGCCGCTGCGCGGCTCCAAGCTGTGGCAACTGGCGGCCCTGAACCTGTGGCTCAGCGAACAAGGAATCTGACCGATGAAACCCCACGCCACGGCCTACAACCAGCGCCTGCTGCGCGGCCAGTCGCCCAGCTATGAACGCCTGCAGGCGCGCTTTGCCGAAGACGGCAGCGCCCACGGCGGCCAGCCCCACGCCGTGCATTGCGGCTGGGGGCGGCTGCTGATGGGCCACACCTTCCCCGACCCCGCCAGCCTGGCCGCCGAACTGGCCGACGAACAACACGGCGAGCGTGACATCGCCCTGTACGTGGCCGCCCCCCAGCAGGTGCTGGCCCAGGCGCCGCAGCAGCTGTTCCTCGACCCCTCCGACACCCTGCGCCTGTGGTTCAGCGACTACCGCCCGGCCCAACGGGTGTTCCGCGGTTTCCGCATTCGCCGGGCGCAAAGCGACGCCGACTGGGAGGCCATCAACCAGCTGTACCTCAAGCGCCGCATGCTGCCCATCGACCCCACGCGCCTGACCCCGCGCCACCAGGGCGGCCCGGTGTACTGGCTGGCCGAGGACGAGGAAAGCGGCCAGGTGATCGGCAGCGTCATGGGCCTGAACCATGAAAAAGCCTTCCACGACCCCGAGCACGGCAGCAGTCTGTGGTGCCTGGCAGTGGACCCGCGCTGCACCCGCCCCGGCGTGGGCGAGGTGCTGGTGCGCCACCTGATCGAGCACTTCATGAGCCGTGGCCTGAGCTACCTGGATCTGTCGGTGCTGCACGACAACCGCCTGGCCAAGAACCTCTACGCCAAGCTGGATTTCCGCACCCTGCCCACCTTCGCCATCAAGCGCAAGAACGGTATCAACCAGAGCCTGTTCCTCGGCCCCGGCCCCCAGGCAGACCTGAACCCCTACGCGCGGATCATCGTCGACGAAGCCCTGCGCCGCGGCATTGAGGTGCAGATCGACGACGCCGACGCCGGCCTGTTCACCCTCAACCATGGCGGCCGGCGCATTCGCTGCCGCGAGTCGCTGTGCGACCTCACCAGCGCCATCAGCATGAGCCTGTGCCAGGACAAGAGCCTGACCCACAAGGTACTCAGTGCCGCCGGGCTGAAGCTGCCGGCGCAACAGTTGGCCGGCAGCGCCGACGACAACCAGGACTTCCTCGAGCAGCACGGCCGCATTGTCGTCAAGCCGGTGGACGGCGAGCAGGGCCAGGGGGTGGCGGTGGACATCGACAACCTCGATGACGTGCAGCAAGCCATCGAACACGCCCACCAGTTCGACAGCCGCGTGTTGCTGGAGAGTTTCCACGCGGGCGCCGACCTGCGCATCGTGGTCATCGGCTTTGAAGTGGTGGCCGCAGCCATTCGCCGCCCGGCGTCCATCACCGGCGATGGCCTGCATGCCATCGGCGCGCTGATCGAGGCCCAGAGCCGCCGGCGCCAGGCCGCCACCCAGGGCGAAAGCCGCATCCCGCTGGACCACGAAACCCAGCGCACCCTGCACGCCGCCGGGGTGGACTACGACACCGTGCTGCCCAAAGGCCAGGTGCTGGCCGTGCGCCGTGCCGCCAACCTGCACACCGGCGGCCACCTGGAGGACGTGACCGACATCCTCCACCCGGTGCTGGCCGACGCCGCCGTGCGTGCCGCCCGCGCGCTGAACATTCCGGTGGTGGGCCTGGACCTGCTGGTGCCGGCGGCCGACCAGCCGGAGTACGTGTTCATCGAAGCCAACGAACGCGTGGGCCTGGCCAACCACGAGCCACGGCCTACCGCGCAGAAGTTCATCGACCTGCTGTTTCCGCACTGCCAGGTCCTTACCTGAACCACCTCGTAACCGCTGCCTGACGGCAGCGGCTACAGACCGAGGAGTTTTCATGACTAGCAAGATTCCCGAACCCGACACCCACTACCTGCAGAAAGTCCTGCTGGAAATGCTCGCCATCCCCAGCCCCACGGGTTTCACCGACACCATCGTGCGCTACGTGGCTGAACGCCTGGAAGAGCTGGGCATCCCTTTCGAACTCACCCGTCGCGGTACCATTCGCGCCACCCTCAAGGGCCAACAGAGCTCGCCTGACCGCGCCGTGTCGGCGCACCTGGACACCATTGGCGCCAGCGTCCGCGCCTTCCAGGACAACGGGCGCCTGTCGCTGGCGCCGGTGGGCTGCTGGTCCAGCCGCTTCGCCGAAGGCAGCCGGGTCAGCGTGTTCACCGACACCGGTGTCATTCGCGGCAGCGTGCTGCCGCTGATGGCCTCCGGGCACGCCTTCAACACCGCCGTGGACCAACTGCCAGTAAGCTGGGACCACGTGGAGCTGCGCCTGGACGCCTACTGCGCCACCCGCGCCGACTGCGAGAGCCTGGGCATCAACATTGGCGATTTCGTGGCCTTCGACCCGCTGCCCGAGTTTACCGACAGCGGCCACATCAGCGCCCGCCACCTGGACGACAAGGCCGGCGTCGCCGCCCTGCTGGCCAGCCTCAAGGCCATCGTCGAGAGCGGCGCCCAACCGGCCATCGACTGCCACCCGCTGTTCACCATCACCGAGGAAACCGGCTCCGGGGCCGCCGGCGCGCTGCCCTGGGACGTCAGCGAATTCGTCGGCATCGACATCGCCCCCGTGGCCCCGGGCCAACACAGCAACGAGCACAGCGTCAGCGTTGCCATGCAGGATTCCAGTGGTCCCTACGACTACCACCTGTCACGGCACCTGCTCAACCTGGCCCGTGACCACGACCTGCCGGTGCGCCGCGACCTATTCCGCTACTACTTCAGCGACGCCCATTCGGCGGTGACCGCCGGGCATGACATACGCACGGCGTTGCTGGCGTTCGGCTGCGATGCCACCCACGGCTACGAGCGCACGCACATCGACAGCCTGCAGGCGCTGAGCCGCATCCTGACCGCGTACATGCTCAGCCCGCCGGTGTTCGCCAGCGATGCGCAGCCCGCACATGGTTCATTGGAAAGATTCAGCCACCAACTGGAGCATGACGCGCAAATGGAGAGCGACACCCGGGTGCCGGCGGTGGATACCCTGGTGGGCCAGAAATGACCCCACCGTAGCAGCTGCCGCCAGGCTGCGTCCGAAACCGCCGCAACCCGCCTGATGGCATGCGGCGTTGCAGACGCGGCCTGTGGCCGCTGCTACGGATGTGGTCGCGCACGTGTCGTAGCAGCAACTGTCTTGAAATGACGTCGTCTGCATCGCGACTAAAGTCGGCTCCTACACTATTCGTGGTAGGAGCCGGCCTTGACCGCGATGCAGGCGACGCGGTCCATGGGGTATCCACGTTCGCGTAGCCGCTGCCGCCAGGCTGCGCTGGCCTCTGAGTGCACTGAAGATCTTCAGCGAGAGTGAAGGCCTGCGCAGCCTGCGGCAGCGGCTACAGATTCGCCTAGCAACTGTCTTGCCCAGTCAATGACGTCCGCCATGCTGTGCCGTCGCGCAGCATGGCGTTAAGCCGGACCAGCAGCACGCGCATGCACGCTACCAGCGCCACTTTTGCACTCTTGCCTTTATCGCGCAGC
>NZ_JBWGIG010000066.1:0-19126 GCF_056312595.1 Pseudomonas sp. GYB4201 | reverse complement strand
TATACCACATAAATCGCGTCGCCTGCATCGCGGCCAAGGCCAGCTCCTACCACGCACGGGGTAGGAGCCGACTTTAGTCGCGATGCAGGCGACGCGATTTCAAGACAGTTACTTCTGGCGGCTACGCCTCTGTAGCAGCGGCCGCAGGCCGCGTCCCGGCGCACCTGCGGTCCGTGTCGTATGCGGACGCAGCCTTCGGCAGCTGCTACGGGGGACACGCGGCGTCCGGGCGGAGCTTGGACAGGCTGGGCGACAGGACGGCTGCAAACAGGTATTTTGGCGTTTTCCCGCCTTACCGGAACTGCCCACCATGCTGCCCATCGCCCGCCAGGCCCCGACCGTCGAAACCATCATCAGCGCCCACGCCGCCCTGCGCGCCCAGGGGCCGCTGGTGCAGTGCCTGACCAACGTGGTGTCGGCCAACTTCATGGCCAACGTGCTGCTGGCCGCCGGGGCGTCGCCGGCCATGGTCGACAACCCCGAGGAAGCCGCCGGTTTCGCCAGCATCGCCGGCGCGGTGCTGGTCAACCTGGGCACCCCCACCAGCGCCCAGGTCGAAGGCATGCGCCTGGCCGTGCAGGCCGCCTACGACATCGGCAAGCCCTGGGTGCTCGACCCCATCGGCGCCGGCGCCCTGCCCTGGCGCGGCGGCGTGGCCGCCGAACTGCTGGCCTTCCGGCCCACGGTGATCCGCGGCAACGCCTCGGAAATCATCGGCCTGGCCGGGCTGGGTGCCAGCCACGCCAAGGGCTTCGACAGCTCCAACGACCCGGCCGATGCCGTCGACGCCGCCATCAGCCTGCTGCAGCACGCCAGCTGCGTGTCTGCGTCCGGGCCTATAGACCATGTGGTCGGCAAGGTGCAGGACGACAAGGGCGACATCAGCCACTACCTGCTGCGCATCGCCGGCGGCAGCGCCCTGCTGCCCCGGGTGACCGCCTCTGGCTGCGCACTGGGCGCGCTGGTGGCCGCCTACGCGGCCGCTACCCAGGACGGCTTCTGCGCGGTGGCCGCCGCCCACGTGCACTTCGCCCTGGCTGCCGAATACGCCGAGCGCCAGGCCCGCGGGCCGGGCTCCTTCGTGCCGGCGTTCCTCGACGGCCTGGACCTGGTGGACGCCCGGCTGATCCGCGCCAAGGCGCAGGTCGAGGGCACACGGCTGTAGCCGCTGCCGAAGGCTGCGCTGGCCGGTATGAACCCCGGAGATCTTCAGCGAGGCACAGGGCCAGCGCAGCCTGCGGCAGCGGCTACGCCATGATGGCCTTTGTGCCTGCAAGCGCTTATCATGCGCGTTTCCCCGGCCAGCCCATTCCCATGCGCAACCCCCCACCTCCCGAACCCAGCGCCGACGACACGTCCGGCGCGCAGGACATGCTGCAGGTGTTCCTGCAGCAACAGGGGCGCGTGGAAAAACAGCTGAGCCGCTGGGTGGCCTGCCGCGCCACGGCTGCCGACCTGTGCCAGGAGCTGTTCATCCGCCTGTGGCGGCGCAAGGACGTGCAGGTGCAGGACATGAGCCAGTACATGATGCGCAGCGCCCGTAACCTGGCCATCGACCATATCCGCAGCCAGCGCAGCCGCCTGCGCAGCGAGACCGCGTTGCTGCCCGAGCAACTGGTGGGCGCGCCCACGCCGCTGGAAGACGGCCACCAGGCCAACCACGAATTGCAGCAGGTGGACGCCGCCCTGCGCGCGCTGCCCGAGCGCACCCGCCATGTGTTCCTGCTCAACCGCATCCATGGCCAGAGCTACAGCGAAATAGCCCGCGCGCTGGACATCTCCGCCAGCGCCGTGGAAAAACATATGATGCGCGCCTTGCAGGCCTGCAAGAGTAGCGTCGACGCCCCTACCGTGAAGGCCAGACAATGAACGTGGTCAGCCCCCCACCGCGCCACGCCGGCGAGGACGTGGCCCTGCTGTGGGTCACCCGCCTGGCGGCCGAACCCGACAACCCCGGCCTGGATGAAAGCCGCCTGCCGCTGCTGGACCAGCAGGAACTGCAGCGCTGGCTGAGCCACGACCCGGCCAACGCCGAGGCCTACCGCGATGCGCGCCGCCTGTGGCGCCTCACCGGCCCCGGCGCTGCGCAACTGGCCCGCGAGGAAGACGCCGTGCTGCAGGCCCTGCTGCGGCGTGCCAAGGCGCCGGCCCGCCGTGGTCGCCGGGTGGCCCTGGGCATGGCCGCCAGCGTGGTGCTGGCCGGCGTGCTGGCCATGGCCTGGCAGCCCGAACGCTGGCTCGATGACCTGCAGGCCGACTACCACAGCGCCCCCGGGCAGCTGCGCAGCATCACCCTGGCCGACGGCAGCGAAGTGCAACTGGACGGCAACAGCGCCATCGACGTGGCCCTCGGCGACCAGGGCCGCGCCGTGACCCTGCGCCGTGGCGCGGCGTTCTTCCACGTCAGCCACAACGGCCAGCCGTTCGTGGTGCACACCGGCGACGGCGAAGTGCGCGTGGTGGGCACCCGCTTCGAGGTACGCCGCGAGGCAGCCGCCACCCAGGTCACCGTGGAAGAAGGCAAGGTGGCGGTGCAGCCCCAGCGCGACACCGACCCGGTCATGCTCACTGCCGCCCAGCGCGTCGACTACCAGCAAGGCCACGCCGGTGCGCTGCAGAGCGTCAACCCGCAGCAGGCGTTCGGCTGGCGTGACGGCCATGTCAGCTTCCGTCGCCAGCCCCTGGCCGACGCCCTGGCCGTGGTGCAGCGCTACTACCCGGGCCGCATCGTGCTGCTCAACGCCGAGCTGGGCGCGCGCCCGGTCAGCGGCGATTTCACCAGCAACGACCCGCAGGTGATGCTCGCCGCCTTCCAGGGCCTGCTGGGCTATTCGGCGCAGCGGCTGCCAGGCGGCACGCTGATCATTCGCTGAAAGGGATGCAACATTAAAGATAATGAGATATATTCGCATCTTTAGCCCCTGACCCAGAGCCTGATCCGATGCGCTGCCGGTTGCGACTTTCCTTGCTGGCAGCAGCGCTGACGACGCCCCTGGGCCTGCCCACCGCGGCCCACGCCGACCCCGGCGCCGCCCAGGGCACCGAAGCGCGCTTGAGCCTGACGCTGCCCGCCCAGCCCCTGCCCGATGCCCTGGCCGCGCTTAGCCGCCTGAGCGGGCAGAACATCGTCTACGCCGACGACGCGCCCTACCAGCTGCAAGCGCCCGCCGTGCACGGCCAGTTCACCGTGGAACAGGCCCTGGCGCGGCTGCTGGCCGGCAGCGGCCTGGCCTACCGCCGCACCGATGCCCATACCCTGGCGCTCAGCAGCCTACCGGCCAACGACCAGCAGATCCTGCTGCAGCCGTTGAACATCGACAGCGAGCGCCTGGCCCGTTACCAGCCCGCCAGCGTCGCCAGGGTCAACCGCAGCAGTGGCCCGTGGCTGGAACAGGCGCAGTCCATCAGCCGCGTCAACAATGACGTGCTGCGCGACCAGCAGCCGCGCAACCTCGACGACGCCCTGCGCAACGTCAGCGGCCTGACCCAGGGCAACACCCTGGGCAGCACCCAGGACACCCTGGTCAAACGCGGCTTCGGCGACAACCGCGACGGCTCGATCCTGCGCGACGGCATGCCCATGGTGCAGGGCCGCAACTTCAACGCCACCACCGACAGCGTCGAGGTACTCAAGGGCCCCGCCGCCCTGCTGTACGGCATCCAGGACCCTGGCGGGGTGATCAACGTGGTCAGCAAGACCCCGCAGTTGACCGCCCACAACGAACTGCAGGCCAAGGCCTCAAGCTTCGCCCACGACCGCGACGGCAGCGCCGTGACCCTGGACAGCACCGGCCCGCTGGGCGACAGCGGCCTGGCCTACCGGCTGATCCTCGACCACCAGGACGAAGACTACTGGCGCAACTACGGCGTGCACCGGGAAACCCTGGTGGCGCCCTCGCTGGCCTGGTACGGCGAGCGCGACGAGGTGCAGCTGGCGTTTGAACAGCGCACCTTCGTCACCCCCTTCGACCGTGGCACGGTGATCAACCCCGACACCGGCCACGTGCTGGACATTCCCTACACCCGGCGCCTGGACGAGCCGTTCAACGACATGACCGGCCGTTCGCAGCGGGTGCGCCTGAGCTACAACCATCAGCTGGCCAACGGCTGGCAGACCCACGCCGCCTACAGCTACAACGAGGAAACCTACGACGCCTACCAGGTGCGCATCACCGGCGTGAACACCAGCACTGGCACCCTCACCCGCAGCATGGACGGCACCCTGGGCTCGGTCAGCCGCGCCCAGCAGGGCGAGCTGGAGCTGTCGGGCAACCCCACCTGGCTAGGCCTGGAACACGAAGTGCTGGTGGGCCTGAGCGAAGAGCACCGGCTGTACTACCGTGACGACCTGCTGCGGCAGAACAGCCTCGCGACCTTCAGCTACGTGAACCCGGTGTACGGCCGGGAGGTGGCGCCCACCAGTGTCTCCGACAGCTCCAGCGCGCAGCTGGACCGGCTGCGCACCACCGCGCTGTACCTGCGCGATTCGGTGCACTTGAACGAGCAGTGGCTGGCCATCCTCGGCGCCCGCCTGCTCAGCTACGACCAGTACGCCGGGCGCGGCCGGCCGTTCCACGCCAACACCGACATCAACGGCAGCGCCTGGGTGCCCAGCGCCGGCCTGGTGTACCGCTTCGCCCCGGACTGGTCGTGGTACGCCAGCTACAGCGAGTCGTTCAAGCCCAACTCCAGCATCGCGCCGTTGAACGCCGCCACCGACCAGATCATCGACTCCACCATCCGTCCTGAGCAGGCCAGGGCCTGGGAGACCGGCCTCAAGTACGAACACCCCGACGGCCTGTCGGCCAGCGTCGCGCTGTACGACATCCGCAAGCGCAACGTGCTGGTGAGCGAGACCGTCAACGACCTGCCGGTGAGCCGCAACGCCGGCGCCGTGCGGTCGCGCGGCCTCGAGCTTGAGGCCAGTGGCAGCCTCGCCCCTGGCTGGGAGCTGATGGCCGCCTATGCCTTCACCGACGCCTGGGTCACCCGCGACCCGCAGCTGCGCGGCAACCCGCTGCAGAACGTACCCCGGCAGAGCGCCTCGCTGTACCTGACCCACGACCTGGGCACGCTGCTGGGCGGCGACCGCCTGCACATCGGCGGCGGCCCGCGCTACGTGGGCGAACGCGCCGGCGACCCGCAGGACAGCTTCAAGCTGCCGGCCTACACCGTCACCGATGCGTTCGCCCGCTACGACACGCGCGTGGACGGGCACGAGGTGCGGGTGCAGCTCAACGTCAACAACCTGTTCGACCGCCACTACTACCCTTCCGCCGTGAGCAATTACGTGGTCGCCGTGGGCGACCCGCGGCAGGTGGTGCTGACCACAAGCTTATCGTTTTGACCCCCGACGCAGCCTTCGGCAGCTGCTACGCGGGCCCTGTAGCAGCGGCCAAAGGCCGCGTCCACAGCCGCCGCGGTGCACCAGCCATACCGCATCAAGGCCGGACGCAGCCTTCGGCAGCTGCTACGCGGCTCCTGTAGCAGCGGCCACAGGCCGCGTCCGCAGGCGCCGCAGTGCGCCAGCCATACCGCATCAAGGCCAGACGCCGCCTTCGGCAGCTGCTACGCGGGCCCTGTAGCAGCGGCCACAGGCCGCGTCCGCAGGCGCCGCAGTGCGCCAGCCATACCGCATCAAGGCCAGACGCCGCCTTCGGCAGCTGCTACGCGGGCCCTGTAGCAGCGGCCACAGGCCGCGTCCACAGGCGCCGCGGTGCGCCAGCCATCCCGCATCAAGGCCAGACGCCGCCTTCGGCAGCTGCTACGCGGGTCCTGTAGCAGCGGCCACAGGCCGCGTCCGCAGGCGCCGCGGTGCGCCAGCCATACCGCATCAAGGCCGGACGCCGCCTTCGGCAGCTGCTACGCGGGCTCACCGTAGCAGCGGCCGCCAGGCCGCGTCCGGGCCCAATCGAAAAAATATTCAAATTTTTACTGAGGTGTTTCTCGTCGAGCTCCGTGTTGTGAATGAAAGGCAATCCCATTTCCATTCACACCCTTCACGCAGAGCACCCGCATGACCGCCTCCTTCACCCCCAGCGGCTCCACCCCTACCCTTCGTTACCGCAGCGCCTGCGCCAGCGGCGTGTTGATGCTCAGCCTGGCGCAGCCCCTGTGGGCCGCCGACAGCGTGGAGCTGGGCGCCACCAACATCGACAGCACCGCCGTGGCCCCCACCACCACCGAAAAAAGCCAGGTCAGCTACCAGGCCGTGGCCTCCACCGTGGCCACCCGCACCGAGACCCCGCTGATCGAAGTGCCCGCCTCGGTCAACGTCGTCACCCACCGCGTCATCGAAGACCGCGCGCCCCAGAGCCTCGACGAAGCCATCAACGCGGTCAGCGGCGTCAAGCAGGGCAACACCCTGGGCGGCACCCAGGACGCGATCATCAAGCGTGGCTTTGGCACCAACCGCGACAACTCGATCATGCGCGACGGCATGCAATCGGTGCAGGCGCGCAACTTCACCCCCACCACCGAGCGCGTCGAGGTGCTCAAGGGCCCGGCGTCGATGCTCTACGGCGTGCAGGACCCGGGCGGGGTGATCAACGTGGTCACCAAGAAACCGCAACTCACCCAGGCCACCAGCGTGTCGGGCTGGGGCACCAGCTTCGGCGGCGGTGGCGGCCAGCTCGACACGACCGGCCCCGTGGGCGACACCGGCCTGGCCTACCGCTTGATCTACGACAAGCAGCAGACCGACTACTGGCGCAACTTCGGCAGCACCGACCAGGAGGTCATCGCGCCGTCGCTGTCGTGGTTCGGCGACGACACCACCATCACCGCCGCCTACGAGCACATGGAATACAGCGTGCCCTTCGACCGCGGCACGCAGATCAACACCACCACCGGCAAGGTCCTGGACATTCCCCGCACGCGCCGCCTGGACGAGCATTTCAACATCACCACCGGCCGCTCCGACGCGTTCAACCTGACCGCCGAGCACCGCCTCAACGACGACTGGACCCTGAAGGCCGGCTACGGCTACAGCCGCAACTACTACAACGACCACCAGTCGCGCTACATCTCGGCCAACTTCACCACCGGTCAGGTCACCCGCCGCGGCGACGCCACCCGCGACGCCCTGCAAGTGGCCCACACCGCCACCGTCAGCGCCCTGGGCGACCTGCAGTTCGCCGGCATGCGCCACGAACTGTTGGTGGGGGTAGACTACATGCACAACGACCGCACCCTGGGCGACCTGATCCGCAACGTCAACGACACCGGCTTCAACTACAACGACCCGGTCTACGGCCAGGTGCCGGTGCCCAGCCGCGTCAGCGCCGCCAACAGCGACCAGACCGACCTGCTGCACACCCATGCACTGTTCGTGCAGGACGCCATTCACCTGACCGACAAGTGGATTCTGCAGGCGGGCCTGCGCTATGAGTCGTTCACCGAGCTGACCGGCAAGGGCCGCCCCTTCGTGGTCGGCGCCGACGTCGACCGCAGCAAGGCGGTGCCGCGCCTGGGCCTGGTGTATATGATCCAGCCGGACTGGTCGGTGTACGGCAGCTACACCGAGTCGTTCCGCCCCAACACCTCCATTGCCACGGTCATCGGTGACCTGGCGCCGGAAGAGGCCAAGGCCTACGAGATCGGCACCAAGTTCCAGAACGACTACCTCACCGCCAGCCTGGCTGCGTTCACCATCACCAAGAAGAACGTGCAGACCAGCGCCACCTGCGGCACCGAGACCTGCACCCGGCTGGGTGGTGAAGCACGCTCGCGCGGCGTGGAACTGGACGTCAGCGGCCAGCTCAACGAGTTCTGGAGCCTGACCGGCAGCTACGCCTACACCGACACCGAATGGACCAAGGACCCGATCCTGCAGGGCACGCCGCTGGACGGCGTGTCGAAAAACACCGCGGCCCTGTACCTGACCCGCGACTTCGGCCACGTCGGCATCGGCGACCTGCGCGTAGGCGCAGGCGGCCGCTACATGAGCAAGTGGGGCGCCAACGACGGCACCGGCACCGAATACTGGCTGCCCTCGGCCAAGGTCGCCGACGCCTTCGTGGCCTACAAGATGAAGCTCGACCACAAGGACCTGACCCTGCAGCTGAACGTCAAGAACCTGTTCGACGAGACCTACTACGTCTCCAGCAGCGGCCTGGGCTCGCCGGCCATCGTCATCGGCGAACCACGCCAGGTCATCGCCAAGGCCACCCTCGCCTTCTAACCCCAAGGACTGACCATGAACCTGATCACCCGCGCGCTGGCCCTCGCCAGCGCCGCGTGGCTGGCGCTGCCGGCCCACGCCGCCGTCGACCCGCAACTGCCGCCCTACACCGCCCAGGCGGTGCAGCCGCCTGCCCACGCCTCGTACCTGGCCGCCGACGGTGCCATCCGCATCGGCGGTGCCGAGCACGTGCGCTACATTGTCGAGCGCTTCAACGCAGCCCTGATGCAACAACACCCCGGCTGGCGCTTCCAGGACGAGTCCAAGGGCACCACCAGCGCCGTGCCGTTGCTGACCCACGGCGTCACCCTGTTCGGCGCCATGGGCCGCGAGATCAACCCGCTGGAGATCAAGGCGTACCGCAAGATCGTCGGCGCCGCGCCACTGGAGATCCGCATCGCCCTGGCCGCCAACGACACCTCCCAGCACCTGGCCACCTCGTTGGCGGTGTACGTCAACCGCGCCAACCCGCTGGCCCAGGTCAGCGCCGATGAGGTGCGCCGCACCTTGAGCCTCGGTAACCCCGAGGGCGACCTGTCCACCTGGGGGCAGTTGGGCCTCAAGGGTGAATGGCGCGAGCGGCGCATCCACCCCTACGGCACCCCGGAGTTCACCGGTTTCGGCACCTATATGCAAAGCAACCACCTGCACGGCCGCGCGCTGGCGCCCAGCTACGAAGCCTACGGCAACACCGAGGCCATCCTCGCGCGCCTGGCCGCCGACCCGGCCGGGCTGGCGGTGGCGGCCATCGGCCTGGACAACGCGCAGATCAAGGCGCTGCCGATCCGCGACGGCCAGGGCCAGCTGACCACCGGCACCGAGGCCCAGGTGCGCGACGGCCGCTACCCCTATGGCCGCTTCCTGTACCTGTACCTGCGCCGCGAGCCCGGCAAGGCCGTGGACCCGGTGGTGCGCGAGTACCTGCGCTTCGTGCTGTCGCGCCAGGGCCAGCAGATCATCGCCGACCAGCCCAAGGGCTATTTCCCCTTGAGCGCCGCCCAAGCCCAGGCCGAACTGGCCAAACTCGACGAGGTTGCCCCGCTATGATCACTTTCCTCAAACGCGCGGCCTGCCTGGGCCTGTGCCTGCACCTGGGCTGGGCCCAGGCCGACACCCTGCAACCGCCCGCCAACGCCAGCTACCTGACGGCCGACGGCGCCATCGCCATCATCGGCAACGACGGCATGCAGCCGCTGATCGAGCAGTTGAACGCGTTGTTCATCCGCCAGCACCCCGGCTTCCGCTTCGCCGTCACCGCCAAGGGGTCCTCGGTGGGGCTGCCGGCGCTGACCGCCGGTGCCACCGCCATTGCGCCGCTGTCCCGCGAGCCGTGGCTGGGCGACCTGCACGGTTATGAACAGGTGTTCGGCCAGGCGCCGCTGGACATTCGCATCGGCTATTCGGGCCACGGCCCGCGCACCAACGGCAAGACCCCGCCGGCGGTGTACGTGCACCCCGACAACCCGCTCAAGCAGCTGACCGTGGAGCAACTGGCGAAGCTGGCCACCGCCGGCCAGCCGGGTGGCGACATCAATACCTGGGGGCAGCTGGGCCTGACCGGCGAGTGGGCGCTGCGGCGCATCCACGTGTACGGCCTGCGCGACGACGGCGGGTTCGCCACCAACCAGCGCATGGGCCGCTTCGGCGGCCGGCCCTTCAGCCCCCATTACGAGGCGCTGGACAGCGTCGGCGCGGTGCTCAAGGCCGTAGCCAGTGACAGCCATGGCATCGGCCTGACCGGCTGGGCCAACGGCACCAAGCTGGCCCCCGGCCTGCGCATCGTGCCCCTGGCCAGCAAGGCCGGCGAAGCCGCCCATGGCCCGGCGCTGGCAGACGTGGCCGCAGGCGCCTACCCGCTGTCGTCGTACTTGCACCTGTTCGTCGGCAACGCCCCGGCGCCGTTCATCAAGGCCTACCTGCAGATGGCCCTGAGCGACGAAGGCCAGGCCCTGGTGCGCGCACAAACGGCCAGCGCCGAAGGCTACGTGCCGTTGAGCGCTGCCGACCTGGCGCGCGAGCGGCAAAAACTGCGGGAACTGTAGCCACAATCCCGTAGCCGCTGCCGCCAGGCTGCGGCTACGGTAGGTGCGGGATGGCCACTGCCCACTTACACTGGGAATCTTTACCCCACCATCAAGGAAGAACAGCATGAAAAAGGTCATCATTGATTCGGACATGGGCTGGGACGACGTGCTGTCGATCGCCTACCTGATGAAAGACCCCAACGTCGAGATCATCGGCCTTACGGTCACCGGATGCGGCGAAACCGACCTGGGCTGGGGCGCCATCATCGCCCAGCACCTGCTGGGCATCGGCAACCACAGCCACGTGCCGGTGGCCCGTGGCACCGACGTGCCGCTGGCCCTGAACAATGTATTTCCGCAGCTGTTCAAGAACGACATGAACGACATCATGGGCCTGCTGGGCAGCCTCAATCCCAAGGAACTGCCAACCCTGTCGCCGAAACCCGCGTGGGAGTTCCTGCATGACACGCTCAAGAGCGCCACGGGCAAGGTCACCATCCTGTCCCTGGGCGGCTTCACCAACTTCGCCAAGCTGCTGGACCTCAAACCCGCCGCCAGCGACCTGGCCAAGATCGAACGCATCCATGCCATGGCCGGCGCCGTGTACGTGGACGGCAACGTCGCCGCCCTGAACGGCGCCCTGCCCGCCTGGGACCAGGGCAGCCGCTACAGCAGCAACCACTACGCCGAATGGAACGTGTTCGTCGACCCGCTGGCCACCGACCGCCTGCTCAAGTCCGACCTGCCGCTGACCCTGGTGCCGCTGGACGCCTGCAACCAGGTGATCCTCGACGCCAGCTACGAGGCCAAAATCACCGCCACTGACCCGGTGGCCAACCTGGTGCGCGGGATCTTCGACAAGAAGACCCACGAGAACGCCGAGGGCAACCTGCCGGTGCCGATCTTCGACCCGCTGGCCACCCTGCTGATGACCGGCGCGGTGACGGCCAACAAGGTCGACAGCCAGTACCTGTCGGTGGAGGTGGGCGAGCACGAGCATGACAACCATTGTGGGCAACTGCGGGTGGAAACCAGCGGTTCGCGCAAGGTCGACATCGTGCTGGGCGTGTCACAAACGCAGTTCGCCCGGCAGTTCGCGCAAGTCATCAACGCCGAAGCCTGAGCCATAACCCGGAACGCGCCGGGGCCGGACGCCGCCCTTGTAGCAGCGGCCGCAAGGCCGCGTCCCCAGGCGCCGCGGTTTACCGGCAAGAACCGTAGCGCGGCCGGACGCAGCCTTCGGCAGCTGCTACTGCACCGGTAGGAAATTCAGGAACAACAGGCTCTGGGCGTAATTCAGACCTATCCGTCTATATCGTTCATCCAGCATCTGCGCCACCAGGTCCAGGCGCGCGACGATCTTGCCGAATTCGGTGGCGAAGCTCAGGTTGCTGCCTTCCTCGGAAATCGCGTTGGAGAACAGCAACGGCTCGCCCTGGGCGTCCTGGCGCTGGCCGAGCAGCCAGGTGGCCTTTTCGATGTTGCGCGCAGCGTTGTTGATGAACCGCGGGTTGAGGCTGTCGGTCATGTAGAACGCCAGGCGGTTGCCGTGGGCGGTCACCAGCATGCTGCCAATGGCGTAGATGAACGCGCCTACGCGGTCACCAAGGAACTCCGGGCTCATGGCGTAGCTCAACGCCGCCAGGTCCTTGCGCCCGCCCAGTTGCGGCAGCGGCTGCTGCTGTTCGATGGCCTGGCGCACCTGGCGCTCGGCAGTGGCGGCATCGAGGAAGCCGGAGCGCTTCCACTGCGCGGGGTTGCGCAAGTACAGCTTGTTCATCAGCAGGTACAGGCTCTGCAGGTTGTCGTGCATGGCCAGGGTGGCCATGCGGTCGACGCTGGTCTGGAAGAACTCGTCGGGCTTGCCATTGCCGATCTGCGTGGCAATGTCCTGGCCGGTCTGGCGGCTGCACCCTTGCACGGCAAGCAGGCAGGCCAACAACGCCAACAAACGAGGCAAGGCGGAAAACATCGAAATCATCGGGCTGGGCAGGGTGTCCTGGCGACGGCGGTGGCAGGTATAGAGGGCCAAATCGGCAAAAAGTGCGATCCACCGGCAAAACCCGACAAGAGGCCGCCATCACCCAGCAATTGGTCGGGATTCACGGCGCTGTCATCCGCAGCGCTTTGTGATTGCCCGCAGACCCGGTACCCTCTGCGTTCACGCCCTCCAGGATGAAGCCCTTGATACCGCTGCAGACGCTGCCGGTCCTCGACCCCACTGCCACGTGCGACACCTGCGCCGCCAAGTGCTGCCGCCTGGAGGTGATGCTGATCACCGACACCGGCGTGCCCGAGCGCTTCATCGCCACCGATGACTGGGGCTCGCAGACCATGGCACGCCTGGATGACGGCTGGTGCGCGGCCCTGGACCGCCGCACCATGAGTTGCAGCATCTACCGCGTACGCCCACTGATTTGCCGGGAGTTCGAAATGGGCGGCAGTGACTGCCTGGAAGAACGCCAGGTGCCCTGAACACCCCGCCCGCCTCAGACCATCGCCCGTGGGCGCGGCCGCACGTGGCCCAGGGACGAGCGAATGCGCCCCACCAGCGAACTGGCCCCGTGCAGGTTGTCGTAATGGAACACCGCCGTGGCGCGGATACCGTTGGGGTCGGCCGGCAGGTTGGTGTGCAGCGAGCGGTAGCCCCAGAACAGGTACATGTTCCCCGGCTCCATGGCCACCTGGGTAAAGCGCTTGTTGTCCTTCTGGTACGCGTTGATCAGGTAGCGCTGGCTCCAGCGGTTGTCGATCTTCAGCTTGTCCAGCAGGTTCATGGCGTAGGTCTCGCGCAACGGCCGCTTGCTGGGCAACATCAGCAGGTCGCCCTTGGCGCCTTCGGGCAGGCACACCGGCATGATGGTGGTGAGGACGTAGGAATCGTAATGGAAGATCATCGATTCGCGCCGGCCGCTGTCCCCCACCAGGCAGCGCAACACCTGGTGCAGGCCGTCGTCGTTGGCGGCACGGCCAGTGGCCTGGGTGACCACGCGCTTGCACAGGTCGAGCATCACCGGTGAACGCCCCCAGTCATACAGCGTCGAGCCCAGCACCGCCTGCTGCCCGGTCAGGGCCACATAGCTGTTGCCCGCCGCGGCCACCGAGCGGGTGACCAGCCCGCGTATTTCCTCCAGCTCCTCGGGGCTCGCCCAGTTCGGCAGCACCGCGTACCCCTGTTGATCAATGGTTTGCGTCAATGCCTTGATCTGTTCGTCACTGAAATAGGTGTATTGCATGTCCATCTCCCCAACGCTCTTTTGACCCAAGGTTGTTAGAAGCCGCCAGTCGCGCGCCCAGCCGCGTGCCGTCCCAGGGGCAGTGCGTCAAGGCAGGTTCATCCAGCGGGCATATACAGGACAGTGCATCGAGGTGGGCGCTCCCACCTACGGCCGGGCAGTGTCGATTGATCCTTGAGCTCAGGCCTCTATGGCAGGCGAGGCGAATCGGCAGACAAGCTAAACCCGGCTCGTTGTGCGGTTACGGCTGCTCTGGTGGCAAGACACGAGTGGGCTCGTCCCTGACCTGGTACTGATCACGCCCAGGTCGCGCTGAAGCACTTCGCGGCCGCCCGGCACGCCAGGGAGCTCCCTACCGGCCTGCCGGCTGACCGCCGCTTCACAGTGTTCATCCTTGGTGCCGCGGCGCACCTTTAAAGGCGCAACCTGCGGCGTTGAAGTGAGACTAGCAGTCGTTATCACTTGGACCTAACGAAGATGAAGAAATTGTCATGCCAGTCGTCGACTTGGAATGGATAAAAACTAGAAATGAGCTACCCGCCAAATATCCGTCAACGAAGTGCTACTGCGGTGAAACACATGGGTAGCTGCGCGGCACGATTTTCGTATTGGTCGTAGGCCTCTTCCCGGTTGGAATGGGGGTATTCCTGGAAATGGCGAAGCTGCAGGCCTGCCCGAATCAGCGCGGTGAAGATCTCGCCCAGGGTGTGGATGTGCCAATAGGAAGGAGCCGCCATGGCCGGGGCATCGCCTTCATAGACGATGGCCTCCTCGAGCAGCACCGGCGTGGCGCGGCAGTCGGGGGTCGTCATGACAGGGGCTCCTTGTAGGGCGCCCAAGATAGCACCGCTTGCCCAGGGCATTCATTGCACGGGTTGCTTCAAGGAGTATCCAAACCCACGCCATTCCCGTAGCCGCTGCCGGAGGCTGCGCTGGCCATGGGGCTCCTGGAGATCTCCAGCGCACATCTCGGCCAGCGCAGCCTGGCGGCAGCGGCTACAAGGTTGGTGACAAGCCGCTAACGGGCTTCCAGCACCTGCACTGCGCAGCGAGCGATGCGGCGGCAGGCTTCTTCCAGGCGGTCGGCGCTCTGCACAAGGCCCACGCGCACGTGGCCGGCGGCACTGGGGCCGAAGGCCTCGCCGGCCAGCACCGACACGCCATGGTGGTCCAGCAGGCGGTCGGCGAAGGCCTGGGCGCTGAGGCCGGTCTCACGGATGTCGACCATCACGAACATGCCGCCATCGGGCTTCACCGCGCGCACGCCGGGGCAGTCTTCCAGCGCCGCGCACACCCGGTCGCGGCGCTGGCGGTAGGTGTCGCGCATGGCCGCCACTTCCGGCAACGGCGCCTCGATGGCGACCTGGGCGGCGTGCTGGACGAAGTCCGGCAGCCCGTAGAGCATGCACAGCGCCAGGTTGCCCAGGTGGCCGGCCAGCTCCGGCGGCGCCACTACCCAGCCGACCCGCCAGCCGCTCATGGCGTGGGACTTGGACAGGCTGTTGAGGGTGGCGGTACGCGCCGCCATGCCCGGCAGGCTCGCCGGGCTGATGTGTTCACCCTCATACAGCAGCTCGCTGTAGACCTCGTCGCTGATCAGCCACAGGTCGTGGGCGATGCACAGCTGTGCCACGGCCTGCCAGGTGGCGCGCGACAGGCGGGTGCCCGTGGGGTTGTGGGGGCTGTTGAGCATCACCGCGCGGGTGCGCGGGCCGATGCGTGCGGCAAGGTCGGCAGGCTGCAGGGCAAAGCCATGCTCAGGCCGCAGCGGCACCGGCACCACCCGCGCACCACAGGCGCCGAACACGGCTTCGTAGGTGACGTACATGGGCTCGGCCACCAGCACCTCGTCGCCGGCCTCCAACAGGCATTGCGCCACGCTGAACACCGCGCACTGGGCGCCCGGCAGCACCACCACCTCGTCGGCATCGACGGCGCGGCCGCTGCACTGGCCATGGTGGCGGGCGATGGCCTGGCGCAGAGCCAGGTTGCCACGTACTTCGGAATAATGGGTATGGCCGGCGCGCAGGCTCTGCACGGCGGCTTCGACCACCGGTGCCGGGGTGTCGAAGTCCGGGTCGCCCACCGACAGCAGGATCACGTCCTGCCCCTGTTCGATCAGGCGCAGGGCGCGGTAATGGATGTTCCAGGCGGCGGCGCCGTCACCGGCGATACGTTGGGTCAGGGCGGAATAGCGCATGCACATTTCCCTTATGCAGGCTTGCGGCCCCTGACCCTACCACCACTGCGGGCGCAGTTACATCATTGGTTAGATCACGAACCGCGCGACCATGCCGCTGAGGCCCACAGCCAGGCGCGACAGCTCGTGGCTGGCGGCGCTGGTCTGGTGCGCGCCGGCGGCAGACTGGTTGGCCAGGTCGCGAATGTTGACCAGGTTGCGGTCCACTTCGCGGGCCACCTGGGCCTGCTCTTCCGAGGCGCTGGCGATCACCAGGTTGCGCTCGTTGATCAGCGAGATCGACTCGGTGATCTGCTGCAACGCCGTGCCGGCCTGGCGCGCCATGTCCAGGGTCGACTGGCTGCGCTGGCTGCTCTGCTGCATCGACTGCACCGCTTCGCCGGTGCCGGTCTGAATGCCGCTGACCATCTGCTCGATCTCGCGAGTGGACTGCTGGGTGCGATGGGCCAGGGCCCGCACTTCATCGGCCACCACGGCGAAACCACGGCCCGCTTCCCCAGCGCGCGCCGCCTCGATGGCGGCGTTCAACGCCAACAGGTTGGTCTGTTCAGCAATCGCGCGAATCACGTCCAGCACCTGGCCAATGTCACGGCCCTGGGCCGCCAGGCCTTCGATCAGCACCGAGGTCTGCTGCACGTCCTGGGTCATGTGCTGGATGGCGCCGACGGTCTCGCCCACGCGGTCGCGGCCTTGCAGCGCCACCTGGTTCGACTCCTGCGAGGCTTGGGAGGTGGATACGGCGTTGCGCGCCACCTCTTCCACCGCCGCGGTCATCTCGTTGACCGCCGTGGCTGCCTGCTCGATTTCCTGGTTCTGTGCCAGCAAGCCCTTGGAGGCTTCCTCGGTCACCGCGCTCAGCTCTTCCGCCGCCGAGGCCAGCTGGGTGGCGGAGCCGGCGATCTGCTCGATGGTCTGGCGCAGGTTAGCCTGCATCTGGCCCAGGGCCTTGAGCAGTTGCGCCGGCTCGTCGCTGCCTTCCACGTGGATAGGCTGGGTGAGGTTGCCGTCGGCAATGGTCTGCGCCGCCTTCACGGCCACCTGCAGCGGGTTGACGATGCTGCGGGTCAGCAGCCAGGCCAGCAGCACGGTCATCAGGCAGGCGAGCACCGAGACGATGATCACCCAGGTGTTGGCCAGGCTGTACTGGGCGGCGGCTTCTTCATTGGCGGCCTTGGCACCGGCCTGGTTAATTGCGACCAGTTGGCTCAACTGGTCGCCCATTTTATCGGAGGCGTCCTTGATGCCGGTGTTGAGTAACGTGCGCATGTCTTCAAGTTTGTTCTGATGCGACAAGTCCTGCAGGCGACTTTGCAAGACCAGGTAGTTATCCAGCGTAGTGGCAAACTCATGATACAACGCCGACTCTTCAGGCCCCGCCGGCAACACTTCATACTTGTGCGCCGCGTCCTTGGCTTTATTGACCAGCACGGCAATGCGGGCGTCGGTGTCGGTGATCATTTCCGGCTCGCGGTTCACCAGCAACCTGAACGCCGTCACGCGCAGCCGCACGACAGCCTCGGTGACGTTGCCCAGGTAGCTGATGCTGGGCAGCTGGTTGGTCTGCATGTCGATGGAGGCCTGACGGATCAAGGCCATGCGGTTGGAGGCAAAGATGCCCAGCACCACCACCAGCAGCGCGATGAAGGCAAACCCGAGAAAGGCACGCGGGGCGATGTTCATATTTCGTAGGGACATGGAGTAGCTCTCGCAGGCAAGGGAGACACGGCGTCCATGCGTTGGAAAGTCACGCAACAGGCTCGCGCGCCAAACAGTCGCGTGCCCTATCAGAGATATCGGCAGAACTTTAGAAAAATGAGGCGGTTACTCGAAATAATTGAAAATTTCATTAACCAGACAGTTAGTCTTTTAGGTGAAACGTTTGCGCCAGGATATATGGCACATTAATACCACCCCATTGGTCGGCGGTTTTATGACCTGCATCAAAAAACACGACTTGCGGCTGAGTTTTATTTAAAAAACCCTCCTTAACAACGCGTCGCAATGCTACTTTTACAGTCACGAAACACGCCGGTGACAGCACGCCGCTTGAAGAATTCCGGCGCACCGGCCAGGCTGCACGATGCAGAGGTGGCATATGAACAAGATGACCTTTCCCAACGCCTGCCAGGTCATGCGTTGGCACTTCCACCCCATGGGGTTCGAGGGCAGCATGGACGCGCCCAGCAGCATGGTGGCACGACTTTTTGACCGGGCCAGTGGCGAGACCTTGATCGCCATTGCCGGTATCCCCTGCGCCACGGTAATGAACGCCGCCGATGTGGAGCGCATCATCGAGGCGGTGGAAGCGGAGCTGGAGGCGTTCGTGCCGCCGCATTCGTTGTCGGCGTTTGGCTGAAGGTCCCCTGCCCCACAAAAAACCGATGCCATGGCATCGGTTTTTTTATGCTCGCTCCTGTAGCAGCGGCCGCCAGGCCACGTCCTGGAGCAACGCAGGACCGCCGCGGGACGCAGCCTTCGGCAGCTGCTACGCGAAGGCGGATACCCCATGGACCGCGTCGCCGGCATCGCGGCCAAGGCCGGCTCCTACCACGAACAGTGTAGGAGCCGACTTTAGTCGCGATGCAGACGACGCCATTTCAACACGGTTGCTGCTACGCGAAATCCTGCGCGCACCGCACCTGTAGCAGCGGCCGCCAGGCCGCGTCCTGGAGCAACGCAGAACCGCCGCCGGACGCAGCCTTCGGCAGCTGCTACGCGAAGGCGGATACCCCATGGACCGCGTCGCCTGCATCGCGGCCCAGGCCGGCTCCTACCACGTACGGCGTAGGAGCCGACTTTAGTCGCGATGCAGACGACGCCATTTCAAGACGGTTGCTGCTACGCGAAATCCTGCGCACATCGCACCTGTAGCAGCGGCTGTAGGCCGCGTCCTGGAGCAACGCAGGACCGCCGCCGGACGCAGCCTTCGGCAGCTGCTACGCGAATGCGGATACCCCAGGACCGCGTCGCCTGCATCGCGGCCAAGGCCGGCTCCTACCACGTACGGCGCGACGCCATTTCAAGACGGTTGCTGCTACGCGAAATCCTGCGCACATCGCACCCGTAGCAGCGGCCGCCAGGCCGCGTCCTGGAGCAACGCAGAACCGCCGCCGGACGCAGCCTTCGGCAGCTGCTACGCGAATGCGGATACCCCATGGACCGCGTCGCCTGCATCGCGGCCAAGGCCGGCTCCTACCACGTACGGCGCGACGCCATTTCAACACGGTTGCTGCTACGCGAAATCCTGCGCGCACCGCACCTGTAGCAGCGGCTGAAGGCCGCGTCCTGGAGCAACGCAGGACCGCCGCCGGACGCAGCCTTCGGCAGCTTGTGTCTAGAAGAAGGAATAGAATCCGGGGTGAGAGCGGTGAATGGCAGGTTGTTCAGCAGCAGTGTTGATAAGCACGTGTAGCAGCAGAACCGCCATTCACCTCTCCGCTCTGGCTATAAGCCCGAACAGTTGAACGAGCCTACCTCGAACATC
>NZ_JBWGIG010000065.1:0-19777 GCF_056312595.1 Pseudomonas sp. GYB4201 | reverse complement strand
GCTTCGATCTCTCGTTAGCGGGAGGCGAATTCTACAGCAACTTGCGTTGCTGTCAACTGCCTTTTTCACCGCTTTCGACGTTAAGATCGAAACCTTTCGGAGCTGCTTACTTCGGTTAACTCGTTGAGTTTCAAGGAGTTTTCCGTTTCGGTTGCGCCGGAAGTGGGGCGAATTATAGAGAGATTTGGGGGCGGGTCAAGGGTTAATTTCACATAAATGCCATATAGATCAAAAGCATCCTGCGGGCGACCGCATCAGGGCCACCAGGTGCATGCCTTGAGGATTTCATGCCTCATGGCATCGAGCGCCGCCCGCGCGGCGCATCGCGGCCAAGGCCGGCTCCTACATCTGTTGCAACGTGCCCCGCTATATATAGGTGTTGCGCCTGGTCGCACCAACACAGATCTGCAGTGAACCAACAAGGCGGACACCACGATGGCACTGCCATGACTGGCCCGAAACAGATGTAGGAGCCGGGCTTGCCCGCGATGCGCCGCGCGGGCGGCGCTCGATCTCAAGGGCGCCAGAAAAACAACGTCGGGCACCTGATGGCCCTGATGCAATCACATGACATGCACTTGAAGCCACTACCGATTTTCAAACCGAGGCAACAGAGAACGAATACAAGGAACGCACGAAATCACCCCCGCATCACCACACGGCGAAAGGGTGAAGCATTGTATATAAAGGAGAGGTAAAGCAGAGAATGGAGGCAACCCCACCAGCCACACCCCGGCACACAATGTTCCCGCTGTGGCTGCTCCCTTCCGGGCCTGACCAGGTTAACGGGTAATCGTTGCGGGGGGACCGATGGGGTCACCATAACAACACTCGCCTGGCAGCGAGCGGGGCCATTGTACCGGTCTTGGGCGAAGATACAACCTCTTATTGCAGGAAAAAATTCGTAGGCGGTTCAAGCACTTGCCTTCGGGGTGGATTGCGGGGATGGCGAGTAGCGCTTATAGTCCGCGCTTCGCTGCAAAATCAGCGAACGGGTGTGGAAGCCCGTCTAGGAACGAACAGTACTGTGACTGCCTGCTGGCGCGCTTTTGCGCTCGCATGCCCGCGTCATGGTGGCTGCGTGCGGGACACCTTCGGGTGTGCCGGGCCGTTCCTATGCCGGTCTTCCACACCTTCACGCAGCCGCCACCTCTCATGTGGAAGTGACAGGTGGTGGCCCTGAATCTTATAGGGACATCATTATGATCACTGAGCGCTACAAACCAATTCCCACCTCGCTTTGCCAATCCGTCGTGACCCACTTGGACACTGACGCCCCACTCACCGACATCCTCAACTACGCCGATCAGCGACTCAACCTCGCTCGCCATGTGCTTGCCAGCCTCGAAGGCGCCGACGAATGCGACTACCGCCATCTCGCCCGGGCCGCCCAGGTGCTGCTGGAGGATGGATGCGGGGTGATGGGCGCCATAGAGCGGCGGATTGATCGGCAGGTCACCGTCCAACCGCCAGTACCAGGGCGGCCGGATTTGACGGTGGTTTGATTTGGCACCGTAGCCGCTCCCTCCACGCTGCCGATTTTCAGCGGGGCTCAGGGCCAGCGCAGCCTGGCGGCAGCGGCTACGGAGTTATGCAGCGTAAAAAATTTTCAGCCCATTTCTTGAAATCCAATCAGCCAGCCCTATCTGTTCTGTACGCGATGCCGAAGTCGGGTCGCGTACCAAACCTTGCTGATTGCTCAGGAGATTGACCATGACTACCGCATTTTCCCTCGCCCCACTGTTCCGCCATTCCGTGGGCTTCGACCGCTTCAACGATCTGTTCGAATCGGCGGCGCGTAATGAGCCGGGTAGCAGCTACCCGCCCTACAACGTCGAGAAACATGGCGATGATCAATACCGCATCGTGGTGGCCGCCGCAGGCTTCCAGGAGTCGGACCTGGAGCTGCAGGTGGAGAAAGGCGTGTTGACCGTCAGTGGCGGCAAGCGCGAAGGCAACGGCGAGGCCGTGACCTATCTGCACCAGGGTATTGCCCAGCGGGCGTTCAAGCTGTCGTTCCGGTTGGCTGACCATATTGAGGTGAAGGCTGCCGGGCTGGCGAACGGGCTGTTGAACATTGACCTGCTGCGCGTGGTGCCTGAAGAGGCCAAGGCCAAGCGCATCCCTATCAATGGGGTTGGGCAGGCCGCGCTGCAGTAAGCGCGATGTGATGAAGAAGGGCGCCCGGTGGGCGCCCTTTTTTTTTGCGGGGTTGGCGGACGCAGCCTGCGGCAGCTGCTACGCGGTTCGCGTTTACACCTGTAATACCTCATCCGCCCTGCCCCCGGCTTCCTGGATGACCAGGTGCACGAAGTGCAGCTTGGCGATGACGGCCTGGGGCAGCACGAAGGGATAGAAGTCCGGCTGGCCCATGCTGCGCGACAGTTCGTTGAGCATGCCGGCCAGTTCGATCCAGGTGTTGACGAAGGCCAGGAACGCGGGCCCGCTGGCGTGCTGGGGATCGTACAGGGTGTCCAGCGGGAACGGCTGGTAGTCCAGGTCCATGTCGCGGGCGCTCATGCCGAAGCCCAGGGCGGTGTCCACGGCGTCCATCATGTGCAGGTAGTGGGCCCAGGTTTCGGCCCAGTCTTCCCACGGGTGCATGGTGGCGTAGGCGCTGACGTAGCGTTGTTGCCAGTCCAGCGGCGCGCCCTGTTCGTAGTGCCGTTGCAGGGCATCTGCGTAGCTTTGGCTGTCGTCGCCGAACAGGTTGCGGAACTCCCCCAGCCAGTGGCTGCCAGCCACCAGCCGATCCCAATAGTAGTGACCCACTTCGTGGCGGAAGTGGCCCAGCAGGGTGCGGTAGGGTTCGCGCATCATCACCCGCACCTTTTCCCGGTGGGCGTCGTCGGCTTCCTTTATATCCAGGGTGATCAGGCCGTTGGCGTGGCCGGTCATGGGCGCGTTGCCGTCCAGGTCGATGCCGATGAAATCGAAGGCCAGGCCGGTGTCGTCGTCCACTACCTTGGGCACCACGTCCAGGCCCAGGTTGATCAGTTGCGAGACCATGCGCCGCTTGGCAGTTTCCACCTTGCGCCAGCGCTCGGGGTTTTCCGCCACGGACAGGTCGGGAATAGTGCGGTTCAGCGCGCACGACACGCAGAAGGTGTCGGGGCTGTCGGCGCGCACCAGCCAATTGCAGGCAGCCGGGGTGTCGAGGTTGGCGCAGCGGCGGAACTGGCCGGCCTCGAGGTCGGCGTCCAACTGCCAGGTGCCTGCCTGCGGGCCAGCCTGCAGCGACGACAGCAGGTTCAGCTCGGGCCAGTAACCCAGCGCTGCCGAGCAGGCCAGGCACTGGCTGTTGCGGAAGAAGATCGACTGGCCGCACTGGCAGTGCCAGACCTTGCTGTGGCGGTTGTCCTGCCCCACGAAGGGCGCGGCGATGCGGGTGCTCAATTGCTCGAAAAGGCGGTACATGCACGTTCTCCGGGGATGACGGGGGCAGCGTAGACGCTACAGCGGGGTACTGCTGACCACCCGCAGCGCCAGGCCTTCGTAGGGGTCGAGGGTGATGGTGAATTCGCCGCTGTCGGTGAGGTCGCCTTCCACCCGCTCGTTGATGATGTCCACCACCGGGCCCGGTGCGATGCCCGGCAGGTGCAGGGTTTCCACCAGGCTGTCGGCGCTGAAGTTGAGGGCGGTGATCTGCGTCCCCTTCCCCGCCGGCAGTTCGTGCACCAGCACCAGCAGGCCGGGGTGTTGCACGTCCGGGATAAGGATCTGGCGGCTGGCGGCAATGTCGTAGGCGCGGCGCACGGCGAGGATTTTCTTCAGCTGGCTGGCGAAGGAGTCGGCCTGCTGCAGTTGGCTGGTGATGCTGCCATACAGGGTCTGCGGCCGTGGCATGCCGCCGGCGGACAGCTCGGCACTGGGGTCCAGGTCCACCAGGTCGTAGGCGCCGCGGTGAATCCAGCGGGTGTCGCCGTCCTGCATCAGGTGCGCCACCTGCTCGGCCGGCAGCGGCAAGGCCCCCACCAGGTCCCAGCCCGACAGGGCGAACACCCCCGGCTGCATGGCGTTGTACATCACCAGCAGCAGGTGGATGTGCTTGATCTTCTGCACGTCCTCGGCGGTGATGGCCGCCAGGTCGCGGATGCCCAGGGCGGCGGTGATGATGCTGGCCGTGGTGCAGGACACCCCATTGGTGACGAACTTCAGGTTATACGGCGCGTGCTCGCCCGCCAGGCGCTCGTACATCTCCTCGCGGATGTGCTCGCGCAGGATATTGCCCGGGAAGGTCTGGCCCTGGTACAGGTAGGTGTCGTGGGCGTGCAACGTCCAGAAGTGGACCAATTCGAGGGTCAGCTCGTCATGGTTCTGCAGCGCATGGATCAGTGAGGCCGGGTCGATGCCAAAGTGGTGCACCTGGCGCAGCATCAGCCGCAGGAATTCGGTGTTGCCGGTCAGCAGCGCGTGCTGGTAGGCCGGGCGCGTGATGAAGTCATAGGACAGGTCGGCGCCGCCCTTGGACATGGTGGCGATGTCATCGATGGTCAGGTTCAGCTCCTGGAAGCTGAAGCCGCCGGCCTTGCGGATGGTGCCGGCCAGCAACTGGTTGCCGTTGACCGACAGCGGGTGGCTTTCGGACCAGGCGTTGCCCTCGGCGCGGCGCTCCACGCCGAGGAAACCGTTGGCGTCCAGGCGCAGGATGCGCGCGCCCATCACGTCGATGGAATGCAGGGCGTCGCCGATGATCATCTGCTGCGCGGCGAAGGTGGGGTCCAGCCAGTTCAGCGACGGCTGGCCTTCCTTGAAGTAATGCAGGTACACCCAGCGCCGCGCCTTGCCGTCGACGCCGACGATGACCGGGGTCACGCTCCAGTCGGTCTCCTTCACCCCGGGCTCGAAGAAGATTACCCGTTGCAACTGGCCGACGATGTAGTGCCTGGCCTTGAGCAGGTCGACGGTGTCGGGCGGCAGGTTGCGTGCGTCGCGCCCCGGCTCGACGTCGGGCAGCAGCGGCCAGTCCTCTTCCTTGATTTCGACCATGTGGTACAGGCCGGGGTAGTCGGCGTAGGCGCGCTCGGCCAGGCGGAAGTCGGCGCCCTTGCCGGTGTGCGAGGGAATGGCGTCGTCGATGACGATGGCGTTGTGGGCGGCGGCGATGCGGCTCAGGCCGAGCATTTCCGCCTCGGTGCCCAGGGCCGGGTCGATGTCGAAGCTCATGCGGTCGAAGTTGCCGTCGACGCTGGGGGTGCGTTCGCGGCCGCGCAGGCCGCCGGAGAGTTTCAGCGGGCCGTTGTGGATGCCCTGGATACCGATTTCCGACAGCGCGTGCCACAGGGTTTCATCACCCAGCGCCTGCAACACCGAACCACCCTCACGGGTGACGATGGACGCGGGGTAGGCGGTGAACCACACCGAGGCGATGGCCGAGGCGTCCCGCGGCCGGGCTTCGGCGAAGGGCCGTTGCCACAGGCGGGCTTGACCTGCGTAATGAAGGGCGCGTTGCTTGGCGGCGTGGAGCATGGACTGGTCCACGAGCCATTGAATGGTGTCCTGGTCCGGCTGTGACATGGGTGACCCCCGCAGTTTTGGCATTTCCTTATGAGTGCGCTGCGGTGGGATCGTTGCATAAAAAGGTGCGGGGCGGGAGACCGCGGCGCGGCCATCGCGACCAAGGTCGGCTCCTACAACGACCGCGTAGGAACCGACCTTGGTCGCGATGGCCATTCCACCGTCAGGCGGTGATGCCGTGGCCTTCCAGGAAGGCGACGAAGGCGTCTTCGTCGAGCACCTTCACGCCCAGCTCGTTGGCCTTGGTCAGCTTGGAGCCGGCACCGGGGCCCGCCACCACGCAGTGGGTCTTGGCCGACACCGAGCCGGCCACCTTGGCGCCCAGGCTTTCCAGCTTTTCCTTGCCCACGTCGCGGCTCATGCGCTCCAGGCTGCCGGTCAGCACCCAGGTCTGGCCGGTGAGGGGCAGGCCTTCGATGACTTTTTTCTCGCTGCCCCAGTGCATGCCGAAGGCTTGCAGCTGTTGCTCCACAGCCAGGGCACGCTGGGCGTTTTCAGGCACCAGGAAGTACTCGCGCACCGCGTCCGCCTGCTTGGCCGCCAGGGCCTGGCGCAGGTCGATGCCATCGGCGGCAATGATCTTGTCGAGGCTGCCCAGCTTGCTCACCAGTTTCTCGGCGCCGGTGGGGCCGACCGAGCTGATGTCCAGCTTGGCGATCAGCCCGGCCAGGGTGGTGCTGGCGGCGAACTCGGCGTGCACGTCGCCCTGGTCCTGGGGCTCCAGGCCACGCTCCAGCAGCTGGCCGATGACCGTGCGGTTGTGCGGGTCCTCGAAGAAGCTGTGAATTTCGTACGCCACTTCCAGGCCCACATCGGGCAGGTAAGTAAGCACCTGGGGCAGCGCCACCATGATGCGTTCCAGCGAACCCAGCGAACGCGCGAGCACCTTGGCGGTCTCCTCGCCTACGTCGGGAATGCCCAGGGCGAAGATGAAGCGCGCCAGGGTCGGGCGCTTGCTGGCGGCGATGGCCTCCAGCAGCTTGTTGCTCGACACTTCGGCGAAGCCTTCCAGGTCGACAATCTGTTCAAAGCCCAGGGTGTAGAGGTCGGCCGGCGAGCCCACCAGGCCCTCGTCTACCAACTGCTCGACGCTTTTCTCGCCCAGGCCGTCGATGTCCATGGCCCGGCGGGAAACGAAGTGGATGATCGCCTGCTTCAGCTGTGCGCCACAGGCCAGGCGCCCGACGCAGCGGTACACGGCGCCTTCGCTGACGGTTTCCTTGCCCTTGCTGCGTTTTACCAGTTGCGTGCGCTCCACGTGGGAGCCGCACACCGGGCAGGTCTCGGGAATGTGCACGGGGCGGGCGTCGGCCGGGCGGCGCTCGGTGACCACCTGCATCACCTGCGGGATCACGTCGCCGGCGCGGCGGATGATCACCGTGTCGCCGATCATCAGGCCCAGGCGCGCCACTTCGTCCATGTTGTGCAGGGTGGCGTTGGCGACCGTCACACCAGCGACCTTCACCGGCTTCAAACGCGCCACCGGCGTCACCGCCCCGGTACGCCCCACCTGGAATTCCACGTCCAGCAGCTCGGTCAGTTCTTCCATGGCCGGGAACTTGTGGGCGATGGCCCAGCGTGGCTCGCGGGCGCGGAAGCCCAGTTCGCGCTGGCTGGCCAGGCTGTTGACCTTGAACACCACGCCGTCGATTTCGTAGGTGAGCGCGTTGCGGCGCTCGCCGATGTCGCGGTAGTAGGCCAGGCACTCGTCGATGCCGTTGGCCAGTTTCAGCTCGCGGCTGATGGGCATGCCCCAGGCTTTCAGCTGTTCAAGGTTGCCGATGTGGGTGTCGGCGATGTTCTCGGACACCTGGCCCAGGCCGTAGCAGCAGAATTCCAGCGGGCGGCTGGCGGTGATCTTCGAGTCCAGCTGGCGCAGGCTGCCGGCGGCGGCGTTGCGCGGGTTGGCGAAGGTCTTGCCGCCCGCCTCCATCTGCGCCTCGTTAAGGCGTTCGAAACCGGCCTTGGACATGAACACTTCGCCGCGCACTTCCAGGGTGGCCGGCCAGCCCTCGCCGTGCAGCTTGAGCGGCACGTTGCGGATGGTGCGCACGTTGACGCTGATGTCCTCGCCGGTGGTACCGTCACCACGGGTGGCGCCGCGCACCAGCAGGCCATCCTGGTACAGCAGGCTCACGGCCAGGCCGTCGAGCTTGGGCTCGCAGCTGTATTGCACCGCCGCGCCGCCGCCGAACAGGTCACCGACCGGCAGGTCCAAACCCTCGGTCACCCGGCGGTCGAACTCGCGCATGTCGGTTTCTTCGAAGGCGTTGCCCAGGCTGAGCATGGGGATCTCGTGGCGCACCTGGCTGAACGCGGTCAGCGCCGCATTGCCCACGCGCTGGGTGGGTGAGTCGGCGGTCACCAACTCCGGATGCTCGGCTTCCAGCGCCTTGAGTTCGCGGAACAGCCGGTCGTATTCGGCGTCCGGGATGCTCGGCTCGTCGAGCACGTGGTAGCGGTAGTTGTGCAGGTCCAGTTCGGCGCGCAGTTCGAGGATCCGGGTGTTGGCGGCGGTCATCTTGTGTGTTCTCGTGTAAAGCAAAAGAGCAGCCGGGGCTGCTCTTCAGGTGTTCGGCGATGGTGTTGTGAAACCCCATCGCGACCAAGGTCGGCTCCTACAGGGGCAGGGCCAACGATCTCAACGCTTCTGGGTCAGCGCCCGGCGTTCGAATTCGACAATACGCTGGCGGTAGTGTTCGATGGTCTGGGCGGTCAGCACGCTGCGCTGGTCGTCCTTGAGTTCGCCGTCCAGTTCGTGGGCCAGCTTGCGGGCCGCGGCCACCATCACGTCGAAGGCCTGCTTGGGGTGACGCGGGCCTGGCAGGCCGAGGAAGAAGCTCACGGCACGGGTGCTGAAGTGGTCGATGTCGTCCAGGTCGAAGATGCCCGGCTTCACGGCGTTGGCCATGGAGAACAGCACCTCGCCGTTGCCGGCCATGCTTTCGTGGCGGTGGAAGATGTCCATTTCACCAAAGCGCAGGCCGCTTTCGAGGATGTTCTGCAGCAGCGCCGGGCCCTTGAAGCCGCCTTCGGAACGGGAGATCACGCTGATCACCAGCACTTCCTCGGCCTGGGGCTGGTCGCGGTGTTCCACCGGGGCAGCGCCCGCGGCGTTGAAGGCCGGGGCCTTGTCGTCCGGGAAGTCGTCCTCGCGGTCGCGGGCGCTGAAGGCCGCTGGCTGCTCGGGCTCCAGCGGCAAAGCGCCCTGGGCCGATTCGGCCACCGCACGCTCGCGCTCACGTTCACGCTCGCGCTCCTGTTTCTTGTTGCGCTTGGGCGCCACCGGTTCGCGCGCAGGGGCGCTCATGGACGGCAGGTCATGCTCGTCCAGGGACGGCTCGCGCTGCTCTTCCAGCACCCGCGACGGGCCCAGCACTTCGGCGCTGTGCTCTTCGTCCGGCAGGTTGGAGAAGCTGCGGTCGAGCCTGAATTTCAATTTGCCCTTGCCGCCGCGCATGCGGCGCCAGCCATCGAAGAGAATACCGGCGATGACAATGACGCCGATGACGATCAGCCACTCGCGCAGACCGATTTCCATTTAATCCTGTGCCTCTATGAAAAATGCTGAAAAATAAAGGGCTTGAACCCCCTTTAAAACGTGGCGCCAACTCTATGTTCTGACAGGCGTTTTCCCCACGCGTACGAAAATATGTCCAATAAACTAGCACGACCAAAGATAACTTTACACCGTCTGTCGCAGCAGATACGCCATTAAAGTGCAAGCGGTCCAAATTCGCTCGCTTTCAGGCGTCGACCATTGCCATCGCCTCCTCTACGTCCACCGCCACCAGGCGCGAGCAACCGGGCTCGTGCATGGTCACGCCCATCAACTGGTCGGCCATTTCCATGGCGATCTTGTTGTGGGTGATGTAGATAAATTGAACCGTTTGGGACATTTCTTTCACCAAGCGGGCATAGCGTCCAACGTTAGCGTCATCCAGCGGGGCGTCAACTTCGTCGAGCATGCAGAACGGCGCCGGGTTCAACTGGAAGATGGAGAACACCAGGGCCAGGGCCGTCAGCGCTTTCTCACCACCAGAGAGCAAATGGATGGTGCTGTTCTTCTTGCCCGGGGGCCGCGCCATAATGGTCACCCCTGTATCGAGTAGATCTTCGCCTGTCAGTTCCAAGTAAGCGCTGCCGCCACCGAAAACTTTTGGGAATAAGGCCTGCAAACCGCCATTTATCTGATCAAAGGTATCCTTGAAGCGGTTGCGGGTTTCCTTGTCGATCTTGCGGATGACGTTTTCCAGGGTGTCCAGCGCCTCCACCAGGTCATCGTTCTGGGCGTCCAGGTAGCGCTTGCGCTCGGACTGCTGCTGGTACTCGTCGATGGCCGCCAGGTTGATGGCGCCCAGGCGCTGGATGCGCGCGTTGATGCGCTCCAGTTCGTCCTCGGCCTCTTTTTCGTTGGCCAGGGGGTCGAGGGTGGCGATGACGCCTTGCAGGTCGTAGCCATCCTCGTGCAATTGTTCCTGCAGGGCGGCGCGCTTCACGCTCAGGCCCTGCCATTCCATGCGGTGCTGCTCCAGCTGGCCGCGGATCATCTGTGACTGCTGCTCGGCCTGGGTGCGGCGCTTCTCGGCGTCGCGCAGTTCGCTGTCGGCGTCTTCCAGGGCCATTTTCGCCTGGCGCATTTCCTCGTCGACGGCCATGCGCCGTTCCAGCAGCTCTTCGAGCTTGAGGCGCAGCTCTTCCAGCGGTGCCTCGCCCTCCTCCAGGTTCAGCGACAGCTGCTCGCGCTTCTCGGTCAGGCGCTCGGCCTGCAGCTCCAGGCGCTCCAGGGCCTGGCGGGTGGAGTCGTGCTGGGCGCGCAGGGAGCCCAGGCGCACGGCCAACTGGTGGGCGTGGTCCTTGTGCTGACGGGCGTCGTGGCGCACCTGGTCGAGGCGCTCGCGCAGGCTGTCGCGCTGGGCCATCAGCAGTTCGCGCTGCTCGGTGTCCTGCGCCATGGCGTCGAGGGCGTCCTGCAGTTGCAGGCGCGACTCGCCCAGCTGCTCGCTTTCCAGCGCGCGCTGCTCGGCCAGTTCCGCCAGCTCTTCGTCGAGCCGGCGGCGGCGCAGGGTCAGCTGTTCGGCCTTGGCGCGGCCGGCGGACAGCTGGGCCTTGAGCTCGCCCTGCTGGCGGGCCTCGTCGGCCAGCTGGCGGCGCAGTTGCTCGCGGGCCTCTTCCTGCAGCAATTGCTGCTCGCGCAGACGCTCCAGGCGCTCTTCCAGGCTGGCCAGGGCGGCTTCGCGCTCGTCGCGCTCCAGGCCCAGGTTTTCCAGCTCCTGGCCACGCGCCAGCACGCTGCCCTGGGCGTCGCTGGCACGGCTGACGCGCAGGAAATGCCGGCCTACCCAGTAGCCGTCGCGGCTGATCAAGCTCTGCCCGGGCTGCAGCTGCGCGCGGGCGGCCAGCGCTGCCGCCAGGGTTTCCACTGGCTTGACCTGGCCCAGCCAGGGGCTGAGGTCGGTGCGGCTGTCGACCTTGTCCAGCAGGCTGCCGGGCAAGGCCGGCGTGCCCGGCGCGGCGCTGAGCAGGCGCAGCTCGCCCTGCTCGAAACTGCCCAGCGCCAGGCCGTCGAAATCATCCACCAGCACCGCTTGCAGATCGGCGCCCAGCACGGTCTCCACCGCCAGCTCCCAGCCGGCTTCCACGCGCAGGCCTTCGGCCAGGCGCGGGCGCTGGTCCAGCTGCTGGTCGCGCAGCCACTCGGCGGTGCCGGTGCCGGGGTCCAGGGCGGCCTGTTGCAAGGCTTCCAGGGAGGCCAGGCGGCCGTTCAGGCGTTGCAGCTCGCCCTGGGCCTGCTGCTGGTCGCGGGTGGCCTGTTGCAGTTGCTCGCGCAACTGCTCCAGGCGCTCCACCTGCTGGGCCTCGCTGGCCTGCAGTTCTTCAATGAGCATGTCGCTGGCGGCCAGTTGCTCGCCCAGTTCCAGGATGGCCGCGTCCTCAGGGTCGGCAGCCAGTTGCGCGCGCTCCTCGCCCAGGCGCCGCTGGCGCTCGCCCAGGCGTTCCATGGACTGGTCCAGCTGCTGGATGCGCGACTGCTGCACCTCGGCCTGGCGGCGCGGCTCGGCGGAGCGGGTGTTGAAGCTGTCCCACTGCTCCTGCCAGCCGTGCATGGTGGACTCGGACTCTTCCAGGGCGGCGGCAGCCTCTTCGGCGGCGGCGCTGGTCATTTCCTGCTCGGGCGCAAGCATGTCCAGCTCTTCGCCCAGGGTGGCCAGCAAGGTGCGGTCGTGGCCCAGGTGGGATTCGGTTTCCTGGCGCGAGCGCTCGGCTTCCTTCAGGTCATCCTGCAACTGGCGCAGGCGCTGCTGGCCGTGCTGGATGTTCTGCTCGACGCGGGCAATGTCACCGCCCACGGAATAGAAGCGGCCCTGCACGAGGTTGAAACGCTCGGACAGGTCGTGATGGCCGTCGCGCAGGCGCTCGATGGCCGCGTCGGCGTTGCGCTGCTCGGCCACCAGGGCCTCGAAGCTGACCTCCTGGGTGCCGATGACCGCTTCGCGCTGGGCCACCTGTTCATTCAGTGCCTGCCAGCGCAGGGCCGACAGCTGCGCCTTGAGCTGACGCTCCTCGGCCTTGTATTCCTGGTACTTCTCGGCGGCCTGGGCCTGGCGGTGCAGGCGCTCAAGCTGGCGTTCCAGCTCTTCGCGCAGGTCGGTCAGGCGCTCGAGGTTTTCGTGGGTACGGCGGATGCGGTTCTCGGTCTCGCGGCGGCGCTCCTTGTACTTGGAGATGCCCGCGGCTTCCTCGATGAAGTTGCGCAGCTCCTCGGGCTTGGCCTCGATCAGCTTGCTGATCATGCCCTGCTCGATGATGGAATAGCTGCGCGGGCCCAGGCCGGTGCCCAGGAAGATATCGGTGATGTCCTTGCGGCGGCACTTGGTGCCGTTGAGGAAGTAGGTGTTCTGGCTGTCGCGCGTCACCTTGCGGCGGATGGAAATCTCCGCGTAGGCGGCGTATTCGCCCACCAGGGTGCCGTCGCTGTTGTCGAACACCAGTTCGATGCTGGCCTGGCTCACCGGCTTGCGGCTGGTGGAGCCGTTGAAGATGACGTCGGTCATCGACTCGCCGCGCAGGTTCTTCGCCGAGCTTTCGCCCATCACCCAGCGCACCGCGTCGATGATGTTGGATTTGCCGCACCCGTTGGGCCCCACCACCGCCGCCATGTTGCTGGGGAAGTTGACCGTGGTGGGGTCGACGAAGGACTTGAACCCCGCCAGCCGGATGCACTTCAGGCGCATGTCAGCGGTTCGCCAGGGCGGCCAGCACCAACTGGCAACTGCGCTGGGTGTAATCGCCCAGCACCGTGCGGATGCGCGCCAGGTCGCGGGCCACCACGGCGTCCAGCAGGCTGTCGAACAGCGCCAGGTAGTCGCCCATGGTGGCCTTGCGCTGCTCCAGCGCCAGGTAATAGGTGCGGCTCATGGCCGGCTGCAGGTTCTCGACGGTCTCCTGCAGGTACGGGTTGTCGGCGAACGGGTAGGCGGCCCGCATCACGTTGAAGCTGTCCTCGACGAAGGCCTTGATGTCCTGGCGCTCGAGGCTGGCGGTGAGGCGCTGCTGGATGGCCACGAACGGTTCGAGCTCAGCCGGGCCCTGCCAGCGCTGGGCCACGGCGTTGCCGAGCAGGATGTACATCTCGCTCATCAAGGCGCACAGGCTCTGCACCTTATGGGCGCTGAGTTCGGTCACGTGTGCACCGCGACGCGGCAGGATGGCGATCAGATGGCGCCGCTGCAGGATCAGCAGTGCTTCGCGCACCGAGCCGCGGCTGACATTGAGCGCCGCCGTCACCTTCTGTTCCTGAATGCGCTCACCGGGCGCAAGTTCGCCCTGGATGATGCGTTCGGCCAGGTAATCGGCGATTTGCTCGGAGAGGCTGTCCGGCGCCTTGAACGTCATGGTTGTCCTTCAAACTCTTCAAACATGGCAAGCGGCGAAGTGTAGCGCACTTGCCCCCTGGAAACGCAGAGGGGGACATGGCCTTTTGGCATGGAATAAGCAAATAAATCAAATGTTGCCTGCAGGCGAGATTTCCACTCGCCCGAAATCCTGACTTTTGAGTCAGAAAACTGTTGACCGCAAAGTCAGAACTGCTAAATTCAATGCTATCGGTCAACAACAATAAATGTGTCAGCGAGGCCTTCCGTGATCCAGTTTCTACTCAACAGGGAATTGCGCAGTGAACACGCCCTGGACCCCAACCTCACCGTGCTGGAATACCTGCGCACGCACCTGAAAAAGCCCGGCACCAAGGAGGGCTGCGCCAGCGGCGACTGCGGCGCCTGCACCGTGGTGGTGGCGGAACTGGAAGGCGAGGCCTTGCGCTACCGCAGCCTGAACTCGTGCCTCACCTTTGTCTCGTCGCTGCACGGCAAACAGCTGATCTGCGTCGAAGACCTCAAGCACAAGGGCCAGTTGCACAGCGTGCAGCAGGCCATGGTCGACTGCCACGGCTCGCAGTGCGGCTTCTGCACCCCGGGCTTCGTGATGTCGCTGTTCGCCTTGCAGAAGAACAGCGCCGAACCCGACTCGCACAAGGCCCACGAGGCCCTGGCCGGCAACCTGTGCCGCTGCACCGGCTACCGCCCCATTCTGGCCGCCGCCGAACAGGCCTGCTGCCAGCAGGCGCCGGACCAGTTCGACGCCGCCGAGGCCGAGACCATCGCCCGCCTCAAGGCCATCGTCCCCACCGAGACCGGTGAACTGAACAGCGGCGACAAGCGCTGCCTGGTGCCGCTGACCGTCGCCGACCTCGCCGACCTGTACGGTTCGCACCCCGAAGCCCGGCTGCTGGCCGGCGGTACCGACCTGGCGCTGGAGGTAACGCAGTTCCACCGCACCCTGCCGGTGATGATCTACGTGGGCAACGTCGCCGAGATGAAGCGCATCGAGCACTTCGACGACCGCCTGGAGATCGGCGCTGCCACGCCGCTCACCGACTGCTACGACGCCCTGAGCGCCGAATACCCGGACTTCGGCGAACTGCTGCACCGTTTCGCCAGCCTGCAGATCCGCAACCAGGGCACCCTGGGCGGCAATATCGGCAACGCCTCGCCCATCGGCGACAGCCCGCCCCTGCTGATTGCCCTGGGCGCGCAGATCGTGCTGCGCAAGGGCAACGCCACTCGCACCCTGGCGCTGGAAGACTATTTCATCGACTACCGCATCACCGCGCGCCAGGAGAGCGAGTTCATCGAGAAGATCATCGTGCCCCGCGCCCGGGCCGGCCGCAGCTTCCGCGCCTATAAAGTGTCGAAGCGCCTGGACGATGACATCTCCGCCGTGTGCGCCGCCTTCAACCTGGCGCTGGAAGACGGCGTGGTCACCGACGCGCGCGCCGCCTTCGGTGGCATGGCCGCCATTCCCAAGCGCGCCCAGGCCTGCGAAGCCGCGCTGCTGGGCAAGGTGTTCAACAACGCCACGCTGGAAGCCGCCTGCGCCGCCCTGGCCGAGGACTTCACGCCGCTGTCCGACTTCCGCGCCAGCAAGGAATACCGCCTGCTGGCCGCCCAGAACCTGCTGCGCAAGTACTTCATCGAGCAGCAATCGCCTTACATCGAGACCCGGGTGACCGCTTATGTCTAACCATCACGGCGAAACCCTCACCCAGGCGCAACTGGCCGAACGCTTTGCCCAGGGCCTGACCACTGGCGTGGGCCGCAGCGTCAAGCACGACAGCGCCGACAAGCACGTGTCCGGCGAGGCGCAGTACATCGACGACCGGCTGGAATTCCCCAACCAGCTGCACGTGTACGCACGGCTGTCGGACCGCGCCCACGCGCGGGTGGTGAAGATCGACACCACGCCCTGCTACGCCTTCCCCGGCGTGCGCATTGCCATTACCCACGAGGACATTCCCGGCCTGAAGGACATCGGCCCGCTGCTGCCCGGCGACCCGCTGCTGGCCATCGACCTGGTGGAGTTCGTCGGCCAGCCAGTGGTGGCGGTGGCCGCGCGCGACCTGGAGACCGCGCGCAAGGCGGCCATGGCCGCGATCATCGAATACGAAGACCTGGAGCCGGTGCTCGACGTGGTCGAGGCCTTCCGCAAGCAGCATTACGTGCTCGACAGCCACACCCACAAGCGTGGCGACGCCGACACCGCCCTGGCCAGCGCCCCGCACCGCCTGCAAGGCACCCTGCACATCGGCGGCCAGGAGCACTTCTACCTGGAAACGCAGATCTCCTCGGTGATGCCCACCGAGGACGGCGGCATGATCGTCTATTGCTCCACCCAGAACCCCACCGAGGTGCAGAAGCTGGTGGCCGAGGTGCTGGACGTGTCGATGAACAAGATCGTCGTCGACATGCGCCGCATGGGCGGCGGCTTCGGTGGCAAGGAAACCCAGGCGGCCAGCCCGGCGTGCCTGTGCGCGGTGATCGCGCACCTCACCGGCCAGCCGACCAAGATGCGCCTGCCGCGGGTGGAAGACATGTCCATGACCGGCAAGCGCCACCCCTTCTACGTCGAATACGACGTGGGCTTCGACGACAGCGGCCGCCTGCACGGCATCAACATGGACCTGGCCGGCAACTGCGGCTACTCGCCGGACCTGTCGGCGTCCATCGTCGACCGTGCCATGTTCCATGCCGACAACTCGTACTACCTGGGCGACGCCACCATCAACGGCCACCGCTGCAAGACCAACACCGCCTCCAACACCGCCTACCGCGGCTTCGGCGGGCCCCAGGGCATGGTCGCCATCGAGGAGGTGATGGACCGCATCGCCCGCCACCTGGCGCTGGACCCGCTGGCCGTGCGCAAGGCCAATTACTACGGCAAGACCGAGCGCAACGTCACCCACTACTACCAGACGGTGGAGCACAACCTGCTGGAGGAAATGACTGCTGACCTTGAAGCCAGCAGCGAATACCAGGAGCGCCGCGAATCCATCCGCCGCTTCAACGCCCACAGCCCGGTGCTGAAGAAAGGCCTGGCGCTGACCCCGGTGAAATTCGGCATCTCGTTCACCGCCAGCTTCCTCAACCAGGCAGGCGCGCTGATCCACATCTACACCGACGGCAGCATCCACCTCAACCACGGCGGCACCGAGATGGGCCAGGGGCTCAACACCAAGGTCGCGCAGGTGGTGGCCGAGGTGTTCCAGGTGGACATCGGCCGCATCCAGATCACCGCCACCAACACCGACAAGGTGCCCAACACCTCGCCGACGGCCGCCTCCAGCGGCGCCGACCTGAACGGCAAGGCCGCGCAGAACGCTGCCGAAACCATCAAGCAGCGCCTGGTGGAGTTTGCCGCGCGCAAGTACGCGGTCAGCGAGGAAGACGTCGAGTTCCGCAACGGCCACGTGCGCGTGCGCGAGTTGGTCATGCCCTTCGCCGACCTGATCGTGCAGGCGTGGATGGGCCAGGTGTCGCTGTCCAGCACCGGCTACTACAAGACCCCGAAGATCTTCTACGACCGCAGCCAGGCGCGCGGCCGGCCGTTCTACTACTTCGCCTTCGGCGCCGCCTGCGCCGAGGTGGTGGTCGACACCCTGACCGGCGAGTACAAGATGCTGCGCACCGACATCCTGCATGACGTGGGCGCCTCGCTGAACCCGGCCATCGACATCGGCCAGGTGGAAGGTGGCTACATCCAGGGCATGGGCTGGCTGACCACCGAAGAGCTGGTGTGGAACGCCAAGGGCAAGCTGGTGACCAACGGCCCGGCCAGCTACAAGATCCCGGCGGTGGCCGACATGCCGGCCGACCTGCGGGTGAAGCTGGTGGAAAACCGCAAGAACCCGGAAGACACGGTGTTCCACTCCAAGGCCGTGGGCGAGCCGCCGTTCATGCTCGGCATCGCCGCCTGGTGCGCGATCAAGGATGCGGTAGCCAGCCTGGCGGATTACAAGGTGCAGCCCAACATCGACGCCCCGGCCACGCCGGAGCGGGTGTTGTGGGGGTGCGAGCAGATGCGCAAGGCGCAGGAAGCGGCGTCGACCTCTTCGCGGGCAGAGCCCGCTCCCACAGAGGTGTGAAATGCACAGGTTAATGGTGGGAGCGGGCTCTGCCCGCGAAGAGGTCATAACGGTCGAAGGAGATCTTCAACCATGAACAACTGGATCAGCGCCCTCGCCGAGCTGCAGCAGCAGGGCGAACCCTGCGTGCTCGTCACCATCATCGAGGAGCAGGGCTCCACCCCGCGCAACGCCGGCTCGAAGATGGTGGTCAGCGCCACCCAGCTGTACGACACCATCGGTGGCGGGCACCTGGAATACAAGGCCATGCACATCGCCCGCGAGATGCTCGCCAACGGCCGCCAGGGCACGCACCTGGAGCGCTTCAGCCTGGGCGCCAGCCTGGGCCAGTGCTGCGGCGGCGTCACCGTGCTGCTGTTCGAGCCCATGGGCCAGGTGCAGGCGCGCATTGCCGTGTTCGGCGCCGGCCACGTCGGCCGCGCGCTGGTGCCACTGCTGGCCGCCCTGCCCTGCCGCGTCACCTGGATCGACTCGCGCGAGCAGGAATTCCCCGCGCACCTCCCCGAGGGGGTGCGCAAGATCGTCAACGAAGAACCGGTGGACGAAGTCGACAACCTGCCACCGGGCAGCTACTGCATCGTCATGACCCACAACCACCAGCTCGACCTGGAGCTGACCGCGGCTATCCTCAAGCGCAACGATTTCACCTGGTTCGGCCTGATCGGCTCGAAGACCAAGCGGGTGAAATTCGAACACCGGCTGCGCGACCGCGGCTTCGACCCCCAGGTTGTGCAACGCATGAGGTGCCCTATGGGCCTGGCCGACGTCAAAGGCAAATTGCCGATTGAAATCGCCGTGTCCGTGGCCGCCGAAATCATCGCCACCTACAACGCCAACTTCGGCCTGGCCACTGCCGGTGCCGAACCCATTGCCCAACTGCTGCCGCACTCGCGACGCAGCCAAGCCTGAGACATTGATACCCATGAGCCTGACCCGCAAAGCCTACCGCGCCGCCATCCTGCACAGCATCGGCGACCCCGCCGAAGTGGGCATCGACGCCTCCTATGAATACTTCGCCGACGGCCTGCTGGTGGTGGAGAACGGCGTGATCGCCGCCGTCGGCCACGCCGAGGCGCTGCTGCCGAGCCTGCCGGCGGAAGTCGCCATTGAGCACTTCCCCGACGCGCTGATTACCCCCGGCTTCATCGACACCCACATCCACCTGCCGCAGACCGGCATGATCGCCTCCTACGGCGAGCAGCTGCTGGACTGGCTGAACACCTACACCTTCCCGTTCGAAAGCCAGTTCGCCGACAAGGCCCACGCCGACGAAGTGGCGGACATCTTCATCAAGGAACTGCTGCGCAACGGCACCACCACCGCGCTGGTGTTCGGCAGCGTGCACCCCGAGTCGGTGAACGCCTTCTTCGAGGCGGCCGAAAAGCTCGACCTGCGCATGATCGCCGGCAAGGTGATGATGGACCGCAACGCGCCGGACTACCTGGTGGACACCGCCGAAAGCAGCTACGCCGACAGCAAGGCGCTGATCGAGCGCTGGCACGGCAAGGGCCGCCTGCACTACGCGGTCACCCCACGCTTCGCGCCCACCAGCACCCCCGAGCAACTGACCGTGGCCGGCCAGCTGCTCAAGGAATACCCGAACGTCTACATGCAGACCCACATCAGCGAGAACCTCAAGGAGATCGAGTGGGTGAAGACGCTGTTCCCCGAGCGCAAGGGCTACCTGGACGTGTACGACCACTACCAGCTGCTGGGCGAGCGCTCGGTGTTCGCCCACGGCGTGCACCTGTGCGACGAGGAATGCGCGCGCCTGGCCGAGACCGGCTCGGCGATTGCCTTCTGCCCTACCTCGAACCTGTTCCTGGGCAGCGGCCTGTTCAACCTGCCCCAGGCCGAGAAGCACAAGCTCAACGTCGGCCTGGGCACGGACGTGGGCGGCGGCACCAGCTTCTCGCTGCTGCACACGCTGAACGAGGCCTACAAGGTGATGCAGCTGCAGGGCGCGCGCCTGAGCCCGTTCAAATCACTGTACCTGGCCACCCTGGGCGGCGCCCGGGCGCTGCGCCTGGAAGACAAGGTGGGCAACCTGCAGCCGGGCAGCGATGCCGACTTCGTGGTGCTGGACTACAACGCCACGCCGCTGCTGGGCTACCGCATCCAGCAGTCCAAGAGTATTGAAGAGACGTTGTTCGTGCTGACCACGCTGGGGGATGATCGCACCGTGCAGCAGACCTATGCAGCGGGGCGCAAGGTGCATCAGCGTTGATCCCGGACGCGGCCTGCGGCCGCTGATACGCCCCCTGTAGCAGCGGCCGCAGG
>NZ_JBWGIG010000064.1:0-20272 GCF_056312595.1 Pseudomonas sp. GYB4201 | reverse complement strand
GTAGCGCAGCGGAGGGCCCAAGCAGGGGCAAGCGTTTTTTGCTTACTTTTTTTGGCGTCTGAAAAAAAGTGAGTCGCCGTAAGGGCGAAACGGTCAGTGGTCGCACCACGAAAATGGATATGTTCGAAATCGCCGAAGCGGGATTCGAAAGCCTTATGTATATCCAGCATTCAGGGTGATGCACAATCACCTTTCCGGCCTTACGCCGGGTCACTTTTTGGCAAACGCCCCAAAAAGTAACCAAAAAAGGCTTGCCCCTGCTTGGTCCCTACGCTTCGCTGCGGGTCCCCTCCCTCCGGCGTCGCCCAAGCGGCCGACGGCCCGGAATAGAAGCGCCTCCGGTTCCGTCTTCCCCGGCTACGCCGTGGACCGCTCGGCCGACGCCTCCAGTCGGCCCTGGCGCTTTACGGGGCACACAATCAAGATCAAAGGCCGCACGGGATCAAGATCACAAGCCGTGCGCGGTGTGTCGGCCTACACATCACACCATCGCCGCAACCTCCACCTCCCTACTCCGCCGCGCCGCCATCCCCAGGCTAAACGCCACCAACCCCAGCAACGCCGCCGTACTGAGCACCACCGCCGCCGCCAACGCCGGATCCCGGCCAAAGCCCACGGCATAGGTGCACAACGCCCCCACCGCCATTTGCCCAAACCCGTACAACCCCGCCGCCGAACCGACCAGGTGCGCATCCACCCCCAGCGCCCGGCTCATGGCCGCCGGGCTGGCCAGGCCGGCGCCCACGGCGAAAAGGCTGACCAGGCCGACAATCCAGGCCACCGACACCGCACCGCTGGCCACCACCAGCAACAGGCTCGCGGCACTGCCTAGGCTCAGCCAGCCCCCGGCCATCAGCAACCGGTCCGCCGACACGCTGCGGATCAACCGCCGCGTCAACGCATTGCCCACCGACATGCCGACGATCAACAGCCCCAGGTAAATGCCTACCTCGCTCAACGGCCGGTGCAGCTCGGTACCAATGATGAACGGCGCGGCAGCGATAAAGGCGTAGATGGCGGTGGTCATGCACGCGCCACCGATGGCGAAGCCCAGGAACACCGGCGAGCGCAGCAGTTGCGTGTAGTCGCGGGCCAGGGCCCGGGCGCTGACCTGGCCGGTGGGCGAGCCGGTTTCGGGCAGCAGCCGCCAGGTGCACAGCAGGGTAACGGCGCCCAGGCTGGCCAGTACCACGAAGATCGCCCGCCAGCCCAGATGCTCGCTGATCAGCGAGCCAATCAGCGGCGCAAAGCCGGGCCCTACCATCATCATCAGGTTGAGCATGGCCAGGTCGCGCACCGCATCGTCCAGCTTGGCGCCGTCGCGCACGATGGCACGGCCCAGGGCCAACCCCGCGCAGCCGCCCAGGGCCTGCACCAGGCGCGCCAACACCAGGGTGTGGACGTCGCCGGCGAACACTGCGCAGCAACCGGCCACGGTGTACAGGCCCAGGCCCACCAGCAGCATCGGCCGGCGGCCGAGGCCATCGGACAGCGGCCCGTAGGCCAGCTGCCCGAACGCCAGGCCCAGGATGTAGATGCTGATGGTGCGTTGCATGGCGGCGCTGTCCACCCCCAGCGCCGTGGCGGCGGCAGGCAGCGCCGGGACGAACATGTGCATGGCCAGGGTGCCGCTGATGGTGATCAGCACCAACAGCCACAAGGGGGCGCGGGGGACGAGCGGCGAAGCGGGCGTGGGCATATAGATAGCAGCCTAACTAGTAGGCTGCCAACTATAGAGAACCGCCCTCCTCCTTGTCTACGTGTCGCTTGTCGCCACTGTCACGCAGCAGGTCATAGAGGACGGTCGCGGGGCCCAGTATCGCAATCACGACCAGCGCGATCAGGCCGATAGTCGAATGGTTCATGGTCAATCCCTGCCAGGCTGGGTGAATAGGGCAAGAATCCTCCCAACCACACGGCCCTGGCAACCGCTTTTACCGAGTCTTTACGCCTGTTCGTCCGCTGTTCAGCTGCGGTTCATTCGCCCAGGTTGCAGACTTCGGCCATGCGGCGGTAGTTGAGCACGTGTTCCTGGTTGTGCGAGTCCAGGTAGGTCATGTGTGCGCCCACCACCTGGCAGGTCAGGGAATTGTCGGCGTTGTCGGCCACGACTTTCTGGATGTCCAGGTGCTGGCCGTAGTGGTAGGTGTCCTGCACCGGAGCGGTGGCGGCCTGGGCGGCAACGGCGCCGAAGCTGGCGGCGGCGAACACGGCGATGGCGCTGATGGTTTTGATGTACAGGTTCATGGTGGTGCCCTCGATCATTCAATTGGCTAGTAAGGTGGCCACTGCTGTTGGGTGGCCGTGGTGCTATTGAATGCCTTGGGGGTATCTGCAATGTGTCACGCAAGGCCCCGAAAACAGGGGTTTTGCACCACTGTGTGTCTGGCGTGGCGGCAGATACACTGCAATACAAAGCCGGACAAGCAAAGGCCGTTGCGCTGGGTAGAATGCCGGCAACCGCCCAACGAGGAACTGTCATGGAGCATGTGGACCACATTCTGATCGTCGATGACGATCGCGAGATCCGTGAGCTGGTGGGCAACTACCTGCAGAAGAACGGCCTGCGCACCAGCGTCGCCGGCGATGGCCGGCAGATGCGCGGCGTACTGGACGACACCCCGGTGGACCTGATCGTGCTGGACATCATGATGCCGGGCGACGACGGCCTGCTGCTGTGCCGGGAGCTGCGCGCCGGCAAGCACAAGGCCATCCCGGTGCTGATGCTGACTGCCCGCAACGACGAGACCGACCGCATCATTGGCCTGGAGATGGGCGCCGACGACTACCTGACCAAGCCCTTCGCCGCCCGCGAACTGCTGGCACGCATCAACGCCGTGCTGCGCCGCACGCGCATGCTGCCGCCCAACCTGCAGGTCACCGAGGCCGGCCGCTTGCTGGCGTTCGGCCAATGGCGGCTGGACACCAGCGCCCGCCACCTGCTGGACGCCGAGGACACCCTGGTGGCCCTGAGCGGCGCCGAATACCGGCTGCTGCGGGTGTTTCTCGACCACCCGCAGCGGGTGCTCAACCGCGACCAGCTGCTGAACCTGACCCAGGGCCGCGACGCCGACCTGTTCGACCGCTCCATCGACCTGCTGGTCAGCCGCCTGCGCCAGCGCCTGCTGGATGACGCCCGCGAGCCGGCCTATATCAAGACCGTGCGCAGCGAAGGCTACGTGTTCTCGATGCCGGTGCAAGTGCTCGGGGCGCCGGCATGAGGACCTGGTTCCCGTGGCCGCGCACCCTGGCCTCGCGGCTGTCGCTGATTTTCCTCGCCGGGCTGGTGCTGGCCTATGGGCTGTCGTTCGGCGCCCAGTACTGGGAGCGCTACCTGAGCTCCGAGTCGATGATGCACAAGACCATGGAGCGCGACGTGGCCACCGGCGTGGCCATCCTCGACCACCTGCCCGCCGACCAGCGCGCCGAGTGGATACCGCGCCTGGAGCGCCAGGTGTACCGCTTCGAGCTGGGCGACGGCAGCGGCGGCCAGCCGTTGCCCGTGCAGCACCTGCCCCACGCCGGCCAGGCCATTCTCACCGGGCTGAACAACAGCCACGGCCTGCGCTTCACCCACACGGTGGACCCGCGCGAAACCTTCCAGGCGCACCTGCGCCTGAACGACGGCACGCCGGTGACCATCGACGTACACCCCTCCTCCATGCCCATTCCCCAGTGGCTGCCGATCATGCTGCTGATCCAGCTGGCCGTGGTGTGGGCCTGCACCTGGGCCGCGGTGCGCATGGCCACCCGGCCGTTGACCCGCCTGGCCAGCGCCGCCGAGGCCCTGGACCCCAACAGCAGCGGCCAGCGCCTGGACGAAAGCGGCCCCATGGAAGTCACCCACGCGGCCTCGGCGTTCAACGCCATGCAGGACCGCATCGCCGCCTACCTCAAGGAACGCATGCAGCTGCTGGGCGCCATCAGCCACGACCTGCAGACACCGCTGACGCGCATGAAGCTGCGGGCCGAATTCATGGACGACGGCGTGGAGAAGGACAAGCTGTGGCACGACCTGAGTGAAATGGAGCACCTGGTGCGCGAGGGCGTCGCCTACGCCCGCACCCTCCATGGCGCCACCGAGGCCAGCTGCCGCATCGACGTCGACGCCTTCCTGCAAAGCCTGGTATTCGACTACCAGGACGTCAACCAGCCGGTGACCCTGGCGGGCAACAGCCTGGCGCAGATCGACACCCGGCCCCAGGCGTTGCGGCGCATCCTCTCGAACCTGGTGGACAACGCCTTGAAATTTGCCGGCGACGTCAGCCTGGGCAGCGTCCGCGCCGCCGATGGCAGCGTGACCATCGACGTGCTGGACACCGGCCCCGGCATTGCCGAGGAGCAGTTGCAGGAGGTGTTCAAGCCCTTCTACCGCCTGGAGAACTCGCGCAACCGCGACACCGGCGGCACCGGCCTGGGCCTGGCCATCGCCCACCAGCTGACCCTGGCCATTGGCGGTACCCTGACGCTGAGCAACCGCACCAGCGGCGGGTTGTGCGCGCAGTTGCATTTGCCGGCGTAGGTGCCGGGACGCAGCCTGCGGCAGCTGCTACGAGGTGAATTCCCGTAGCAGCGGCCGCAGGCCGCGTCCCGGAGTCCGCGCAGGTCAATCGCTCAACTGCGCCGCCAGCGCCTTGACCTTGGCCAGGTCACCGCCCGCCACCTTCGCCACGCCCGTGCCGTAGGCCGGATCGGCCTTGTACAGGAACGACAGCATGATGTCCTTGCTCTCGGCATCGGTACCCGCCAGCGACTCACCAAAGCTTTGAATCAGGTCGTGCTGCTCCTTGGCGTTGTAGGAGCGGTACAACTCGCCGGTCTGCTTGAAGTTCTGCTCGCGCTGGATCTTCGCCTGCTGGGTGCTGCCGCCCAGGGTTGTCTGGCTGTAGCGCGCGTTCGGGTCGGCCGGGCGTGGGTTCAGGCGGCTGGGCTCGTAATTCACCCCGCCCAGCGTGCGGCCGCTGTTCATGGCGCCGTCCTGGTTGCCGTTGTTGACCGGGTTGCGCGGCTGGTTCACCGGCAGGCTCAGGCCATTAGGGCCCAGGCGGTGCATCTGCGTGTCGGCGTAGGAGAACAGGCGGCCTTGCAGCAGGCGGTCCTCGGAGGGCTCGATGCCGGGCACCAGGTTCGACGGCGCCATGGCCACCTGCTCGGTCTCCTGGAAGTAGTTGTCGACGTTCTTGTTCAAGGTCATCTGGCCAATTTTCTGCTCGGGCACGTCGGGCCAGATCTTGGTGGCGTCCAACGGATCGAAGTCGTATTTGGCCAGGTCCTGGGGCTTGAGCACCTGGATATACAGGTCCCACTTGGGGAAATCGCCCTGGTTGATGGCACTGACCAGGTCGTGGGTCATGTGCGCGTAATCCTTGGCCTGCACCTCCGCCACCTGGGCCGGGTCGAGGTTCTTGATGCCCTGCAGGCTCTTCCAGTGGAACTTCACGTAGTGCACCTCGCCCTTGGCGTTCACCAGCTTGTAGGCGTGCACGCTGTTGCCGTCCATGAAGCGGTAGCCGGCCGGGGTGCCTTCGTTGGAGTACAGCAGGGTCAGGGTGCGGGTGGCCTCGGGCACGTGGGAGAAGAAATCGAAGCGGCGCGAGTCATCGTCCAGGTTGGTGCGCGGGTCGGGCTTGAAGGCGTGGACCATGTCCGGGAACTTGATGGCGTCGCGGATGAAGAAGGTCGGGAAGTTGTTGCCCACCAGGTCCCAGTTGCCGTCGGCGGTGTAGAACTTGGTGGCGAAACCGCGGGGGTCGCGCAGGGTTTCCGGCGAGTGGTTGCCGTGCACCACCGACGAGAAACGCACGAACACCGGGGTGTGTTCGCCCTGGCGGAACACCGTGGCCTTGCTCAGCGCGCTGATGTTGCTGGTGGCGACGAACTCACCGTGCACCCCGGTGCCACGGGCATGCACCACGCGCTCGGGAATGCGCTCACGGTCAAAGCGCTGGAGTTTCTGCAGCAGTTGCACGTCCTGCAGCAGGGTCGGGCCGTTGGGGCCGGCAGTCTGGGAGTTCTGGTTGTCGCCCACGGGGGCGCCGTTGTCACGGGTCAGGGTGTCGGCGAACGCCGGGGAACAGGCCAGCACGGCCCAGGCGGTCATGCTCAAGGCATGGCCAGATAAGGTCTTGATTTTCATGGTTAATCCCTCATGGATCTTATGATGTGAAGAGCCAGTAGAGCCTAGAGAGGGAGTAACCGGATGCGTAAATTGTAAGAGCCTATGGGCCTCATTGAGAAAAATTTCCCGGCGCTGTAGCCGCTGCCGCCAAGCGGCGCTGGCCCTCGTTTTCACTGGCGATGCCCAGTGTACCCAGGGGCCAGCGCAGCCTGGCGGCAGCGGCCACGACCGGTTGGTCTATTTACCGGCGGTGTAAGCCGTCGAGTACTTTTGCAACAGTTTAAGGGTCACGCCGTTGGTCCAGCCGAAGCCGTCCTGCAGCGCGTATTCACCCCCGCCGCCGCCCTGGCCCAACCCCGACAGGTCATACTTTTCCACCAGCTTGGACTGCACGCTGTACAGGTCCTGCACCTGGTGCAGGAAGCGCGTGCCGATCTGCGTGGCCAGGCCGGTTTCCTGGTAACGGCTCAGGCCCTGCACGGCCACCCATTGCAGCGGCGCCCAGCCATTGGGCTCATCCCACTGCTGGCCGTTGCTGACCTGGGTAGTGGCTATGCCGCCGGGGCGCAGCAGGCCGTTGCGCACCGCCGCGGCGGTGGCCTTGGCGTGGGCGTCGGAGGCAAGGCCGGTGTACAGCGGGAACAGCGCCGCTGCGGTCAGGGCCGGGCGCGGCTGCTGGGCGCGCCAGTCGTAGTCCACGTAGTAGCCGCCGGCGCTGTTCCACAGGTGCGCCTCGATGGCCACCTGGCGCTGCTGCGCGCGCTGCTCGAAGCTCTGCGTGCAGGCGCTGTCGGCGGTGGTCTGGCAGGCCTTGGCGATGGTTTTTTCCAGGTGGTACATCAGGCTGTTGAGGTCCACCGGCACAATCGAGGTGGTGCGGATGGTGGCCAGGCTCTTGCCGTCGCCCAGCCAGCGCGAGCTGAAGTCCCAGCCGCTTTCGGCGCCGGCGCGCAAGTCACGCCACACTTGCTCTTTGGGCTGGCCAGCGGCCTGCTCGGCGGTGTTCACGTCCTGCAGCCACGATTCCTGGCGCGGCGTGGCGCTGGCGTCCCAGTAGCGGTTGAACAGGCTGCCGTCGGGCAGCTTCACCACGTGCTCGATGGCCTGCCCAGGCTTGAGCGCCTGGGCGCCCTGCATCCAGTAGGCGTATTCCTTCTGCAACTGCGGCAGGTAGCGGCCGTAGGCCTGGTCACCCTCGATGCGCGCTTCCAGGTCCACCATGTAGGCGAAGAACGGCGGCTGCGAGCGGCTCAGGTAGTAGGTGCGGTTGCCGTTGGGAATGTGGCCGTAGGTGTCGATCATGTAGGCGAAGTTGTCGACCATCTGCCGCACCTGGGCCTTGTCGCCGCTCTGCTCCAGGCCCAGCATGGTGAAGTACGAGTCCCAGTAATACATCTCGCGGAAGCGCCCGCCGGGCACCACGTAGGGCTGCGGCAGCGGCAGCAGGCTGCTGTACTGCGGCACCTCGCTGTAGCTACGGCTGAGCACCGGCCACAGCTTGTCGATGTGTTCCTTGATTGGCGCGCCGGGTTTCGGCGCCGGGCTGTCGGCTTCGCCGGACTCGATGAAATTGGCGCTGACGAAGGCCTTCAGGTCGAAGCCCGAGCGCTCGCGCTGGGCCAGGTAATCAGCGCGGATACGCGCCGGGTCACGCTTGGGCAGGGCGTCGACGAAGTGCTTCTGGTCGGTGAACACCTGGCCGCGCTGCACCGCTTCAAACAGCTCCGGGTAGGCCTGGTCGGGCGGCAACGCCTGGCGGTTGGCGGCATCGTTGGCGCCCCACATGGCGCCAGGCTGGGTGGAACAGGCGGCCACCAGCAGGGCGGCGCAGGTCAGGCTGGTAAAGTGCAGAGGTCGCATGGGCAGACTCCTTGTCGGGTCGTTGGCAACATGCAAGTGACCGCCCGGCGCGCGTGCAGGTTCAGTCGGATTCGACAGCCACGGCCTCGGTTGCGTCCAGACGCTGGCGTTCACCCAGGAACAGCAGCACCACGGCGGCCGACACCAGAGTGATGGCCATCAGCACCCAGGTCAGCTCGGTGAAGGCGCTGGCCGCCGCCTGCACCAGCGCCGCATGGGGCACCTGGGGCAAGGCCAGCACGGCCTGGCGCAGGTCGCCGGCGCCCAGGTATTGCGCGGCGCGGGTCAGCGCCTCAGGCTGCGCCGGCGGCAGCTGCCGGGCAATCAAGCCGCTGTTCACCGCCGTCACTACCGCCAGTGCAATGCCCTCGCCTGCCACCCGCGTGGTGCTGAAGATGCCCGTGGCCATGCCGGCGCGCTCCTTGGGCACCACGCTCACCGACAAGCCGTCCATCAGCCCCCAGGGCAGGCCCGTGCCCACACCGATCACCAGCATCGGCGCCACCCAGGCACCGGCGCCCTGCCCTGGCGCGATGTGCCCCAACCACCACAGGCCCGCTGCGGCAATGGCCAGCCCCAGGGCGCAGATCACCCCGGCGGAGGCGAAGCGGGTCAACCACGCCGCCACGCCCGGCACCACCAGCATCGGCGCGCACAGGGCCAGCATGGCCAGGCCGGCGTCGAGTTCGCTGCGGCCCTCGATGCCGACAAAACGCAGGGGCAGCGCCACCAGCAGCACCACGAAGCAGTAGCAGGTGGCGATGGGCAGCAGCTGCACGCCGAGGAAGCGCGGGTAGCGGAACAGCGTCAGGTCCAGCATCGGCCGCGTGGCGCGGCGCTGGCCGGCAACGAACGCCGCCAGCAGCAACCCGGCCGCCGCCAGCTTCGCCAGCACCGGGGTGCTGGCCCAGCCGCTGACCGGCACCTGCATGATCGCCCAGGTGAGCAGCCCCAGGGCGCTGCTGAACAGCAGCGTGGCCAGCCCATCCAGGCGCCCGGCTGCCGGGTCGCGGGACTCGCGCAAATAGCGGCGGCCCAGCACCAGGGCCAGCGCGCCGATCAGCGCGGCGCTGAAGAATACCGCGCGCCAGCCCCACTGGCTGATCAGCCAGCCCGACAGCATCGGCCCCAGCGCCAGGCCCACGCCGAAGCTGGTGCCCAGCGCGCTGTAGGCACGGGTGCGCGCCGGGCCGTCGAACAGGTCCGCCAACGCTGCCGAGCCACCCGCCAACGCTGCGGCCGCCGCCACCCCCTGCAGGCCGCGCAGCACATCCAGCACGGCCACGCTGGGCGCCGCGCCCAGGGCCAGCGACACCAGCACGTACAGGGCCACGCCGCCAACGAACAGGCGCCGCCGGCCGTAGGTATCGGCCAAGGTACCGGCCGCTAGCAGCAGGCTGCCGAAGGTCAGCATGAAGGCGTTGGTGATCCACGCCAGGGCCAGCGGGCTGCCGCCCAGGTCGTGGCCGATGGCCGGGGTGGCGATGGCCCCGGCGGAGAAACTCAGCGGCAAGATTATCCCGGCCAGGCACACGGCCAGCAGGCCGTAACGCGCAGTCGAGGGGTGCGGAGCAGTCATGGGAAACATCCTGTAGCCATTAGCGAAGGCCCGAGGATAGGATGGCGGGGATCCTGGGAAAAACAGGCCAGCCGTCCCGTCTAACCGGACAAAATGTCCGCAAAAGGTGCTTATGGAAAGCCTCAGCGGCCTGACCGCCTTCGTCCGCGCCGCCGAGCTGCGCAGCTTTGTCGCCGCCGCCCAGCGCCTGGAAATTTCTGCCTCGGCGGTGGGCAAGAGCATTGCCCGGCTGGAAGAGAGCCTGGGCGTGCGCCTGCTCAACCGCAGCACCCGGCACATCAGCCTCACCGAGGCCGGCGAGCTGTTCTACGCCCGCTGCAGCCGCGTGGTGGCGGAACTGGAGGAGGCCCAGGCCGAGCTGTCACGGCAACGCGAAGTGCCCCGCGGCCGGCTGCGCATCAGCCTGCCGGCGCTGGGCTATCGCATGCTGTTGCCGATCCTGCCGGAATTTACCCGCCGCTACCCCGAGATCGAGCTGGACCTGGACTTCAGCGACCGCATGGTCGACGTGATCGCCGACGGCATGGACGCCGTGATCCGCAGCGGCGACGTCCTCGACTCGCGCCTGAAGGCCCGCACCCTGGGGGCCTTCCGCCTGATCCTGGTGGCCGCGCCCGGCTATTTCGCCACGCGCGGCATCCCCACCACGCCGGAACAGCTGCGCGACCATGCCTGCCTGTTCTACCGTTTCCACAGCAACGGCCAACTGCAGCCCTGGACCTTCGAGGGCCGCGCAGGCCTGCCGCCACTGGAGCTGCCGGGCACGTTGACCTTCAACAACGTCGAGGCGCTGATCGGCGCGGCCATGGGCGGCCTGGGGGTGGCCTACCTGCCGGACTTCGCCGTGGGGCAGTACCTGCGCGACGGCAGCCTGGTGAGCATTCTCGATGAGCGCCTGGTGGCTGGCGGCACGTTTTCGCTGCTGTGGCCGGGCAGCCGGCAGCCGTTGCCCAAGCTGCGCGTTTTCATCGATTTTCTCGCCGAGCACCTGGTGCTGGGCCCCTAACCGCAGCGCCCCGTATACCACCTGTAGCAGCTGCCGAAGGCTGCGTCCGGCGGCGTGCCTGTTGAATCGCGCTGGCCAGGACGCAGCCTGCGGCAGCTGCTACGGGGGTCAGTGGGGTTCCTGCGCCACTCGGCAGCCCTTGCGGTTGCGAATTTCCTCATCCGTGGGGCGCACCGGGTCAAAGCGGAACGTGCGGTCGGAGTACACCTCCAGCCAGCCCCAGTCGCAGGTGCTCTCGTCCTGCCCGGGCGCAGGCGGCCGTGCCCACCAGGGTTCGCGGCTGATCAGGGTGCGAGGGGCAGGCTTCATGGTCGATTCCTCGTGCAGATGCGTACCTGCAAGCATAGACCTCGCACATCGCCCGGAAATTCGTCACTGAAACCGGTTACAAAAAGTCTGACCAGTGGCCTTCAGTCCTGCCTGGCGATGCCGATAGCTTCCTAACGAACCCCTGAATGCGCTTCGCGTTCACGTTCGCACTGCCAAGCAAGGTGCTCTATGAAGTTGACCCTAGGAAAAAAACTGGCCCTGTCGGCCAGCGTCGCGCTGCTGTTGGTCGGCTGCAGCCTGACCGCGCTGCACTACGTGGAAAGCCGCGACAACATTGAAACCGGCATCGCCCAACAGGTGAGCAACACCGGCAAGGTGTTCGCCGCCAACGTCAATTACTGGCTGACCAGCAAGCAGATGGCCATGGCCTCGGTGGTGGCCGGCGCCAGTGACGACACGCTGCTGGCACAGCTGCAGCAGGCCAAGGTCTCCGGCGGTTTCGACAACGTGTTCCTGGCCCGCCCCGACGGCAGCCAGATCAACGCCAATGGCGCCACCCTGCCACCCGACAACAACGACCCGCGCAAGTGGAAGTGGTACCAGCAGGCGCTGCTGGCCCCGGGCGAGGTGTACTTCTCGACGCCGTCGGTGGCCGCCGCCACGCAAAGCTACGTGCTGTCCCTGGGCAAGGTGCTGGCGCGCAACGGCAGCACCCTGGGGGTGCTGGGCGCCGACGTCAGCATGGGCGAGATCCTCGGCCAGCTGAAACAGATCAAGCTGCCGGGCAACGGCTCGGCGTTCTTCGTCGACCACGACGGCATCATCCTCGGCCATAACGATAAAAACGCCCTGGACAAGCCGGTCGACAGCCTCTACCCCGCCCTCACCAGCGCTACCCTGCAGTCGCTGGCGGCCAGCGATGGCGAGAAGTTCCTGATCGATGACAAGGGCGAGCGCCTGTACGTGATGCCCATCGAACACCAGCACGAGAAGCTGGTGCTGGTGCTGGACAACGACGTGCTGCTGGCCCCGCTGCACCGCAGCCTGTGGGTGGCCCTGGGCACCCTGGTGGTGATCCTGGTGTTGTCGCTGCTGGTGGTCAACGCCCTGTGCGTGTGGCTACTGCGCCCGCTGGGCGCCATGTCCCGTGGCCTGCAGGTGATCGCCAGCGGCGACGGCGACCTGACCCAGCGCATCGCCCAGCAGTCCGACGACGAGGTGGGCGACCTGGGCCGGCACTTCAACCAGTTCGTCGGCAGCCTGCACACCCTGATCGGCCACGTGCGCCACCAGGCGGTGGAGATCGGCCAGGAGTCCACCAGTGTGCTCAACCGCAGCAGCGACGCGGCCCAGAGCCTGGAGCGCCTGCAACAGGAGCTGACCCTGGTGGCCACCGCCGTCACCGAAATGGCTTCTGCCACCCAGGAAATCGCCGGCAACGCCGAGCGCACCGCGGTGTCGGCGCAGCAGTCGTCGGTCAGCAGCCTGAAAGGCCTGGAACTGGTGCGCAAGACCCAGGGTTCGATCGTCGACCTGTCCAGCGAAATCAGCGCTGCCACCCGGGTGGTCAACGAGCTGAGCGAGTACTCGCAGTCCATCACCAGCGTGCTCACCAGCATCCAGAGCGTGGCCGAGCAGACCAACCTGCTGGCCCTCAACGCGGCCATCGAAGCGGCCCGCGCCGGCGAGCACGGCCGTGGCTTCGCGGTGGTGGCCGACGAGGTGCGCATGCTGTCCCAGCGCACCCAGGAGTCGACCAAGTCGATCCAGGCCACGGTCAGCAACATCCAGCGCATCACCGACGACGCCGTGGAACGCATGGCCAACAGCACCGGCCTGGCCGAGCGCAGCGTCGCCGACGCCCAGCAGGCCTACGCCTCGCTTGAGGAGATCACCGAGGCGGCCAGCGAGATCTCCGGCATGTCCCAACAGATCGCCTCCGCCGCCGAGGAACAGTCCTCGGTGACCGAGGAAATCACCCGCAACGTGGTCACCATCAAGACCCTGGGCGAAGACCTGGTGGAAGGCTCGCTGGACGCCGAGAAACAGTCGCGCTCGCTGCAGGAACATGCCAGCGACCTGAACGGCAAGGTGGCGCGGTTTATTCTTTGACCGCGGCGCCTGGGGACGCGGCCTGCGGCCGCTGCTACACCCGCTTTGCGTAGCAGCTGCCGCAGGCTGCGTCCGGCCCCGATGCAATCCTTACCGGACGCAGCGCCCTTCCACCGGGTAATTGGGGTCGGTAAAACCATGGGTCGAGGCATGGCCTGGCACCACCAGGCTGTCCACCAGCTGCTCGTCGTCCGCCCCCAATTCAAGCGCCAGCGCCTGCATGTAGCTGTCCCAATGGGCCTCGGTCCGCGGCCCGGCGATGGCGGCGCTGACCAGCTGATTCTTCAACACCCAGGCAATCGCAAAGGCAATCGAGGTGGTGCCCCGCGCCGCCGCGTGCTCGGCGATGGCCTGGGCCACGCGCAACGACTCGGGGCGCCATTCGGTCTGCTGGATGCGCTTGTCGCCACGGCCTGCGCGGGAGTCGGCGGCCGGTGGCGTATCAACGCCATATTTACCGCTTAATACGCCACGGGCCAGGGGGCTGTAGGGCACCACGCCAATGCCGTAGTTGCCGGCCACCGGCAGCTGCTCCACCTCGGCGCCACGGGTGACGATGTTGTATACCGGCTGGCTCACGGTAGGCCGCTGGATGCTCAGGGCGTCAGCAATGCGCACCATCTCGGCAATGCGCCAGGCGTGGAAGTTGGACACGCCGTAGTAACGGATCTTGCCCTGGCGAATCAGGTCCTCTACCGCGCGCAGCCCCTCTTCCATCGGCGCATCGGTGAGGGTGCGGTGGAAGTACAGGATGTCGATGAAGTCGGTGCCCATGCGCTTCAGCGCGCCTTCCACGTTCTGCATGATCCACTTGCGCGACTGGCCCTGCTCGTTGGGCCCGGCGGTGGCGGACGATGGGTAGCCGAACTTGGTGGCCACCACCCAGCGGTCGCGCTGTTCGGCGATGGCCCGGCCGATGATCTGCTCGGAGCGGCCGGCGTGGTAGGCGTCGGCGGTGTCGATGAAATTCACCCCAGCGGCAGCGGCCTTGTCGATGATGCGGCGTGAGGTGGGCTCGTCGGTCTCGCCGCCGAACATCATGGCGCCCAGGCACAGGGGCGAGACTTTCAGGGCACTGCGGCCCAGGTAGCGGTAATTCATGAATAGACGTCCTCAAGCGTTGAAACGGTGCGCCACGCGAGCCGTGGCGCGTTTGATAGCATGCTAACCAAACAGCTGGTCATGATTAAGGTGGGACAACGGGATGCAGTCATGAGCCCTTCTCATGAGTTGCCCTTGGCTGGCTGCCGGCTGGCAAACACGCCGTTGACCACCGGCACCGCGGTGAACACGTTTGGCCACCCGGCGTAGAACGCTAGCTGCGTGAGCATTTCCGCGGCCTGCGGCTGGGTCAGGCCGTTGTCCATGGCGCGGTTCAGGTGGGCCGCCAACTGCCCCATCTGACCGTTGGCTATCAACGCACTGACAGTGACCAAGCTCCGATCCCGGGGGGCCAGGCCGGGCCGCAGCCACAGGTCGTGGAACAGCGCCGAACCGGTGTACTGCACCAGGCCAGGCGACACCGGCCCCGCCAGCTTGTCGACATAGGCTGCCCGAGCCTGTTCAGCAGCCTGGTCCAGCGGCAGCAACGGCGGTGACACCGGGGGCAGTTGCGCAGCAGTGATCCCGCGGCTGGCGAACACCTGCCGGGCGACCGGGATCGCCGCCGTGGCGGTGCCCCAACCGCTGTAGAACGCCAGGTGGTTGATGGTCTCCGACAACTCGACAGGCGTGACGCCGTTGTCCAGCGCCAGGTTCAACTGCAAAGCCAGCTCCGCCGGCTGGTTGCGCGCAATCAGCGCCGCCACGGTCACCAGGCTGCGGTCGCGGGGCGACAGGCCGGGGCGCCGCCACACCTCGCCCAGCAGCGCCTGGGTGTTGTGGGCGAGCGCCGGTGATACGGCGCGTACATCGCCCAGGCTGGCGCCTTGGGGGTTGTCGTGAGCGGCACAGGCCGCCAGCAACAGTGACAGGGCGGTGGCGGCCACCTTCAAGCGCTTCATCGCGAGGCCTCGTATTGCGCGTCCGTCACCGGCTCCAGCCACTCCACGCTCTTGCCGCCCCGGGCCTCCTGGACGGCGATGTGGGTCATGCCGGTAGTCGCCGTGGCGCCGTGCCAATGCTTAACGCCGGGCGGCGTCCAGATCACGTCGCCGGGCTTGATCACCTGCTTCAGCCCGCCCTCCTGTTGAATCCAGCCAGTGCCGGCGGTGACCACCAGGGTCTGCCCCATGGGGTGGGTGTGCCAGGCCGAGCGGGCACCTGGCTGGAACGTCACCGCCCCCGCCGACACCGTGGACGGCGCGCGCGCCGCGAACAGCGGGTCGATGCGCGCGTTGCCGACGAAATTGCCCGGCGCCCCCATGATCGCAGGCTGCTCGCCGTTCCTGACGATGCTCATGCCCTGCTCGCCGGAAGGTTCAGCAGCCAGGGCCGCTGTGCAGCTCATCATCGTGGTCAGTAACGTCAGTGCTCTCATGATTCACTCCTGCGGTATCAGTGGCGGCTGGCAAACACATCCTTGAACACCGGCATGGCCGAAAAAACGTTCGGCCAGCCGGCATGGAACGCCAGCTGGGTCAGCAGCTCGCCCGCCTGGGCCTGGGTCAGGCCGTTGTCCATGGCGCGGTTGAGGTGGTAGGTCACCTGGGCCACCTGCCCGGCGCACACCAGCGCCGTCACCGTCACCAGGCTGCGGTCGCGCGGCGCCAGGGCCGGGCGCAGCCACAGGTCGAGGAACAGGCAGTCGGTGGTGTGTTGCACCACGCCTGGTGCTACCTCGCCAAAGTTGGCGTTGACGGCGGTGGCGCGCTGGCGTTCGGCGGCTTCGTCCAGCGGCAGCGGCTCGCAGGCCACTGGCGGCAGGTCGGCGGCAACCACCCCGTGCCGGGCGAACACCGCCTTGGCCGGGAGTACCGCCGCCAGGGCATTGCCCCAGCCGGCATAGAACGCCAGGTGGGTGATGACCTCGGAGATCTCCGCAGGCTTGACGCCATGCCGCAACGCCTGTTCAAGGGCCGGTTGCAGCTGCACTGCATGGTTGCGGGCGATGGCGGCAGCCAGGGTGACCAGGCTGCGGTCGCGCGGGTTGAGGTCGGTGTTGCGCCACAGCGTGCCCTGCACCAGGGTCGCGGTGAAATGGCGCAGCGCAGGCGCCACGCTTTCGAGGTCGTCCAGCGATGGCTGGCAATTGGTGTGTTGCGGGTTCATGTTCACTGCCTCTCGATCAACGCATGATGAAGCCGCCGTCCACCGAGATGGACTGGCCGGTGACGTAGCTGGCACGGCGGCTGCTGAGCCACAGCACCGCGTCGGCGATCTCTTCGGGGCGGCCGTGGCGGGCCATGGGGATGCTCTTGACCATGCCTGCCAGGGCTTCGCCCTGCCCGCTCGCCACCATCTGGTCGGCCATGGGCGTCCAGATCAGGCCCGGGCACACGGCGTTCACGCGGATGTTGCGCGCCGCGTATTCCAGCGCCGCGCTCTTGGTCAGGCCGAGCACGCCGTGCTTGGCCGCGTGGTAGTTGGCGCGCTCGGCGCCGCCCACCAGGCCGCCCAGGGACGAGCAATTGACGATGCTGCCGCTGCCCTGTGCGCGCATGTGCTGCAGCTGGAACTTCATGCAGGCCCACACGCCGCGCAGGTTCACCGCCATCACCCGGTCGTAGTCCTCGACGCTGGCGTCGGCGGTTTCGGCGAGCAGGTTCTGGATGCCGGCGTTGTTGAACGCGGCGTCCAGGCGGCCCAGTTCGGCGATGGTCTGCTGGACCATCGCCTCGACCTGGGCGATGTCGGCCACGTCGCACTCGATGGCGATGGCCTTGTGGCCTGCAGCGTTCAGCTGCTCGGCGACGGCGCGGGCGGCCTCGCCGTGCCTGTCGGCCAGGGCCACGGCGGCGCCTGCCGCAGCGAACGCCTTGGCGGTGGCCAGGCCAATGCCGGAGGCCGCGCCGGTGACCAGGGCCACCTGATTGTCAAAGTCGAGCGTCATGGAAGTTACCTCTGTTGGAGTGGATCAATGAGTTGAGGGGGTGCGCAAGACCCAGGCCGCGCTGGCCACGCAGCCCACGCCGCACAGCGCCAGCACCGCGCCCATGGGCCATGGCGTGCCGTCGGCAAACAGCGCCACCAGGGCCGAGCCGAGGATGCCGGCGCCGTACTGCATGGCCCCGGCCAGGGCCGAGGCGGAGCCGGCGAACTGGCCGGCGCCATTCAGCGCACCCGCCACCGAGTTGGCCACCACGAAGCCGGTGGACGAGGCGAACAGGAAGCAGCCGAACACCAGCAGCGGCAACCCGCCGAAGCCCGCCCAGGTGTTGATGGCCACCAGCAGCCCGGCCACACCGGCCATCAACGCGCCGACCATCAGCAAGTGGTCGCTGTGGTAGTGCGCAAGCAACCGGGCGTTGGCCAGGTTCGTGGCCATGACGCCGACGATGCCGGCGGCGAACAGCAGCCCGTAGAGCTGCGCGGGCACGTGGTGGTAGCCGATGTAGGCAAAGGGCGAGCCGGCGATGTAGGCGAAGGTGCCGGCATAGAAGAACCCGCCGGTGGCGGCGTAGGCGAGAAAGCGCGCGTTGCGCAGCAGCGCGCCATAGCGGGCGACGATCGTCCCCAGCGAGGCCGGGGCGCGGCGCAACGCCGGCAGGGTCTCGGGCAACAGCAGCAGGCTGGCCAACGTCAGCAGGCCGACCAGCACCAGCACCCAGAAGATCGCCTGCCACGAGGCCAGGTGCAGAATCTGCCCGCCCAGCGTCGGGCCGGCCAGCGGCGCGATGGCCATGATGGTCATCAGTGTCGACATCTTCTGCGCCGCCGCGCGCCCCTGGTACAGGTCGCGCACCATGGCACGGGCCAGCACCACGTTGGCACAGGCACCCACGGCCTGCACCACGCGCCAGCCGATCATGGCGTGGCCGTCGGCGGCCAGGGCGCAGCCGGCCGAGCCGATGATGAACAGCACCAGGCCCAGCGCCACCGGCAGGCGCCGGCCGAACCGGTCGCTGAACGGCCCCCAGAACAACTGGCCCAGGCTGAAGCCGATCAGGTAGCCGCTCACGGTCAATTCCAGGGTGCCGCTGTCGGCGTGCAGCGCCTGGGCCATCACCGGCATGGCCGGCAGGTAGAGGTCGGTGGAAATCGAGGCGAAGGCCAGCAGCGCGCTGAGGATCAGCAGCGTGCGCAGGCCGTGGTTGGCTGAGTCGGCAGTGGCGATGGCGGCCAATGGGCGCATGGGGGCTCCGTGGTGGTGTGGGTGCCGTGAATGCGGCTCACACTACGCAACGGACGAAGGCCTGAGTACCGGGGGAAAACGGGATGATCTGATGAGTGATACTCATCAATGCAGGCGCCGGGGTACCTGGCCGGGATAGCCGCTGCCCGGGGCAGCGGCTACTTCATGGCTCAGCGGCGCTTGTACTGGCGGTACACCGGCCGCCAGAACTGCGCCTCGATGGCCGCCTTCAGGCTCGCATCATCCTGCGGCACGGCCACGCCATCGGCCTGCGCCGCCTTGGCCACGGCGAAGGCGATGCGCTGGCTGACCGTCTGCACCTCGCGCAGCGCCGGCAGCATCTGCCCTTCCCGCGCGCAATCGGCCAGCGCCTGGGCCGAGGCCATCAGCATGCCGTCGGTGATGCGCGTGGCCTGGCTGACGATGGCGCCCAGGCCGACGCCGGGGAAGATGTAGGAGTTGTTGCACTGGGCAATGGGGAACACCTTGCCCAGCACCTCCACCGGCAGGAACGGGCTGCCGGTGGCCACCAGCGCCTGGCCGTGGGTCCATTGCAGGATGTCCTTGGGGTGCGCCTCGATCTGCGAGGTGGGGTTGGACAGCGGCATGACGATGGGCTGCGGGCAGCCCTGGTGCAGGGTCTCGATGATCTGCTGGGTGAACAGGCCGGCCTTGCCCGACACGCCAATCAGCACGCTGGGGCGGGCGTTGCTGACCACCTCCTGCAACGACGGCCAATCACCGGCGTACTGCCAGCCCGCCAGGCTGTCGCTGTGGTGGGCCAAACGCGCCTGGAAGTCGTAGAGGCCGGCCTGGCGGTCGGTGAGCAGGCCCTTGCTGTTGATCAGGAACACCTGCCGCCGGGCCTGGGCCTCGCTCACCCCTTCCAGCTGCATGGCGGCGATGATCTGCTCGGCAATGCCGCAGCCGGCGGAACCGGCGCCGACGAACGCCACCACCTGGTCCGCCAGGCGCTGGCCCTTGACCTTGCACGCCGCCAACAGGGTGCCGACGGTGACGGCGGCGGTGCCCTGGATGTCGTCGTTGAAACAGCACAGCTGGTCGCGGAAACGGTCCAGCAGCGGCATGGCCTGGGCCAGGGCGAAGTCCTCGAACTGCACGATTGCCTTGGGCCAGCGGCGCTTCACGCCGTCGATGAAGGCCTGGACGAAATCGTCATAGGCCTGGCCGCGCACCCGCTCGTGGCGCAGGCCGAAGTACAGCGGGTCGGCCAGGCGCTCGGGGTTGTTGGTGCCCACGTCCAGCACCACCGGCAGGGTGTGCGCCGGGCTGATGCCGCCGCAGGCGGTGTACAGCGACAGCTTGCCGATGGGAATGCCCATGCCGCCCACGCCCTGGTCACCCAGGCCGAGGATGCGCTCGCAGTCGCTGACGACAATGACCTTGACGTTGTCCTTGGTGACGTTGTTGAGGATCTCATCGATGCGCTGGGCGTCGTCGATGCTGATGAACAGGCCGCGGTGGCTGCGGTAGATGCGCGAGAACTCCTGGCACGCCTTGCCCACCGTGGGCGTGTAGATGATCGGCAGCATGCGGTCCAGGTGGTCGTCCACCAGCTTGTAGAACAGGGTCTCGTTGAAGTCCTGGATGGAGCGCAGCAGCACGTGCTTTTCAAGGTCGGTGGAGCACCCCTCGAACTGCGCGAAGGCGCGGCGCGCCTGCTCGTCGATGGTCTCGACCTGGGCGGGCAGCAGGCCCTGCAAGCCCAGTTCGGCGCGCTCCTGCGCGGTGAAGGCGGTGCCCTTGTTGAGCAGCGGCGTACCCAGCAGCGTGGGGCCGGCGAACGGCACCAGCAAGGGGCGTCTGGCGTGATCGGTCATGGTGAGCACTCCTTCTAAGGCAGGTGTGAAAAATGGCTGTGCAGCACCATAAGGTAGTCGATCTGGCGAACGCTGCTACCCAACGCCCCGTAGCAGCGGCCGCAGGCTGCGTCCGGGCCCACCAGGTCTACCGGGAAAAACGCAGCGCCTTGGACGCGGCCTGCGGCCGCTGCTACAGCCCCCCCGTAGCAGCTGCCGCAGGCGGCGTCCGGGGCCCCCGCGGTGGGGCGCGTAAAGCGCGGCGCGGTGGTGG
>NZ_JBWGIG010000063.1:0-20355 GCF_056312595.1 Pseudomonas sp. GYB4201 | reverse complement strand
CGCGGCCAAGGCCGGCTCCTACCACGAACAGTGTAGGAGCCGACTTTAGTCGCGATGCAGACAACGCCATTTCAAGACAGTTGCTGCTACGCCAATCTTCCGTAGCAGCGGCCCCAGGCCGTGTCACGGGCGCTGCGGTACAGCTGATGCACCGCGTGAAGCAGACGCCGCCTGGCGGCAGCTGCTACGCGAATGGGGATACCCCATGGACCGCGTCGCCTGCATCGCGGCCAAGGCCGGCTCCTACCACGAATAGTGTAGGAGCCGACTTTAGTCGCGATGCAGACGACGCCATTTCAAGACAGTTGCTCCCACAAAGACAGTGCTGCTACAGGTCGTGCGCCTCAGGTCTGTTTTTCAGCTATGACACAGACAGGCTTGATTGTTTATATTGAACGATCTTCCAATGCTAGCGAAATACCAGTATTTACTAGCAAAACCATAAAATCGCTGAAAGCCCCGTTTTAGACACCTCAAGATACATTTGACGTGACGAAGGATTCCGCTACTATCGCCGCACAAAAAACTGCAGATGGCTTTACGGATGAAGATCAAGATCGAAAAAAACAACAACGATTCCTCCTGCCTGGTCTGGCTGAACGACGACCCCGTGACCTTCCGCACCGAGGAAGAAGCACAGGCCTACGTCGATCAGCTCAAGGCACGACTGGAGGCGGTGCCTGTACTGGCCGCCGAACTTCAGGACTAGGCGCAGCGCTGGATCACTCGTCACTAAAGTTGTACCCCGCCAAACGCTCGTAGCCGCACTGCCAACCCTGCGGCTACGACGCCAGCCTCAAAAGCCGAACAGCTTCCCCGGCCCATCACACAGAATCGCCCGCCGCTGCGCCGCCCACGGCACCAGGCTCTGGAACAGCTCGAACTCACCCGCGTAATTCACCTGCCGCTCGTGCTGGGTGTGCGGCCAGTCGCTGCCCCACATCAGGCGGTCGGCGCCGAAGTGCTCAATCAGCAGCGGCACTGCGTCGTGGGCGAACGACAGGTTCTCGCTGTGGGTGCCGCCCAGGCGGTAGACCCCGGAGAGCTTGACCCAGGTGCGCTTGCCGTCGCCCAGTTCCAACAGGCGCTGGAAGGTGCCGTGGCTGGTGCCGAAACCGGCGTGGGGGCGGCCGAAGTGGTCGATGGCGACCTTGCAGCCGTAGCGCTGCAGCGCCGCCCACAGGCTGGGTATGTCTTCGATCTGGCGGTGCAGTTCCACGTGCCAGCCCAGCTCCGCCACCGTTTCCAGCAGCGGCGCCCAGGTGGGCGACGCCAGGTCCGGCAAGGCCTGGCCCATCAGGTTCAGGCGGATGCCGCACACGCCCAGCCGGGCCATGCGCTTGAGCTGGGACTGGCTGACGTCCGGCGCCACCACCGCCACCCCGCGCAGCTGCTCGGGGGCGGCGGCCAGGGCCTGGAGCAGGTGGCTGTTGTCGGTGCCCAGGAAGCTGGGCTGCACCAGCACGCCGTGGCTTAGCCCCTGTTCGCGCAGGTGGCCCAGCCATTGCGCCAGGGTGGCGTCGTAGTCCGGGGTGTAGCGGCGGCCGTCGACGAAGTCGAGCTGGCGGCCGAACACGTGGGCGTGGGCGTCAATGCCGAGGATGGGCAAGGGGGCGGTCAGTGGCATGGTGATGGTCTGCATGGATTGATGGGGTCAGGCCCGTGACGGGTGGGTGGGCGCCACCGGCTTGGGGGTGTCGCCCGGGGTCTGGGCGACCAGGCTGCGGCCGCGGGTTTCGGGCAGTGCCAGGGCGGCGATCATGGCCACGCCGTAGGCAATGCCGGCGTCGATGCCGATGGCCGAGCCCAGGGACATGCTCGCGCTCAGGTGGCCGACCATGGCCGGGAACACCGCGGCCACCACGCGGCCGAAGTTGTAGCAGAAGCCCACCCCGGCGCCGCGCACGTCGGCCGGGTACAGTTCGTTGAACAACGAGCCGAGGCTGGCGGGAATACCGGCGGCGAAGAAGCCCAGGGGGAAGCCCAGGAACAGCATCTGCTGGTTGGTGAGCGGCAGGAACAGGTAGGCCTGCACCGTCAGCACGCAGCAGAAGGCGAACAGGATGATGTTCTTGCGCCGGCCGATGCGGTCCACCAGGAAACCACTGGCCACGCAGCCGCAGAAGAAGGCGACGATGATCACCGCCAGGTAGCCGCCCGAGCTGAGCACCGAGAGGTTGCGCTCGGTCTTGAGGAAGGTCGGCAGCCAGGTCATCACCGCGTGGTAACCACCGTGGGCGCCCAGGCCCAGCAGCCCGCCCAGCAAGGTTACGCGCAGCAGTTGCGGGCGGAAAATGGCCGCCATGGCCGCGAACAGGTTCAAGGGCGCGGCCTTGGCCTGTTGCTGGCGCAGGAAACTGTCCGGCTCCGGCACGCTGCGGCGCACGTAGATAATCAGGATGGCGGGCAGCAGGCCCACCAGGAACATCACCCGCCAGGCGTAGTCCGCGGGCACGAAGGAATAGATCAGCGTGAACACCCCTACCGCGGTGCCCCAGCCTACGGCCCAGGCGCTCTGCACCGTGCCCATGACCTTGCCGCGGTAGCGCGCCTGGATGCTCTCGGCCATCAGCACCGCACCCGCCGCCCATTCGCCGCCAATGCCAAAGCCCTGCAAGGCCTTGATCACCACCAGCTGGTTGAAGTCGGTGACAAACGCCGAGGCGAAGGTGAACAGCGAGAACCACAGGATCATCCACTGCAGGGTACGTACCCGGCCATAGCGGTCCGACAGCGTACCACCCAGCCAGCCGCCCACCGCCGAGGTGATCAGCGTGACGCTGCTGATCAGGCCGGCCTGGGTGTTGCTCAGGGCGAACGCGGCGATCAGCGCCGGAATCGCCAGGCCAAACATCTGCACTTCCAGGGCGTCCAGCGCCCAGCCGCCGAAGCAGGCCCAGAAGGTCTTGCGCTCGCGCGCGGTGACGTCTCGATACCAGGTGAACATGTTTTCTTATCCTTATGGGTGGGACAGGTCAGCGGATTTCGACGCTGTAGCGGAAGTGCCGGGCGTGGCCCCAGGAGCGCCGCCATTCCAGCGGTTGGCCGGCGTAGTTGCGTGCCACTCGCTCGATCACCACCACGGGGCTACCGGCATCTACGCGCAGCAGGCGCGCGTGCACTTCGCTGACCGCTTCGGCGGTCAGGGTCTCGTCGGCGGCGGCGATCACCTGCCCGCACAGGCTTTCATACACCGGGTACAGCAGCGGGCCGTGGGCGTTGAGGTCGTGGTCGAGGATGGCGGCGAACGGTTCGTGGGGCAGCCAGATCTCTTCCACCAGCAGCGGCTGGGCGTTGATCAGGCGCAGGCGCAGCAGGCGGATCACCTGGGCGCCGGGCTCCAGGGCCAAGGCATGGGCCACGTCGGCAGGCGCCTGCAGGGCTTCATTGGAGAGGATGCGGCTTTCCGGCACCTGGCGGGCGCCGTCGGCGTCCTGGAAACGGAAGAAGCGAAACAGCGAGGACTGGAACTGCGGGCGGCGCACGAAGGTGCCGCGGCCTTGCTGGCGTTCCAGCAGCGACTCGCTGACCAGTTGGTCGATAGCCTTGCGTACCGTGCCGATCGACAGGCCGTACTCGGCCGCCAGCGCCGACTCGGTGGGAATGGCCGCGCCGGGCTGCCAGCGGTTGCTGGCAATCTGCTCGGCGAGCTGGTCGCGCAAGCGCTGGTACAGCGGCAGGCGCTCGTCACTGGAAAGACTGTTCATGGCAGACGGGCTCTTTTAGTTATGTAGTCATCTATATGAATCTGGAAACAGTATTCGCCGCCTCCGCGCGTTCGTCAAGCCGCCGCCCCTGCCCTTCGTCGTCCGGCAAGGTGGTACACCCGGGGCGAGATAAACCGTTATACTGGTTAACGATTCCCCTAATAAAAGCCCGATACCATGGCCACTCCCAGCTCCCCGCCCACCACCCCCGACCCGCTGGACACCGGCGTGCTCGACGATCTGATCGGCTATGCCCTGCGCCGCGCGCAGATCCAGGTGTTCCAGCACCTGGTGGAACAGCTCAATGCCTATGACCTGCGCCCGGCGCAATTTTCCGCCCTGGCGATCATCGCCCAGAACCCCGGCCCCACCCAGGCGGAACTGGCCAAGAGCCTGGCCATCGAACCGCCGCAGGTGGTGCCCATGGTCAACAAGCTGGAAGAACGCGGGCTGGCCTTGCGGGTGCGCTGCAAGCCGGACAAGCGTTCCTATGGACTGTTCCTGAGCAAGGCCGGCGAGGCGTTGCTCAAGGAACTGAAAGAGGTGGCCGCACGCAGCGACCAGGAAGCCACGGCGAACCTGAGCGCCGAAGAGCGCGAGCAGTTGCTGGGGTTGTTGCGCAAGGTGTATCAGGGTAACGCTTGAGCCTGTGGACGCCGCCTGCGGCAGCTGCTACGGAGAATGTGTAGCAGCGGCCGCAGGCCGCGTCCCCAGGCGCCACGTTATCGGGCCAGGGTACGCGGTACCTTGCCAGCGTACAGGTCGTCGATCAGCGCGGCGCGGCCTTGCAACACCAGGCGCTGGTTGATCGAACCCTTGTCGGTGATCTCGCCGCTGTCGATGGACGGCGGCTGTTGCGCCAGGCTTGCCCAGTCGATACGGCTGGCGCTGCCGGTGGCGTGCTGGTTGAGGCGCCCCAGCAGGTCCGCCAGCCAGGCCTGCACAGGCCCTGCCGCCAGCACCTGGGGCACCGTGGCATCGGCACCCAGCCCTGCCAGCTGCCGGCACTCGTCCAACCGCGGGAAAATCAGCAGCCCCAGGCGCTCGCGATCCGGGCCCGCCACCACCACGTCATGCACGTACGGCGCGCCGTCGAGGATCACCCGCGTGCGCAGCGGCCCAACGCTGACGAACACCCCCGAGGACAACTTGAAGTCCTCGGCGATGCGGCCATCGAACATCAACCCCAGCTGCGGGTTCTGCGGGTCGGCCAGGCGCACGGCGTCGCCGGAGCAGTAATAACCCTGCTCATCGAACGCCTCGCGGCTCTGCTGCGGCGCGCGCCAGTAGCCCGGCATCACGTGGGGGCCACGGAAGCGCACCTCCAGCTTGCCGTCGCGCGGCACCAGCTTGACCTCGCAGCCAGGTGCCGGCAGGCCGACGTAGCCGGCCACCGCCAGCGGCCCGGTGGTGAAGGTGCACGACGGCGCGGTCTCGGTCATGCCCAGCCCGGCCATCATGCGGATGCGCTCGCCGCAGTGGGCCACGGCAACCTTGTCCAGGCGGTCCCACACCGATTGCGACAGCCCTGCCCCGGCGAAGAAGAACAGCTTCATGCGCGCAAAGAAGCGCTCGCGCAGGTCGCCGTCCTGCTCCAGCTGGCTGACCAACTCCTCCCAGCCCTTGGGCACGGTGAGGTAGGCCGTGGGCGAGATCTCGCCCAGGTTGCGCAGGGTCTCGGCGAACAGCGCTGGGGTGGGCTTGCCGTCGTCGATGTACAGGCTGCCGCCGTTGTACAGCACGATGCCGACGTTGTGGCTGCCACCAAAGGTGTGGTTCCACGGCAGCCAGTCCACCAGCACCGGCGGCTCGTCGGCGAATTCGGGAAAGGTCTGCAGCAGCATCTGTTGGTTGGCGCAGAGCATGCGCTGGGTGGTGACCACGCCCTTGGGTAGCTTGGTGGAGCCGGAGGTGAAGAGAAACTTGGCGATGCTGTCGGCGGTCACGGCTGCGAACGCCTCGTCCGCCAAGGCTGGGTCGGCAGCGCCGAGCAGTTCATCGAAGGCCAGCCCGGGCGACTGTCCATCGGCAAAAATCACCGGTACATCCGCTGGCAGCACTGCCTCGATAGCCGGCAGGTAGGCGCCATCGCTGGCAAACACCAGGCCCGGCGTCAGGGTGTCGATGATGTGGCGCAGCTTGCCGTAGTCCCGCGACACCAGCGAGTAGGCCGGCGACACCGGGCAGTACGGAATGCCGGCATACAACGCGGCGCAGGTCAGCTGCAGGTGCTCCAGGTCGTTGCCCGACAGGATCACCAGCGGCCGCTCGGCGCTGAGGTTGAAGCCCAGCAGCCGTGCGGCGATGGCGCGGGTGCGCTCGAGCATCTGCGCGTAGCTGATGCGTTGCCATTGGCCCTGGCCGTCGCGGCGGGCGACGAAGGTCTGCTGCGGGCGCACCTGCGCCCACTGCACCAGGCGTTCCATCAGCCGCTGGGGGTGTGCCTGCAGCGGTTCCAGGGCGCGCATGTGCAGCACCCCTTGCACTTCATCGACCTGCACCTGGGGGTGGCCGATGTTCACGGCGCGCCAGGGCGCCGCTGCCATTGAACGATTCACGCGATGTCCCTCTGCTTGTTGTTATTGGAAGCAGTTAATGGGGTTGCGGTTAGATTGGGTAGTGACGAGGGCCGTGCTGGACCGTCACCCACCGCAGCTGGGTGAACTGCTCGATGGCGGCACTGGCACCAAAGCTGCCGTAGCCGCTCGCCTTCACGCCGCCGAAGGGCATGTGCGCCTCGTCGTGCACGGTGGGGCCGTTGATGTGGCAGATGCCCGACTCCAGGCGCTGCGCCAGGGCCAGCGCGCGGCTGGTGTCGCGGCTGAAGATGGCCGCCGACAGGCCGAAGGCCGAATCATTGGCCAGCGCCAGCAGCGCCTCGTCGCCAGCGGCGCGCTGCACCACGGCCACCGGGCCGAACGACTCCTCGTGATACAGGCGCATGGCTGGAGTCACGTGGTCCAGCAGCACCGGCTGCATGACGCTGCCCTGCACCGTGCCACCACACACCTGGGTGGCGCCTTGGCTAACCGCGTCGGCCACCAGCGCCTGGAGGCGCGTGGCCGCTGCAGGGTCGACCAGCGAACCGAGCACCGAGCGGCTGTCCGCCGGGTCACCGGCGCGCAGGCCGGCGACCTTGCGCGCCAGCCGCGCGACGAAGTCATCGGCCACCGCCGCGTCGACGATCAGGCGCTCGGTGGACATGCAGATCTGCCCCTGGTTGAAGTAGGCGCCGAAGGCCGCCGCCTCCACCGCCGCGTCCAGGTCGGCGTCGGCCAGCACAAGGAACGGTGCCTTGCCGCCCAGTTCCAGCAACGCCGGCTTCAGGTGCCGCGCCGCCACTTGGCCGATGATACGGCCGACGTGGGTGGAGCCGGTGAAGTTGACCCGGCGCACCGCCGGGTGGGCGATGAGCCGCTCGACGATGGCCGCAGCATCGGCCGGGGCATTGCTGAGAATATTGACCACGCCGGCGCCGATGCCGGCGTCCTCCAGCACCTGGCCGATCAGCCGGTGCACCGCCGGGCTCAGCTCCGAGGACTTGAGCACCACGGTGTTGCCGCACGCCAGCGGCATGGCAATGGCGCGCGTGGCCAGGATCACCGGTGCGTTCCACGGCGCAATGCTGAGAATGACGCCGCACGGCTGGCGCAGGGCCATGGCGAAACTGCCGGGCACATCAGACGGGATGACCTGGCCGTTGACCTGGGTGGTCAGCGCTGCGGCCTCGCGCAGGATGTTGGCCGCCAGCTGCACGTTGAAACCGTACCAGTTGGCCATGGCCCCGGTCTCGGCGGCCATGGCCATGAATTCGGCGCTGCGCGCGAGCATGCCGTCGGCGGCGCGCAGCAAGCGGTTGCGACGCTCGCCGGGGCCCAGCGCGGCCCAGGCCGGGAACGCTGCTTGAGCGGCGTCCACTGCGGCGTCGGCGTCTTCGAGGGTGGCGGCCGCGGCAATCGACACCACCTGCCCGGTCATCGGGCAGCGGCGCTCGAACGTGCGCCCGTCGCGGGCGCCCACGGCCTTGCCGGCGATCAGCAAGGGGACTTCGAACATGGTGCATTCCTCGTTGTTATGGTTGTCGGGAATGTAAATCCGTAGCAGCTGCCGCAGGCTGCGTCCAAGGCACCGCGGGGCACCGGGACGCGGCCTGCGGCCGCTGCTACGGGTCAGCGCTTGTAGGCTTGCAGGCCGGGCTTGATGCTCTTGTCGTCGAGGAATTGCTTGAGGCCCTGCTCGCGGCCGTGCTCGGGGTCGCGCAGCTGTGCCTGGTCGAGCTTGGCGTACAGGTAGTCTTCGCTTTGCTCCCAGGTCAGTTCACGGCAGCGCTTGAAGCCGTTCTTCGCCGCGCGCAGCACCACCGGGTTCTTGTCCAGCAGGTCCTGGGCCAGCAGGATAACCTCTTCGCGCAGCTGGTTGAGCGGCACGCTCTTGTTTACCAGGCCCATCTCGGCGGCCTTCTGCCCGTCGAAGGTCTTGCCGGTCATGATGTAGTACAGCGACTGGCGGTGGCCCACGGTGTCGGCCATGGCCTTGCTCACCAGGTTGCCCGGTGGGATGCCCCAGTTGATCTCCGACAGGCCGAAGGTGGCCTCGTCGGCGCAGATGGCCAGGTCACAGGCCACCAGCGGGCTGAAGCCACCGCCAAAGCACCAGCCGTTGACCATGGCGATGGTCGGCTTGCTGTACAGGCGCAGCAGTTTCCATTGCCATTCCGAGGCATCACGGCGAATGCGCTCCTGGAGGATCTCGGGGCCGGCGTCCACTTCGCGGAAGTATTCCTTGAGGTCCATGCCGGCGGTCCAGGCGCTACCGGCGCCGGTCAGCACCAGCACGCGGGCGTCGGCGTCCTGCTCGACGGTTTCCAGCACGTCGCGCATTTCCCGGTTGAGGGTGGGGCTCATGGCGTTGCGTTTTTCCGGGCGGTTGAGGGTTACCCAGGCGATGCCGTCCTCGACGTCAACGGTCACGGTCTGCCAGCGGTTTGCGTAGCGGCTCATTTCACACCTCTTGTTCTTGGGCTGTGCGTTGTGGATAAGGAGACAGTAATGGCTAAAACTGGTTACGTCAATTAATCGTTAATACCATTAACTATATTTCCTGAAAAAGCCTTGCCCCTCCCTTCACCGAGCAACGCCAACGCCGCCAGCGCCGCGACCACCAGCCCCGGCGAGGCCGCCAGCAGCACCCCGCCCACACCCGCCCCTGCCGCCAGTATCTGCCCCGCGGCCAGCGGGCCAGCCATGGACCCCAAGCGGCCCACCGCCACGCACGCGCCCACGCCGGTGGCGCGCATGTCCGCCGGGTAGACCCGTGGCGCCAGCGCATACAGCACCAACTGCGCGCCGATGCAGCAGTAGCCGCCCAGCACGCCGGCCAGCGCCATACCGGTGAACGTCGCGGCCAGGCCCAGGCCAGCCAGGGCCACCAGCATGCCCAGGTAGGCGATCACCACCGCCAGCCCGGTGCGCTGGCGGTCCATCAGCCGGCCGGTCAACAACGAGCCTGCGGCGCCGCCGAGGTTGAACAGCACCTGCACCCAGCCGGCCTGCACGCGGTCGAAGCCCTTGGCCATGAGCAGCGACGGCAGCCAGTTCAGCAGCAGGTACAGCACGGTCAGGGTAAAGAAGCACGCCAGCCACAGCAGCAGCGTCTGCCGCGCCCGACCCTGGCTGAACAGGCGGCCGGCGGGCGAACCCTCGGCGCGCTGCGACGGTGCCGCCACGCTCAGGCGCGGTAGCCACACCAGCAGGGCCACGGCGATCAGCAGCGGCGCCAGGCCGCCGATATAGAACACCGTGCGCCACTGTTCCCCCACCCCCGACAGGCTGATCAGCGAGGCCAGCGCACCGCCCAGTGGCACGCCGCAATAGGTCAGGCTGACGGCGGTGCTGCGCAGCCGCGGCGCCGCAGCCTCGCTGGCCACGGCAATGATGATGGGCAGCGCCGCGCCCAGGCCGAGGCCGGTCAGCAGCCGCGCCAGCAACAGGCCGGGGTAGCTGCTGGCGTGGGCGGTGAACAGGGTGAAGGCGCCGAACAGCAGCACCGCCGCCAGCAAGGTGCCCTTGCGCCCGGCACGGTCGGCCAGCCAGCCGCCCAGAAAGGCGCCAGGCAGCAGGCCCATGAGCCCGGCGCTGAACACCCAGCCCAACTGCGCGGGTGCCAGGCCAAACGCCTTGGCCAGGAAGGGCGCGGTAATACCGGTGGATTGCAGGTCGAAGCCTTCGAGCAAGGCCACGGCCCAGCACAGCGCGACGGTCAATACCGGCCGCGGGGAAGCGGGACGTACAGGCATGGTGTGCATCTCTTGTTGTGGTTGTGGTGGCACATGGGTAATTCGATTAATGATTATATACATTAACCAAATACCCGCCAGCCATGCCCAGCCCTGCAAGCGTTTTGCCTGCATCTTCGTCTGAACGAAGCGACAACAACATCTGTCGTACCAAATAAGCCATCTACACTGGCTTGTGCTTGTCCTAAACGAGATGGTTCAACCAATTGATCGAGGACGTCATCCATGAAGCGAATCTTGAGCTGTGGGCTGTTGGTGCTGGCAGGGGCGTTGAGTTTCCAGGCCAGCGCCGCCGGCGACACCGAGACGTGCGACGCGAACATCCAGCGCTTGCAGGACCGCATCAACAGCGCTGCCACCACTGACCCGAAAGTGCACGAGCTGGTGGGCAAGGACATCGACTCTGCCACCGCAGCCCGCGACAAGGGCAACGTCAAGGACTGCATCGAGATCACCGACCGGGTGAAGAGCCGGTTGGACAAGTACAACAAGTAAACACGTAGCAGCGGTCCTTAGGCCGCGTCCGGTCGCGCCGCAGCTCAACTGAAGCACCGCGGCGCGACCGGACGCGGCCTGGGGCCGCTGCTACGGGGTCAGGCGCGGCAGCGGACCTCCAGGCCCGCAGTCAGCTCCTGCAGCGCTTCGCGCAGCTGCTCCACCCTGCCCGCCAACGGCTGCTGCGCATCCGCGCACGCCCGCTCCACCAGCTCGCACGCCTCCAACACCTGCGCGGCACGGATAATGCGCGCGCCGCCCTTGACCCGATGCGCCAGGTTGGCGATGCCTTCGCGGTCGCCCTCGACGTCCAGCATGGCCAGGCTGCCCAGGTCCTGGCGGCAACACTCCACCAGATCGCCAAGCAGGCCTTTGAGCGCCACGCTGTCGCCCGCGGTCAGCTCTTCCAGTGACGCAAGGTCGATGCCGTCGCTGACCGGCGCCACCACCACCTGCCCACCCTGGCCAGGCTGCAGGGCCACGGCCAGCTCGGTCAGGCCCAGGGGCTTGAACAGGCAACCGTCCATGCCCGCCTCCAGGCAACGCACCCGCTCCTGGGGCACCGCGTTGGCGGTGAAGCCCAGCACGCGGCAGCGCGGGCGGCGCTGCCGGCGCTCGTGCACGCGAATCGCACGCACCAGCTGGTAGCCGTCCAGGCCAGGCATGTTGCAGTCGCTCATGACCACATCGAACTGCCCGCCCAACCAGGCGCGCAGGCCGCTGCCACCGTCCTCGGCCAGGCTGACCCGGTGGCCCAGGTACGCCAGTTGCTGCTGCAACAGGATGCGGTTGGCGCGGTAGTCGTCCACCACCAGGATGTTCAGCGCCGGCCCCCGGCTAGGCACCTCCGGCGCCACGGTGGGCGGCGGCACAGCCTCGGCGCGCGGCAGCTGCAATTCGATCACCACCTGCGTGCCTTCGCCCAGGGTGCTGTCCAGGCTCATGCTGCCATCCATCATGGCGCACAGGGTGCGGCTGATGTTCAGCCCCAGCCCGCAGCCTTCGCGGGCCGAGTGCTGATGATTGCTGGCCTGGGCAAAAGCGGCCCCCAGCTTCGACAGCTCGTCGGGCGGGATGCCCACGCCGGTGTCGCTGATCGTCAACTGCACCCCCACGGCGGCGTCCCCGGGGGTGAAGACCACCCGCACCACGACTTCGCCGCGCTGGGTGAACTTCACGGCGTTGCTGATCACGTTGGAGATGATCTGCTTGAAGCGCAGCGGGTCGAGCATGACCGGGGTGTCGGCCTCGCCCTGCACCTCCAGGGCCAGGCGCAGGCGCTTGTGCCGCGCCTGCCCCTGGAACAGCCGCTCCACGGCCTCCACATGGGCCATCAACAGCGTGGGCACGGGCGCCAGCGTCAGCTGGCCGGTCTCGATGCGGGTGATGTCGAGAATGTCGCCAATCAACGCCAGCAGGCCACTGGCAGCGCCGGCCGCCACTTCGATGGACAGGTGGTCCAGGCGGCCCTGCTGGGATTTCTTCAGCGCCAGTTCGAGCATGCCGGTGATGGCGTTCATCGGTGTGCGGATTTCGTGGCTCATGGTGGCCAGGAACACCGTCTTGGCGTGGTTGGCCGCCTCGGCTTGCTCCTTCGCCTGTTGGTAGGCCAGCAGCAGGCGCTGGCGCTCGGTGATGTCGACCCAGCCACCGATCAGGCCGGCGATCTGGCCGTCGCCGGCCTTGTAGGGCAGCACCCAGTGGTAGATGGTCTTGGTTTCGCCGCTGCGCAGTTGCACTTCACGGTCCTCGACCACCTTCTCCCCCGCGTCCATGGCCTCCAGGTAGGCCTGTTGGTAGCCCTCGGCCTGCTCGGCGGTCAGGGCGATGGTCTGGCCCACGGGCTTGCCGATGACCTCGTCGCGCAGCACCTGCAACGCCTCCAGGTAACTGGCATTGCAGGTCACCAGTTCACCGCTGCGGTCGCGCACGTACAGCGGGTGCGGGGTGCCATCGATCATCTCGCGCATGAACTCCAGCTGGTCGGTCAGCTTGGCCTCGGCTTCGCGCCGGCGCTTGACCTGGCGCCGCAGCTGGCTGAGCCAGCCCAGCAGCAGGCCCAGCAGCACCAGGGTGGTAATCAGCAGCTGCACGATGTGCCAGCGGTGCCGCGACCAGAAGCTGTCCTCCAGCACCACTTCGCCGCGCCAGCGGGCGGCCAGGTCGTTGAATTCCTGGGGGGGAATGGCCAACAGCGCCTTGTTGAGGATGGACAGCAGCTCGGGGGCCTGGCGCGAGGTGGCGAACGCCAGGCTGGCCGGGCGCACCGGCAGCGTGGCACTGATGCGCAGGCGCCCGGCGTACTGGCGCTGGATGCGATAGCGCGCGCCAATCAGCGTGAGGATGGCCGCATCGGCCTTGCCCTCGGCCACCAGCGTCAGGGCATGGTCGGCACTGCGCGCCCCCACGGGAATGATGCCGGGGTACTGGTCGATCACCCGGTCGCGCATGAAGCTGCCATGGATCAGCGCCAGGCGCTTGCCGCTCAGCTGTTCCAGCGACTGCGCAGTGCCCCGCTGGTCACGCGTGACCAGCACCCGCGGGCTGCTCAGGTAGGCGCGGGTAAACCCCAGGTGCTCCTCGCGGGCGCGGCTCTGCGGCAGGGCTGCGATCAGGTCGGCCTCGCCGCGCTCCACCTGCTCGGTCATCGCCTCCAGGGTGGTGCCGGACTGGACGTCGAAGCGCAGCCCGGTCATCTGCCCAATCACGTCCAGCACCTGGGCGCTGATGCCCCGGTAGCGCCCCTGGGCATCACGGTAGCTGACCGGCAGGAACTGGTCATCCATCAATACCCGCAGCGTCGGCGCAGTGGCCAGCCAGCGTTGTTCGGCCGCATTCAACCCCAGCTCACGGCGCTGGCCGATGCTGACGCCACCGACGCTCCAGCGCCCCAGGATAGCCCGGCGCTCGCTCTCGGGAATGGCCTGCAGCGTAGTATTGACCAGAGCCAGCAGGCGGCTGTTGCGCGGCGACAGGGCAAAGCCGAAATGGTTGCTCTGCGCCTGCACCAGGTGGCTGAGGAACAGGCCGTTGAGCTGGCCCTTGTTGATCTGGTAATAGGCGCCCAGGGCGTTGCCCAGGAACACATCCGCCTGGCCGAACGCCACCGCCCCCAGGGCCGCCAGCGTCGAGGGGTAGAGCTGCAGGTGGGCGTTGGGGTACAGGTGCGTGACCATCTCGCGCGGCAGGTAGAACTCCTGCATGGCCAGCCGGCGGTCATCGAGGCCGCTGAGTAGCGCCGTGCGGTCGTCGGTGCGGGTGGCCAGCACCGAATCGTCCTGGGCGTAGGCTTCGGACAGCACCAGGTAGGCCATGGACGCCTCGAAGCCATTGGAGGTCCCGAGCATGTCGATGGCACCATCACGCACCGCCGCCAGCGCCTCCGCCCGCGATGGGTAACGCACCACTTCCACGCTCAGGTTCAGCAGCGTGGCCACCAGCGCCGCGTAGTCGGCGGTAATGCCTTCGTACTCACGGCCGGTGCCCAGCACATCGAACGGCGCATATTCGGGCTGGCTGACGCCCAGGCGCAGGGTGCGCTGCTGCCACAGCCAGCGGCGGTCGTCGTCGGTGAGCTCCAGCTGCTCGATTTCGGCCGCGGCCAGGTTCGAGCGCCCATAGAGCATGGGCGCCGCGTCATCGGCCAACGCCGGGCACGCCAACCACAGCCACAGCCAGCACAGCATCCGTGCCTTCATCGCAGCGTCCTATATCAGCGCATGGCGCCTGGCCAGATCCGCCAGGTCGACCAGGGATTTGACCCGCAACTTCTCGATCAGGCGGGTTTTGTAGGTGCTCACGGTCTTGTTGCTCAGCAGCATTTCGTGGCCGATGGCCTTGTTGCTGTAGCCGCGCGCCAGTTGTTGCAGGATCAGCAGCTCGCGGTCGGTGAGCCGGGCGATGCACTGGGCCTCGCTGTCCAGGCTGTCGCCACGGTGCACCGAGCTCAGGGCCACGTCGGGAAAGTACGAATAGCCGCTGCGCACGGCCTGCACCGCCTTGGTCAACTCGTTGAGGTTGTCGGACTTGGAGACGTAGCCAGCCGCGCCGGCCTTCATGCAGCGCAGGGAAAAATAGTCCGGCGCCTGGGACGTCAGCACCAGGATCTTGATCGGCAGCTGCATGTCCCGAATGCGCGCGATGACCTCCATGCCGTCGAGCCGGGGCATGGCGATGTCGAGGACCAGCAGGTCGGGCATCCAGTCGCGGATCACCGCCAGGGCGTCCACGCCGTTGTCCAGCTCGGCCACCACCCTGATCTTCATCTTCTCCAACAGCAACCGCACGCTAGCGCGGATAAACGGGTGGTCATCGACAATCATCGCTCTGTACATGGCATCCTCGCTGGGGCTGGCAAATCCGTGCTCAACCCCGAAACTCGACCTGGCGCGATTGCTCGCCCTCGATCAATTCGAACCGGTACTGGCGCCCCGGCTGTTTGGTGAAGCTGCGACGCGAGTTGGGCAGCAGGTGGTGCTTGGTGGTGACTTCGCATTGCTGACCGCTGGCGTCACAGTCGTTGAAATGGTCCAGCACCACGGTGCTGTTGCCCTGGTTGGGCACCAGGAAACGCCCCGGTTCCTGCAGCACCTGGGTGTCGAAGCGGGTGGCCTGGGGCCGCACGAACAGCAGCGAGCCGTAGCCGGCGAGAATGTTCACGCCCGCCTTGAGCGAATCCTTGTACTGCTCGCTTTCCTGCTGGGTCAGGGCGAAGCCGTCGTTGACCTGGGGCAGCACCGGGATGAAGCGCAGGCGGAAGTAGCGTTCGCGGTCGCGCTCGCCGCGGTACAGCAGGCGCACGGCCTGCATGCCGTTGGCCGGCACGATCAGCCGCGCCGGGCTGGCCACCAGCGCGCGCTGCTCGGCCGGCAGGCCGTCCATGGGCACCTCGCGCGAGGTGCCGTCGGCGGCGTAGACGATCTCGGCCACGCTGACCTTGACGAAAGCGGTGCTGTCGCCGCTGTTGCGCACCCGCTTGAGCTGGGTGCTGCGGTTGCCGTCCAGGTAGTCATAGAGGCCGCCGATATTGAGTTGCGGCGCGGCCTGCAGCAGCCCGGGCAACAGGCAGGCGATGGCAACGATGAGTCGTTTCATGATGGTTGACCTTGCAGTGACGGGGCAGCGCTGCCAGGTGGCCGGCGACTGCGCCCATTATTGGAAAACTGATCGACGCGGGATGTAGGCCGATTCCCAAACACCCCGTCGAAATTTCCGAGTTACCTTCGTGCCGATGGCGGCCTAGGCGCCCTCGCCCGCCGCTCCATCGGCCTGGGCCAGGGTGTCGGTGGTGCAACGCTGGTCGCCGACCAGCAGCACTTCGTTCTCACGCCGCGCGTGCCTGGCATCCAGGCGCAGGAAGCACACCCTGGCGCCCTTGTGGCGCACTTCTAGGGTGGGCGTGGACTCGCTCATCTCCACCGCGAAGAAGCCGTCGGCCTCGCTGACGCTGCGGCTGGCGTGGTTAATCACCAGCGCGCCCTTGAGCGGCTGCCCCTGCCCGTCCAGCAGGCGCCCGAGCACGGTCAGGGTGCGCATCACCCGCACCTGGCGGTACTCCACGCCGCCCTTGTTCAGGTGGTAGCCCAGGCTGGCTGGCTGGATCACCGCCGCGTGGGCGTCGCGGCCGGCGAAGTCCAGCTGCACGCTGCCGGACTTGTAGGCCTGCACCGCGATCACGTTGCGCCCGGGGTGCAAGGCGGTGCTGGCACCGGAGATGTCATCGGCGCGCAGGTCCAGTTGCGCCAGGTCCGAATCCACGTCGACGATCAGGCCGGCGTCGTACAACCCGTACTCGCCGCTCATGGCCACGTGCCCTTCGCCCAGGGCCAGGGTGCTCTCAAGGTTCAGGCCACCCGACAGCTCGCCGTTGTAGGAAGAGTTCTGCGCGTAGGCGTCGCCAAACAGGTAGCCGTTCTGGAACTGGGTGTTGGCACCGAAGCCGGCGCCGTAGCGGTCCGCCGACACCGAGCCGGAGACGCTGCGCAGGGTGTGGTGCTGCAGGTCCTGCTGGTAGGTGAGCGTGGCGGTCTGGTCGCGGCCGCCATCGCGCGAGGTCTGGCTGCCGACGCTGGCCGACAGGCGCTGGCCTGGCTTGCCCAACGCCAGGCTCAGGCTCAGGTTGACGCCACGGTTACGCTGGCTGCCGGAGCTGTAGGTGCCGGGGCGGTCGAACAGCGACAGCCGCCAGGTGGCGTCCGAACCCTTGAGGGTGCCGTGGTACGCCCAGCCCAGGTCCATGGCCATGCCCTCGATGGCGCCACTGCTGTGGGACAAACGCGCGCTGACGGTGTTTTCACGGGTCAGGCGGTGGCTCAGGGACAGCGAGCTTTGCTGGGTCTGGCCGCCGCGCCAGTTGCTGTACCGGCGCGGGTTGTCGCGACGGTCCAGCTTGGGCGGTTCGGTCCAGGCACGGGTGTGGCTGGCCACCAGACTGCCGCGTTCGTAGTTGAAGATGCCCTGCAGGTCGAAGCCATCGCCCTGATCCTGGGTGTGGTACAGGTTGCCGAACAGCTTGAAGCGGTCGTGGGGGTCCCAGTCCAGCGACGTACCGTACTGCATGCGGTCGTCCACGCGTTGGGCCGACAGGCCGACCACGGCGCGCGGGTGCAGCAGGTAGTTGGTGAGCACGCCGGCGCTCAGGCCGCCCTCCTCATCCTGGTTGTCCCAGTTGCTGAGCAGGTCGCGCTGCTGGCCGGCGAACAGGTTGTAGCGCCAGCGCTGCTCGGGGTTGGCCCAGTTGCCGGGCTTGTAGATGAACTCAGGGGTGCGCGAGGTCACCTGGCCGTCTTCCACCAGGCGCACTTCCACCTCGTAGATACCGCCGGGCAGCACGCGGGTGTCGATGGCTTGCAGGCCGGCCTGCACCGGCTGGCTGTTGATCAGCTGGCCGTTGCGGTAGATCTCGACCACGCCCAGACGGTTGGGCGTGACGTAGATCGGCGTGCTGCTGGGCGCGCCGTTGTTGATGGCCAGGCTGTCGCTGCTGCCGAACATCACCCCCACCGTGGCATCGGGGCTGGAACCCATCAGCCGTGGCTGGCGGGTGAGGCCCTGGGAGCTGGGCGTGAAGTAACCCAGGCGGAAAAAATGGGCGGGGCTGACCCGCTCGCCGTACAGCTGGTCGACGCGGTGGCGGGACTGGGCACCGACCTCGTTGCTGCGGTCGGCCTGCACGTTGGCAAGGCCGGTCCAGTTGCCCAGGCTGCTCTGCCCCTGCAGGGCGTAACGGCCACTGGTCTGGTCGCCGTCGCGGGCCAGGTTGAGCTGGTTGCGCACGATCAGGCCGCGGCTGCCCTGCTCGGGCAGCGAATAGAAGCGTGCCTGGGCCGGGTCCTGCTCCACGGCGCGGGTCAGAATCGACAGCTGCGAGTTCACCAGGCTGTAGTGCAGGGCCACCAGCTCCTGGGCGCAGTCCTTGAGGCAATTGCCCAGGGGCCGGCCGTCCACCAGCAGGTCGCGCCAGCGCTGGCGGGTGGCATCGGGCTCGTGGCTTTCATCCACCTGGGTGAACTCGAGCAGTTGCACGGTTTCGTTGCGTGACAGCACGATCATGGCTTCGCCAAGGAAACGGCCGTCGAGGTCGACGCGCACGGCCAGCGGCACGTCGAAGAAATGTTCGCTGAAATCGCTGGGCAGGTTCTCGGCCTGGCTCAGCACACCCAGCGCGGCGGGTGCCGTGGCGGCCGCCTGGGCCTGGCCTTGGGCAAACCACACCAACGCGGCACAGCAACCCAGCGCAAGGCGAATGGAAAAGGCAAGGTTCATAACAGACGCCATCTACGGTTCACGGGCAAGCCTTTCCCGGCCCGCGCCAGGAGGCGCAGGTCGAGAAAGGCCTGGAGCAAAAGTGCTGCGGGTTTAGGGCGTGACGGTTTCGAACATCATGTTGACCACGCCCTGGTAGGCACCCGGCACGTAGGTGGAACCATCGCCCAGTGCGGCCACCTGGAACGACACGGTGCTGCCAGGTGCTGCCTGGGCCGCGGTAATCACCTCGGCACCGGTAGTGGTCAGGGTCTTGCCGGCCACCGACACTTGCAGGCCGATGTTGTTGGCGCCGCTGGTCATCACCGGCGGGGTCAGCACGTAGGCGGAGATGGCACCGGTGGTGCTCTTGACCTGCAGTTGCTTGCTGATCGGGGTGAGCGTCTGCTGGAAGGGGTTCCAGGACATTTCCTGTGGATCGTTCATCCAGTTGCCGCCCACTGGCTCCACGTAGAAGCTGTCGGTCGGGATGACCGCTGTCACGGTCACTTGCTTCTCGATCGGGTCGATAGCCATCGCGTTACCGACGACAAACAGGGCCAGGGGCAAGGCAAGGAAGAGCTTTTTCATGGTGGATCTCCGTTGTATTCGTTGAATGGGCAGCACGCCTGCCCTACCAACCGCCAGGCCGGGCAAGCAGGCCCAGGCAGTCAACGGAGCGAATTATTGGCGACACGACTTGTGCGAAAAGTCGGACGCTTCCGAACGAAACGAGGAAATTTCCGAAGCCCCTGTTTCCGGGGCCCGCACGCCGATGGCACCTGCGGCACAGGCCGTGGTCCATCCTTCATGCCCCCCTGGAAACCTATGCGCCATGGCCGACCTCAACGACATCGCCGCCGACCTGCCCGACCTGCCCCCGGACCTGCACTACGTCGATGACCAGCAACCGGGCATTCGCCGCGAGCGCCAGGGCGACCACTTCGTCTACTTCCACGCCGATGGCGGCCGGGTGGACGACCCCGACGAGATCAAGCGCATCAACGCCCTGGCCGTGCCCCCGGCCTACACCGACGTGTGGATCTGCAGCGACTCGCGCGGCCACCTGCAGGCCACCGGCCGTGACGCCCGTGGCCGCAAGCAGTACCGCTATCACGCACGCTGGCGCGAGGTGCGCGACCAGGACAAGTACGCGCGCATGATCGAGTTCGGCAAGGCCCTGCCCAAGCTGCGCAAGCAACTGGAAAGCCACCTGGCGCTGCCGGGCCTTGACCGCAACAAGATCATGGCCACGGTGATCTCGCTGCTCGACACCACGCTGATTCGCGTCGGCAACAGCCAGTACGCCCGGGACAACCGCTCCTACGGCCTGACCACCTTGCGCAACCGCCATGTGGCGGTGAAAGGCAGCGCCATCGAGTTCCACTTTCGCGGCAAGAGCGGCGTCGAACATCGGGTATCGGTGCGCGACAAGCGCCTGGCGCGGATCATCAAGCGCTGCCTGGAACTGCCCGGCCAGCACCTGTTCCAGTACCTGGACGAGCACGGCGAGCGGCACACGGTCAGCTCCAACGACGTCAACGCCTACCTGCACGAAATGACCGGCGCCGACTTCACCGCCAAGGACTACCGCACCTGGGCCGGCAGCGCCCTGGCCCTGGCCATGCTGCGCGAGCTGCACTGGCAGCCTGAACCCGAGGCGAAGCGGCAGATCGTGGAAATGGTCAAGGCCGTGGCGCGCACCCTGGGCAACACCCCGGCGGTGTGCCGCAAGTGCTACATCCACCCGGCGGTGCTGGAGCGGTATGTGCTGGGGGAGCTGGCCAAGCTGCCGAAGCCGCGCAAGCGTAAAGGGTTGCGGTTGGAGGAAGTGGCGTTGGCGACGTTTTTGCAGAGGTTGGTGGCTGCGCAGGAGGCTGCGGCGGCGTAGCGCTGGCTGCAGCGGCAGCCGTAACTGGCCTGCACTGCCGCTGCCGTAGATCTTGATCTTGATCCCGTGAGGCCTTTGATCTTGATTGTGTGCCCCATAAAGCGCCAGGGCCGACTGGAGGCGTTGGCCAAGCGGTCCACGGCGTAGCCGGGGAAGACGGAACCGGAGGCGCTTCTATTCCGGGCCGTCGGCCGCTTGGGCGACGCCGGAGGGAGGGGACCCGC
>NZ_JBWGIG010000062.1:0-21769 GCF_056312595.1 Pseudomonas sp. GYB4201 | reverse complement strand
AGCGCAAGGCCCGAAGGTCCCCTGCTTTCTCCCGTAGGACGTATGCGGTATTAGCGTTCCTTTCGAAACGTTGTCCCCCACTACCAGGCAGATTCCTAGGCATTACTCACCCGTCCGCCGCTGAATCAGAGAGCAAGCTCTCTTCATCCGCTCGACTTGCATGTGTTAGGCCTGCCGCCAGCGTTCAATCTGAGCCATGATCAAACTCTTCAGTTCAATACTGCAATTAGGTTTTGAGAAAACCTTATAAACTTGGCTCAGCAATCGTTGGTTACATCTTTGATTTCTCGCGGAGTAACTTATGATGCTGATAATCTTTTTGACTATCAGTCTGAGTCACAAGCACCCACACGAATTGCTTGATTCAATTGTTAAAGAGCGGTTGGTTGATTCTTTCGTCTCAACCGAGGCGCGCATTCTACGCTTTCCTCAGAGCCTGTCAAGCGTTTATTTTGAAGTTTTTCAGAGAATCTCTAACAACTCCAACCACTTGGCTCGCTTCGATCTCTCGTTAGCGGGAGGCGAATTCTACAGCAACTTGCGCTGCTGTCAACTGCCTTTTTCACCGCTTTCGACGTTAAGATCGAAACCTTCCAGAATCGCTTACTTCGGTTAACTCGTTGATACTCAAGGAGTTTTCCGTTTCGGTTGCGCCGGAAGTGGGGCGAATTATAGAGAGATTTGGGGGCGGGTCAAGGGTTAATTTCACATAAATGCCATATAGATCAAAAGCATTCCTGCCGGTGACCGCATCAGGGCCACCAGGTGCCTGTCTGGAGAGGTTCATGCCTCATGACAACGAGCGCCGCCCGCGCGGCGCGACCCGGCCTAACGGCCGGTGCTACATTTGTTGCAACGTGCCCCGCTATAGAGAGGCGTTGGCGGGGGATCAGCGGCGGCTGAGGCGCGGGATGCGGGAGGCCAGTGCGGGCACCCGTAGCGTTAGCAACAACGCCCCCACCACCGCATACACCGCCCACTCCTTCAGATCCGCGCGCACCACCCACAGGAAATGCAGCAGCCCCAAACCCAGCACTATATAAGCCAGCCGGTGCAGGACCTTCCAACGCCGGCCCAGGCGGCGCTGGCTGAAGCGGTTGGAGGTGACAGCCATCAGCAGCAGGCAAATGAACCCCAAGGCGCCGACGATGATGTACGGCCGCTTGCGCAGCTCCACGCCAAGTTGGCCCCAGTCCAGGCCCAGCACGAAGAACAGGTAGGCTGCCAGGTGCATTACCACGTAGGCGAAGCACCACAACCCCAGCTGCCGCCGCACGCTGATCCAGCCCGGCCACCCCGTCAGTTTCTGCAGCGGGGTCATGGCCAGGGTCACCATCAACAGCACCAGGGTACCCAACCCCAGGCGATCCACCAGCACCTTGCCCGGGTCCGGGCCCAGGGCAAAGATCCATGCCTGGTACACCCACCAGAACGGCCACACGCCAGCCAGCAGAAACACACTCAACCGCCACCACAGATAACGCATCAATAGTTCTTCCGCAGATCCATACCACTATAAAGAGAAGCCACCTCCTCCCCATAGCCATTGAACATCAGGGTATCGCGCACGTTCGGGCTGAACAGCCCGCTGGGCAGGCGACGCTCGCGCGCCTGGGTCCAGCGTGGGTGGTCGACCGTGGGGTTTACGTTGGCGAAGAAGCCGTACTCATCCGGCGCGATGTTCTGCCAGGTGGTTTGCGGCTGCTCTTCCACCAGGCTGATGCGCACGATGGACTTCACCCCCTTGAAGCCGTACTTCCACGGCACCACCAGGCGCAGCGGCGCGCCGTTCTGGTTGGGCAGTTGCTGGCCGTACATGCCGACCGCCAGCAGGGTCAGCGGGTTCATCGCCTCGTCCAGCCGCAGCCCTTCTATATAAGGCCACTGGATCAGGGCAAAGTCCGAGCGCATGCCGGGCATGACCTTGGGGTCTTGCAGGGTCTCGAATCGGATGTATTTAGCCTTGGAGGTGGGCTGCACTTGCTTGAGCAGGTCGGCCAGCGGGAAACCCAGCCAGGGAATGACCATGGACCAGGCCTCCACGCAGCGCATGCGGTAGATGCGCTCCTGCAGTTGGTACGGCTTGATGAAGTCTTCCAGGGCGTAGCGCCCCGGCTTGCCCACCTCGCCATCGACGACAATCGTCCACGGCTCGGTCTTCATGCCGCCGGCATTGGCCGCCGGGTCGCCCTTGTCGGCGCCGAACTCGTAGTAGTTGTTGTAGCTGCTGGCGTCCTTGAACGGCGTGATGGCCTCCCCCGCCACGGTCATGGCCTGCCACTGGGTGGCGGCGATCTTGTCCTTGAACCAGGCAGGTGCACCACCGGCATCGGCGCCGGCGTAACGCGAGGGCTCGGCAGCAGCGGCCAGGCGCGGCAAGCCCGCAGCCGCCAATGCAGCCATGGAACCGCCCAGCAGGGCGCGACGGGAGAAGTAGATCGAGGCAGGCGTGACCTCGGACTCTTGGCAGTCCGAGGCTTTGGGGAACTTGATCAGCATGGCGACTCCGTAACCTGGTCGTTAGCGACAGGCTACGGAGTATGCCGCGATCAGGCCGGCTTGTGCCGACTCTTGCGTAACAGATATTGAATCGGGCCGGACGCTGCGTAGCAGAGGAAGATCAGCAGCAGGATGCGCGGCGGGTCGCTGAACACCACGGCGAACACCAGCACCACGGCCAGGATGGCCACGAACGGCACGCGGCCCTTGAGGTCCAGTTCCTTGAAGCTGTTGTACTTGATGTTGCTGACCATCAGCATGCCTGCGGCCGCTACCAGCAGCGCCACCAGGAACGACAGCTTGGAGCCCTGGATGCCGTAGTCGCTGAACGCCCACACGGTACCGGCCACCACGCCGGCTGCAGCCGGGCTGGCCAGGCCGATGAAGTAGCGTTTGTCAGCCTTGCCGACCTGGGTGTTGAAGCGCGCCAGGCGCAGTGCGGCACCGGCCACATAGATGAAGGCGACCATCCAGCCGACCTTGCCCATGTCGCCCAGCGCCCAGCCGAAGGCCAGCAACGCCGGCGCCAGGCCGAAGGCAACCATGTCCGACAGCGAGTCGTACTCGGCGCCGAACGCGCTCTGGGTGTTGGTCATGCGTGCCACGCGGCCGTCCAGGCCATCGAGGACCATGGCGACGAAGATGGCAATGGCGGCAAAGGAGAAGTACTTCGCGGCATCGGCAGAATTGCCGGCGCTCAGTGCACTTTGCGCGCTGATGGAATTGATGATCGAGTAGAACCCGGCAAACAGGTTCGCCGTGGTAAACAGGTTGGGCAGCAGATAGATGCCGCGGTGCCGGACTTTACGCCCTTCTGCGTCATGCCCTTCTTCGACATGTTCATCGATCGGCAGCAGGCTTTCGGCGTCAGAGGCCGTGTGCGGCTCTTCGGGACGTTCGCTCATGGACAGTACCTTGCAACGGTGTGGAAAGTTTCGACAGACGTCTGCGACCAGGGTTCGACCGCAAACGTTGCAGCTTTATACCAGAACCTGACCACCATAACGAAAAAACGCGGCCGAAGCCGCGTTTTCATCGCCACGAACTTGTATCAGTTCTTGGTTTTGTCGACGATTTTGTTCGCCGAGATCCAAGGCATCATCGAGCGCAGTTGCTCGCCGATGACTTCGATGCCGTGGGCGGCGTTGTTGCGACGCTTGGCGGTCATCGAAGGATAGTTGGTAGCGCCTTCGCTGATGAACATCTTGGCGTATTCGCCGTCCTGGATGCGCTTCAGGGCGTTGCGCATGGCCTGGCGGGATTCGGCGTTGATGACTTCAGGGCCGGTCACGTACTCGCCGTATTCGGCGTTGTTGGAGATCGAGTAGTTCATGTTGGCGATACCGCCTTCGTACATGAGGTCAACGATCAGCTTCAGTTCGTGCAGGCACTCGAAGTAGGCCATTTCTGGCGCGTAGCCAGCTTCAACCAGGGTTTCGAAACCGGCTTTCACCAGCTCGACGGTACCACCGCACAGTACGGCTTGTTCGCCGAACAGGTCGGTTTCGGTCTCGTCCTTGAAGGTGGTTTCGATGATGCCGGTGCGGCCGCCGCCGACGCCCGAAGCGTACGACAGGGCGACGTTCTTGGCGTTGCCCGAAGCGTCCTGGTAGATAGCGATCAGGTCAGGGATACCGCCGCCCTTGACGAACTCGGAACGTACGGTGTGGCCCGGGGCCTTTGGCGCGATCATGATCACGTCCAGGTCAGCGCGTGGCACGACCTGGTTGTAGTGGATCGAGAAGCCGTGGGAGAAGGCCAGGGTAGCGCCTTGCTTGATGTTCGGCTCGATTTCGTTCTTGTACAGGGCGCCCTGGAATTCGTCCGGGGTCAGGATCATGACCAGGTCGGCAGCGGCGACGGCGGTAGCCACGTCGGCAACTTTCAGACCGTGGGCTTCAGCCTTGGCAACAGTGGCCGAGCCTTTGCGCAGACCGACAGTGACGTCAACACCGGAGTCTTTCAGGTTGCACGCTTGAGCGTGGCCCTGGGAGCCGTAACCGATGATGGCAACTTTCTTGCCCTGGATGATGGACAGGTCGCAGTCTTTGTCGTAGAAAACTTTCATGAAATTACCCCTGTTATCTTGGCCGGTGGCCATACGCTAATTTGGTTGAGGGTGGCGGGTTGTCCCGCCACCTTTACTGCCTTGTTCAGATGCTCAGCACTTTATCGCCACGTGCGATGCCGGTGACGCCGCTACGCACGGTCTCCAGGATCGAGGCGGTGCCGATGGCCTGGATGAAGCTGTCGAGCTTATCGCTGGTCCCGGCCAGTTGTACGGTGTAGACACTGCTGGTTACATCAACGATCTGCCCGCGGAAGATGTCCGTGGTGCGCTTGATCTCGGCGCGCTGGGCGCCGGTAGCCTTGACCTTGACCAGCATCAACTCACGTTCGATGTGCGCGCTTTCCGACAGGTCGACCAGCTTGACCACTTCGATCAGTTTGTTGAGGTTCTTGGTGATCTGCTCGATCACTTCATCGTGGCCGACAGTGGTCAACGTCAGGCGCGACAGGGTCGGGTCTTCGGTGGGCGCCACGGTCAGGCTTTCGATGTTGTAGTTGCGTTGCGAGAACAGCCCGACCACACGCGACAGCGCACCCGGTTCGTTTTCCAACAGCAGGGAAATAATGTGCCGCATGATTAGGTACGCTCCGTCTTGCTCAGCCACATATCGCGCATCGAACCGTCTTTGATCTGCATCGGGTAGACGTGCTCGGTGACGTCGACCTGGATGTCCAGGAACACCAGGCGGTCCTTCATGGCGAAGGCTTTTTCCATCATCGGCTTCAGATCTTTCAGATCGGTGATGCGCATGCCGACGTGGCCGTAGGCCTCGACCAGCTTGACGAAATCAGGCAGCGATTCCACGTACGAGTGCGAGTGACGGCCACCGTAGCTCATGTCCTGCCACTGGCGAACCATGCCCAGCACGCCGTTGTTCAGCAGGATGATCTTCACCGGCAGGTCGTACTGCAGGCAGGTGGACAGCTCCTGGATGTTCATCTGGATGCTGCCTTCACCGGTCACGCAGGCCACGTGCGCATCGGGGAAGCTCATCTGCACGCCCATGGCGGCAGGCAGGCCGAAGCCCATGGTGCCCAGGCCACCGGAGTTGATCCAGCGGTTGGGCTTGTTGAACTTGTAGTACTGCGCCGCGAACATCTGGTGCTGGCCCACGTCCGAGCTGACGTAGGCGTCGCCGCCGGTCACTTCGCACAGGGTCTCGATCACGGTCTGTGGCTTGATCAGGCTGCCGTCGCCCTTGTTGTAGGGGAACAGGCCTTTGTCGCCGCGCCACTCGTCAACCTGCTTCCACCAGCTGGCCACCGATTCCTTGTTCGGGGTTTCGCCGATTTCCTTCAGGGTGGCGACCATCTCGGTCAGCACGCTGTCCACTGGACCAACGATTGGCACGTCGGCCTTGATGGTCTTGGAGATGGACGCCGGGTCGATGTCGATGTGGATGATCTTGGCGTTCGGGCAGAACTTGCTCGCGCCGTTGATCACACGGTCATCGAAACGCGCGCCCACGGCCAGGATCACGTCGGCGTGGTGCATGGCCAGGTTGGCGGTGTAGCTGCCGTGCATGCCCAGCATGCCGACGAACTGACGGTCCATGCCCGGGTAGGCGCCAAGGCCCATCAGGGTGTTGGTCACCGGCAGGTTCAGCAGCTGCGCCAGCTCGGTCAGTTGCGCCGAGCCACCGCCCAGGATCACGCCACCGCCGGCGTACATCACCGGACGCTTGGCGGCCAGGAGCATTTCCACGGCCTTGCGGATCTGGCCGGAGTGGCCACGGACGGCCGGGCTGTAGGAACGCAGCTTGGCCTTTTTCGGGTAGACGTATTCGAACTTTTCCGCCGGGTTGGTCATGTCTTTCGGGATGTCGACAACGACAGGCCCCGGGCGACCGGACTGCGCCAGGTAGAAGGCTTTTTTCATGACTTCGGGGATTTCGGACGCGTGCTTGATCATGAAGCTGTGCTTCACGATAGGCCGGGAAATACCGATCATGTCGGTTTCCTGGAACGCGTCGGTACCCACCAGGGTGGAAGCAACCTGGCCGGACAGCACCACCATGGGGATCGAGTCCATGTAGGCAGTGGCGATACCGGTGATGGCATTGGTCGCGCCCGGGCCGGAGGTCACCAGTACCACGCCGGCCTTGCCGGTGGCACGGGCGTAGCCGTCAGCCATATGGGTCGCGGCCTGCTCGTGACGAACCAGGATGTGTTCCACTTCCGGTTCTTTGAACAGGGCATCGTATACATGCAGGAGAGCACCACCAGGGTACCCGTAGATGTGCTTAACGCCTTCGTCACGCAAAAAGCGGACGACCATCTCAGCGCCAGATAAAAGCTCCACGTTGTTCACCTCTAAAACGCCAGAATACCGCTCCATGGGAACGGGTCTTAATAGGTTTACTGCCAGCAGAGCATGAGCGACGGTGGTCGCCGACGTACGTCAGCACTGACTGAGCAAGTATTGGGACTTCCCCAAAGTGTTGCGGGGGTTTCCCACCCAGCGCGAGGTAACGCGTTGCGGGTGTTGCGGGTCGGCGCGGGTGTGCGCCTCATGATCTGCTGGGAAGGTCTGCTTCTGGCAGTCCCTCTACAGCGGACTTCCGATTGTTGTGATTCGCGAGGCGCAAGTCAAGCTATCTGTTGCAATTTAATGCGTGCCAATTTTTTCACCAGATGCAGAAAACATTTGCTCAGAAGCGTCTCAGGTAGTTTCATGATTGCGTTAATGGTCAAGGAATTAGCATGCGAGCGATCCTCATCCCTGCAATTGCGCTGCTGTTGGCAAGCCCGTTCGGCCACGCCGCGCAGATCTACAAATGGGTCGACAGCCAGGGCGTCACCCACTTCGACGCCCAGCCGCCCGCGGGCCAGAACAGCACCGAGGTGGACACCGCCAAGCCGGTGGTGGCGCCGCCGCCTGCCCCGGTAAAAGCGCCGGATGCCGCCCAGGGCAAGGCCGCCCAGCGCACCATCAACCAGCAGGTGCAGCAGCAGGTGGTGGACCAGGAAGAGCAGATAGCGAAGTTTTGCGACACCAGCCGCAACAATTTGGCGCAGCTGCAGAACAACCCGCGGGTGCGCCAGGAGATGGGCGGCGAGTTGCGCAAGCTGACGGAGGAAGAGCGCCAGGCGAAGATTGCGCTGACGCAGAAGCAGATCGAGGAAAACTCCCAATACCCCGTCGCCGCGGCCGCCGGCCGCGTCGCCGGCCCTGCCGCGGCCTGCGGCCGCTGCTACGGGTTTCAGCTGTGCTGGGTGATCAGTTCGTCGAACTGGTGCAGCAGCACGCGGATGCCGCGGCTTTTTTCGGCCTGGTCGGCGTAGACCATCTCGGCCATGGCCAGGATACCCGAGGCGTTGGGCAGCGGCAGGTCGTGCTCGAGGATCTGCTTCATGCGCGGCAGGAAGATCCACTGCAGCCACTGGGAAAAGTCCAGCGTATCGACGCTGAACGGCTCCTGGCTGGCCAGCTGCTCGGCGCTAGGTTCTGCCTCGCTCCACCAGCCCTGCACCCGCAGTTCGCGTTCGATCAGCAGCAGATGGTCGGCGATCTGCGGAAAACGTGCGTCCATCATCAACCTCCGGAAGCTTTCTGGCGGGCCTGGGCGGCGCCGGCGCTGTCACCCTGCTTCTCGCGAGCCTGGGCAATGGTGTTCCACAGGCTGGCCTGCAGGTCGGGGCGGCCGTTGGCGTAGGTCAGGGCACGGCGGGCCAGCTGCTCGGCCTGGGGCGCGTCACCCTGGGACAGGCGCACCTGGGCCAGGCGGTACAGCACCTGCGGCTCGCGCGGGGCAATGCGCTGGGCACGCTCCAGGCTCGACGAGGCGCCGTTGAGGTCGCCGCCGCCCTGTTGCTGCTGGGCGGTGGTCAGCAGCGCCAGCACCGGGCCATCAAGCTGCTCGTCAGCGGACAGGCCGCCACTGCTGCGGGTGTTGCTGGGGATACCGGTAGGCGCGTTACTGGTCGACGGCATGCTGTAGTTGCTGGTGACCGGCGCGCTGTTATACGGCTGCTGCGCCGCGGCTGGCGGCGGCGTGTAGGCGCCCGGGGTGATCGGCCCGGTGCTGATCGGCGCGCTTTGCGGCGCGGCGAAGGTCATGGGCGCGGAGCTGCCCTGGGGCATCACCACCACGCCGGAATCCTCCGACACCGCCTGCGGCGCCTGGCGCTGCACCGCGGCGTAGCCACGGTTGGCCGACACGCGCTCGCTATTGGACACGGCAGTGCCGGAGTCCACCACCGGAATCGACCCTTGGGGCACGCTGGCGCAACCGTTGAGCAGCGCCAGTGCCGTTACAGCAGGAAACCACCACTTGTTCACTTCGATTCCTCTTTGCCTGGCAACGTCAATTTAGTTCAACCAGCCCTTGACCCAATCCATCACGGAATCGGCCGGGGCCTGGCTGCCACAGGCAGGGCCTGCAGCGGGTTCGCTACCACGAATATACGGCATCTGCACCGCGCCCGGGCAGTTGGCGTCGGAGCCCTGGCCGGTGTGCGGGTCGATCCAGGCCTGTACCACGTTGTCCGGCATCGGCGTGTCCAGCGGCAGCGGGTCAGCCTTCTTCATGAAGCTGGTCCACACCTGCAGGGCGCCGGTGGCACCGGTGAACGGGGTCTTGCCGTTGTCGTCGCGGCCGATCCACACCACCGCCAGCACGTCCTGGCTGAAGCCGGCGAACCAGCTGTCACGCGAGTCGTTGCTGGTGCCGGTCTTGCCCGCCAGGTTCAGCGAACTTGGCAGCACGTTGTACACCGAACGGCCGGTACCTTCGCGCATCACGCGCTGCATGGCGTTCTGGATCAGGTAGATGGAGCCCGGGTCGAAGCGCTGCTGCACCTGGAACGGGTAACGCTTGAGCGGCTGGCCGTCAGACGTCAGCACGCTGCGAATGCCGCGCATGGGCGTGTTGAAGCCACCGTTGGCAATGGTCTGGTACATGGTGGCCACCTGGATCGGCGACATGCCACCGGCGCCCAGCAGCATCGACGGGTAGGTCGGCCAGTCCACGTCCACGCCCAGGCGCGAAATGGTCTTGAACACGTTGGGCACGCCCAGGTCCAGGCCCAGGCGCGCCGTGGACAGGTTCAACGAATGCGCCAGGCCCTGGTACAGGAAGATGGTGCCGTTGGAGTTGCCTTCGTAGTTCTTCGGCCGCCAGATCTGCCCGTCGGCGCCCTTGACCTCGAACGGCTCATCCTTCACCCAACTGGTGAGGGTGTACTGGCTGGGCTTCTCCAGGGCGGTCAGGTAGATGGACGGCTTGACCAGCGAGCCGATCGGCCGCACCGCGTCCAGCGCGCGGTTGAAACCGGCGAAACCTGGCGCGCGACTGCCCACCAGGGCCTGCACTTCGCCGCTCTCGGGGTTGGTAACGACCATGGCGGCTTCGACGTCATCCACGCCCTTGCGGTTGCCCAGGCGCTTGAAGGTGTCGGTCACCGAGGCCTCGGCCTTCTGCTGCAGGATCGGGTCGAAGCTGGTGAAGATGCGCAGGCCTTCCTCGGTCAAGTCTTCGTCGCGGTAGTCTTCACGCAACTGGCGCTTGACCAGGTCCAGGAAGCCGGGGAACGAGCTGTCCGCCAGGCTGCCCTGCTTGCTCACGCCCAGCGGCATCTTCTTCGCCGCGTCCACCTGCGCCTGGGTCGCCACGCCCTGCTGGGCCAGCAGGTCCAGCACCAGGTTGCGGCGCTCCAGGGCGCGGTCCGGGTAACGGCGCGGGTTGTAGTAGGACGGCCCCTTGACCATGCCCACCAGCAACGCCACCTGGTGCAGCTTGAGCTCCGACAGCGGCTGGCTGAAGAAGAACTGGCTGGCCAGGCCGAAGCCGTGCACCGCACGCTGGCCGTCCTGGCCGATGAACACCTCGTTGAGGTACGCCTCGAGGATCTCCTGCTTGCTGTAGTGGATCTCCAGCAGCACCGCCATCATCGCTTCGGTGAGCTTGCGGCTCAGGCTGCGCTCGTTGGTGAGGTAGAAGTTCTTCACCAGCTGCTGGGTCAGGGTACTGCCGCCCTGGCGCATCTGCCCGGCGGAGGTGTTGACCCAGATGGCGCGGGCGATGGACTTGGGCGACACACCGAAGTGGTGATAGAAGTCGCGGTCTTCCACGGTCACCAGGGTGTCGAGCAGGTACGGCGGCACCTGGTCGAGCTTGATCAGGATGCGGTCTTCGAGGTTCTTGGGGTACAGGCCGCCGATCAGCAGCGGTTCAAGGCGTACCACCGGCAGCTTGGGGTTGGTGCTGCTGCTCAGCTCGGCCACGTAGTCGCCGTTGAAGCGCACCTGCACCGGCTGGGCCTTCTCCAGGCCTTCATAGAACTGGAAGCCACGGGTGTTGAGGTTCACCGTGGTGCCCTTGACCACGGCGGTGCCCGGCCCGTCCAGCACGGTGGTGCGACGGTAGCCCAGGGCGTCGAGCTCGGTAAGGAAGTCGGCCTCGGCCAGTTTCTGCCCGACGAACAGCTCCAGCGGCCGGGCGTAGACCTTGGCCGGGATGGTCCAGCGCTTGCCGGAGAATTTCTCCTGCACGATGGCATCCAGGTAGACAGCAAAGCCTATCAGGATGACCAGGCCTACCAGGCCCAGCTTCAGGGTCCAGCCGAGCCAGGCCGGAAGGCCGCGCTTGACAGGTTTTTTAGGGGTGCGGGGGGATCGGGATCGAGTCATGGCGGCGGATTATACGCACTTTATCCCGGCTGGGCAGGCGTCCCCGGTGAACGACGACCAGCGTCCATGAAAGGTTTGCACAGCCCCCGGCACCGGCCATAATGCCCGCCTCGAATTCTTTGACAGTTGAAGGACCGCCCGTGAGCCAAGCCCTTATCGCCGCCCTGCAGAACCCGGCCCTTTACCCCCATCCGGTCGAGGCCTTCCAGGTCATCGAGACGCACATCTCCTGGGTGGTGCTGACCGGTCCCTACGTCTACAAGGTCAAGAAGCCGATGAACTTCGGTTTCCTCGACTTCTCCACCCTGGCCTCGCGCGAGCACTTCTGCCAGGAAGAGCTGCGCCTGAACCAGCGCCTGACCGACGGCCTGTACCTGCAGGTGCTGCCAATCACCGGCAGCGCCGAAGCCCCGGTGCTGGGCGGCGAAGGCCCGGCCATCGAGTACGCCCTGCAGATGCGCCAGTTCCCGCAAAGCGACCTACTCAGCACCCTGCAGGCCAACGGCGAGCTGACCACCGCGCACATCGACTCCATGGCCAGCCAGATCGCCGAATTCCACCAGGCCGCGCCGGTGGTGCCTGCCGCGCACGAGGCCGGCACCCCTGCCGCAGTGATGGCCCCGGTGGAGCAGAACTTCGAGCAGATCCGCCCGTTCCTGAAGGACGCCGCCGACCTGCAGCAACTGGACGCCCTGCAAGCCTGGGCCCAGGCCAGCTTCGCGCGCCTGCAGCCGCTGCTGCTGGAACGCAAGGCCGAAGGCTTCATCCGCGAATGCCACGGTGACATCCACCTGGGCAACGCCACCCTGATCGACGGCAAGGTGGTGATCTTCGACTGCATCGAGTTCAACGAACCGTTCCGCTTCACCGACGTCTACGCCGACATCGGCTTCCTGGCCATGGACCTGGAAGACCGTGGCCTGAAGTGCCTGGCCCGTCGCTTCATCAGCCAGTACCTGGAGCTGACCGGCGACTACCGTGGCCTGGAACTGCTGAACTTCTACAAGGCCTACCGCGCCCTGGTGCGCGCCAAGGTCGCGCTGTTCGGCCTAACCCCGGAATCGGACGCGGTGCAACGCGCCACCACCTTCAAGCAGTACCGCAAGTACGCCAACCTGGCGGAAAGCTACAGCGCCATCCCGTCGCGCTTCCTGGCCATCACCAGTGGCGTCTCCGCCGTGGGCAAGAGCCACGTGGCCATGCGCATGGTCGAAGCGCTGGGCGCCATCCGCCTGCGTTCGGACGTGGAGCGCAAGCGCCTGTTCGGCGAGCAGCAGGGCGACAACCAACTGCAGAGCGGCATCTATAGTGAAGACGCCAGCGTGGCCACCTACCAGCGCCTGCACGGCCTGGCCGACAGCATCCTGCGCGCCGGCTTCCCGGCCGTGATCGACGCCACCTACCTCAAGCAGGCCCAGCGCCAGCTGGCGGCCCAGGTCGCCGAGACCACCGGCGTGCCGTTCCTGATCCTCGACTGCAACGCCCCGATGCCGGTGATCGAAGCGTGGCTGGCCCAGCGCCAGGCCGAGCAGAACGACCCGTCGGACGCCACCCTGCAGGTGCTGCACGCCCAGCAGGCCAGCCGCGAGCCGCTGACCGCCGAGGAACTGGTGCTGAGCAAGCGCGTGGAAACCAACGAGGGCGACAGCCTGGACAAGCTGGTCGAGCAGATTCGCCAGCGTTTGCCGGGCCTGTAAACCCAGCGAAACGCACGCCCCCGTAGCAGCTGCCGAAGGCTGCGTCCCGCGGCGCATGGGACGCGGCCTGCGGCCGCTGCTACGGGGGCGTGTTGCCAGGCTTTATTTTCTCCAGCCGTGAAGCAGTCGACACTCACGGCGCAAGAATAGTGGCATTATAATGGCGTCAATAATTCCAACAGGAAGACGCCATGGGCCAGCCCAAGCAGCTCGACTCGCACCTCTATGCCCTCGTGCACCACGAAAACGTTCGTGGTTTCAATGAACAGCGCCCCGCCGACCGGGTGGACTTCCGTGGCGGCGACTTCCGCGGCCTCGACCTGCGCGAGCTCGACACCCACGACATCGACTTCACCGACGCCTACTTCCGCACCGCCGACCTGCGCGGCCTGGACCTGCGCGACACCTGCATGGAAGGCGCCAGCCTGGCCCACGCGCAAATCTCCGGGGCCTACTTCCCGGCGGAGCTGTCGGCCGACGAGATCCTGATGTCGGTGAATTTCGGCACTCGCCTGCGTTACCGCACCCGCTGACCGCCCATCCGGCGCAGGAAGCGCCCCTGCCCCTGCGCTTGCAAGCCGCTGATATCCGCGGAAAAGCGGCGCCTGAGCGCATTTCCAAAGTGCCGCTACACTCCCTTGGCAGAGCGGCCAGCAAATGCGCCTCGATCAAGTTCAGCCGTCGCAAGGAGGCTTGATGAACGATGAACTTCAACATCTGAAAAACCTGGGCAAGACCTCGGCGCAGTGGCTGCACGCCGTAGGCATCCACAGCGCCTCGGACCTGCGTCGCCTGGGGGCGGTGGACGCATACCGGGCGGTCAAGACCCGCGGCTTCCGCGCCTCGAAAGTGCTGCTGTACGCCATCGAGGGCGCACTGCTGGACGTGCACTGGAACGACCTCCCCGCCGAACGCAAAGAGGCTTTGAATCAGGAACTCGACGCGCTATCGTCTCGTCGCAAGAACTGACCGCGGCCGCGCGTCAGGCTCGCCAGTCAAGGAAAGCGCGCATGTATCTATTTGGAGAGCAGCCGGCATACGCCGATGCGTGGGTAAACCGCCTGCAAGGCATCGCCGCGCGGCTGCTGCTGGGGGTGGCCCCGCAAGGCCCGGCGCTGGAGCTGGAACCCGGAGCCGACCTGGCCCCCTTGATGGACGACAGCCAGTTGTACCTGATCGACAGCGGCCTGCTGCAAGCGCGCATCAACCAGCGCCCGCTGTTCTACCTGCAGGACGGTGACCTGCTGGGCCTGTACCAGAACCGCGACGACCTGGCCTATGAGTACAGCACCGAAGGCACCCTGCGCCTGGTGCCCTACCTGCGCAGCGAAGTGCTGGCGCACATCAACGCCACGCCCGAGACCCAGGAACTGCTGATCGAGTACCTGACCGGCCAGACCACCCTGCTGTGCGACGCCATCACCCGCCTCAAGCAACCCGAGTACCGCGCCAGCAATGGCTTCAAGCACGTGCCCGCCGGCGAGGTGCTGATTAACCAGGGCGACGAGGCCGACCACGTCTTCGTGATCATCGACGGCCACGCCGAGGCCTATGTGGACGGCCACAAGGTGGGCGACGTGCCCAAGGACGAGATCTTCGGCGCCATGGCCATCTTTACCCACGAGAAACGCAGCGCCACGGTGATCGCCGCCGTGCCCAGCACGCTGATGATCATTCCCAAGGACCAGTTCCTCAACCTCACCCAGACCAACCCGCGCATCGCCCACAGCCTGATCGAAAGCATGGCGCGGCGCATCGAGGCCTTGAACCGGCAGGTGACGCGGCTGATCGACAGCCCGTGAAAAATTGTTCGCAGGGCCTGTTGACTTCTAAATGAGAATTGTTATGATTATCACATCTGGTCGCGAGGCCAGTGATGATTTGAAAGACCTTGGTTCGGACTCTCAGATTATCTCCTCATCAGGCTAATCACGGTTATTTGACCCGGCTTTTTGCCGGGTCTTTTTTTGCCTGAAATTTGCGCCCCACCTCAACGCGCGATAATCAACGGATGCCCCCGCTCCGGGTGCTCCTGCACCAACACCTCCAACCCGAACACCGCCTTCAGCGCCCCAGGCTGCAACACCTGCCGTGGGGTGCCCAGCGCATGGGCCCGCCCCTGTTGCAGCAACAGAATGCGGTCGCAGTACCGCGCCGCCAGGTTCAGGTCATGGAGAATCACCAACACTGCCGCGCCGCGGTCGGCAAATGCGCGCACCGCCTGCAGGGTGGTGTGCTGGTGTAGCGGGTCGAGCGCCGAGGTGGGCTCATCCAACAGCAGCGTGGTGCCCGGCTCGCCCGGCCACAGCTGCGCCAGCACCCGCGCCAGGTGCACGCGCTGGCGCTCGCCGCCGGACAGCGCCAGATAGCTGCGCCCGCGCAAGTGCTCGGCATCGGCGGCGTGCAGGGCGGCGGCGATGATCTCGCTGTCGCGGGCCAGGCCGCTGTCGTGGGGCAGCCGGCCCATGCCCACCACCTCCTCCACGCGGAAGGCGAAGCCCAGGGTCGAGACTTGCGGCAGCACCGCCAGGCGCCGGGCCCGTTCGGGGCCATGCCAATCGGCCAGCAAGCGCCCGTCCAGCCATACGTCACCCTGGCTGGGTGCCAGTTCGCCGCACAGGGCGCCCAGCAAGGTGCTCTTGCCGGCGCCATTGGGGCCCAGCACGCCCAGCACCTCGCCGGGCTGCAGTTGCAGGCTGATGTCGTCGATCACCGCCTGCTGGCCGCGTCGAACTTGCAGGTTGGCCACACGTAACATCAGGGACGCCCCCGCACCAGCAGATAAAGGAAAAACGGCGCGCCGAGGAACGCCGTGACAATGCCGATGGGCAGCTCGGCCGGGGCCAGGGCCATGCGCGCGATCAGATCGGCGAACAGCAGCAGGCTGGCGCCCGCCAGCAGCGACGCCGGCAGCAGCACCCGATGATCAGGGCCGGCCACCTGGCGCACCAGATGCGGCACCACCAGGCCGATGAAGCCGATCAGCCCTGCCGCCGCCACGGCCGCGCCCACGCCCAGCGCGGTGCAGAACACCAGTTCACGCTTGAGGCGTTCCACCTCGATGCCCAGGTGCCGCGCCTCGGACTCGCCCAGCAGCAACGCGTTCAGCGCCCGTGCCCGGCGTGGCAGCCACAACGACACGCCGGCGGCGATCACCACCAGCGGCCACAACCGCTGGTAGCTGGCGCCATTGAGGCTGCCCAGGTTCCAGAACGTCAGGGTGCGCAGGGTGCTGTCATCGGCCAGGTAGGTGAACAGCCCCACTGCCGAGCTGGCCAGCGCCGTCAGCGCCACGCCCGCCAGCAGCATCACCGCCACGCTGGTCTGGCCGTCCTTGCGCCCCAGGCGGTACACCAGCGCGGTCACACCCAGGCCGCCAAGGAAGGCGCAGATCGACAGCAGGTAGGGCTCCAGCATGGGCGGCAGGCCGCCGAACCAGCTGCCGCCGACAATGGCGATGGCTGCGCCCAGCGCGGCGCCGCTGGAGACGCCCACCAGGCCCGGGTCGGCCAGCGGGTTGCGAAACAGCCCCTGCATGGCCACGCCCGACAGCGCCAGCACCGCACCCACGGCCAGGCCCAGCAGGGTGCGCGGCAGGCGGATCTGGCCGACGATCATCTCGGCCTGCTCCAGGCCCTGGCCGTTCACCGGCAACCCGGCCAGGCGCAGGCCGGCCTTCAACGTGTCGAGCAGCGGCAGGCTCACCGGGCCCAGGGCCAGGGACAGCCAGCACGCCAGCAGGCACAACAGCCCCAGGGTGACGAACAGCGTGCGCGGCGCCAGCAATGGTCTCATCGGGCAGGCTTGGCGTCAGGGAAGAACGCCTGCGACAAGCCGTTCAGGCTCGCCGGCAGGCGCGGCCCCAGGCCGCCCACCAGCAGGGTCGGGTCCAGCACCACGATGCGCTTGTCCTTCACCGCGCGGGTGTTGGCCAGCGCCGGGTTGTCCTTGAGCATGGCGGCGATGGCGGCGTCACCGCTCAGGCTGCGGTCGGCGAACACGATCACCTGCGGGTCGAGTGCGGCCAGCACTTCGGTGGAGAAATTCTTGTAGCCCGGCTGCGTGGCCAGGTTGCGCCCACCGGCCTGGCTGATCAGCCAGTCAGCCACGGTGCCAGGGCCACCCACCAGCGGCTTGGCGCCCATGTGGCCCAGCAGCAGAATCACCCCGGGCGCAGGCTGGCCGGCTTCGGCGGCTTTCACCCAGGCCTGGTGGTCCTGCAGCTGCTGGCGGTAGTCGTCGAACAGCTTGCCGGCGTGGGCCTCGTCGCCCAGCAGCCGGCCCAGGTGCAGCAGGTTGGCCTGCAGGGTCGGCAGCTCAGGCTTGCTGTCGAACATCTCCACGCTCAGGCCGGCCTGGCGAATCTGTTGCAGCACCGGCGGCGGCCCCATTTCCTCGGTGCCGATGAGGATGTCCGGGCGCGGGGTCAGGCTGAGAATGCCCTCGGCCGACAGCGCGCGCTGGTAGCCGATGCTTTTCAACGCCTTGACGCTCTCGGGGTGTTGGCTGGTGGTGTCCACCCCGACCAGCTTGCTCTCGCCGCCCATGGCCACCACCCACTCGGTCAGCGCGCCACCGGCGCTGACCCAGTGCTGCGGCAGCGCTTCGGCGGCCATGGCCCAGGGGTGACACAGCATGGCGGCGGTAAAGCCAACGACCTTGGCGCTCAGGCGCATCGGGTGTTCCTCTATTCAATGATGGGCAGTGGTTGCAGCGCCCGGCGTTTTCTCGTTGAATGCCCGCCCAAACGGCAACCTATCAATTCATTTGATAATTATTTGCATTTAGGCGTCAAGTCGCCCCTTGTATCATCAAGTAAAACAAAAGAGGTCAGCATGCAGTGGCTGTGTGAAAGCACCGCTTTGAGCGAAGCACAAAGTCGTGGTTTCGAGTGTGAAGGCATCAAGCTTTTCATCGTGCGCCGCGAAGGCCGGGTGTACGCCTACCGCAACCGCTGCCCGCACCGGGGCACCGCGCTGCAGTGGGAAACCGACGTGTTCCTGGACGACAGCGCCACCATGATCCGCTGCGCCAGCCATGGCGCGTTGTTCCTGATGGATTCGGGCGAGTGCGTGGCGGGCCCGTGCGAGGGCAAGGAGTTGGAGAACTTCGATTGCCGCGAAGACGACAAAGGCATCTGGGTAGACCTCTGACTCCGGCCCCGCGACGATCTGCGTAGCCGCTGCCGCAGGCTGCGCTGGCCCTCCCCTCCACTGTAAATCTCCAGTGTAATCTGGGGCCAGCGCAGCCTTCGGCAGCGGCTACGAGTCGGCGGCGCGGGTCAAATGTGGACGCTCAAGCGGCGGTTCACATACACACGCTCGCTATCCAGGTGCACCCCATACGCCAGCACCTCCACGCCATCCGCCACTGCAGCCTTCAACGCCTCGGCATAGCCGGCGTCAATCTCGCCAGCCGGGCGCACGGCGTCGATGCCGGTCAGGTTCACGCAATACAACTGCACAGCGCGCACGCCGTTGCGCGCCAGCGTCGCCAGCTCGCGCAGGTGCTTGGCGCCGCGCTGGGTCACGGCGTCCGGGAAGGCCGCCACCGTGGTGCCGTCGTGGCCCAGGGTCACGCTTTTTACTTCCACGTAGGCCGGGCCTTGCGGGTACTGCAGGCAGAAATCCACGCGGCTGCCCTCCTCGCCGTAGGCCACTTCGCGTTTCAGCGCAGTAAACCCGTTCAGCTCGGTGATCACCCCGGCCAGCAACGCCTCTTCCACCAGCCGGTTGGCACGCGCGGTGTTCACGCAGGCCAGGCGGCCCTGGGGCGTCTCGCTGATTTCCCAGGTGCCCGGCAGCTTGCGCTTGGGGTCGTTGGAGCGGCTGAACCACACCTGCCCGCCCTCGACCATGCAGTTGAACATCGAGCCGGTGTTGGGGCAGTGAATGGTCAGCTCTTCGCCGTCCAGGGTGCGGATGTCGGCAAGGAAACGCTTGTAGCGGCGCAGCAGGCGACCTTCTTCCAGGGGAGGATTGAATTCCATCAGCCTTGCCAGCTCCGCAGGCCACGCGCGATGCGCTCCACGGCCTGCTGCAGGCGCGGCAGGCTCTGGGTGTAGGCGAAGCGCACGTGGTGGCTGGCCTGGTGACGGCCGAAGTCCAGCCCGGGGGTGAACGCCACGTGCTCGGTTTCAAGGAAATGCTGGCAGAACGCGAAGGCATCACCGCCGAACCGGCTGATATCGGCGTACAGGTAGAACGCCCCTTCCGGCTCCACGGCAATGCCGAAGCCCAGTTCGCGCAGGGCCGGCAGCAGGAAGTCGCGGCGGCGGCCGAATTCGGCCCGGCGCTCTTCCAGAATGGCCAGGGTCTGCGGCTGGAAGCAGGCCAGCGCGGCGTGCTGGGCCATGCTGGGGGCGCTGATGTAGAGGTTCTGCGCCAGCTTCTCCAGTTCCGGCACCGCTTCAGGCGGCGCCACCAGCCAACCCAGGCGCCAGCCGGTCATGCCGAAATATTTGGAAAAACTATTAAGGACAAAGGCGTCGTCGTCCACTTCCAGCACGCTGGCGGCGTCGGTGCCGTAGGTGAGGCCGTGGTAGATCTCGTCCACCACCAGGTGGCCGTTGCGCGCCTTGATGGCCTGGGCCAGCTGCGCCAGCTCGTCGCGGCTCAGCAGCGTGCCGGTAGGGTTGGCGGGCGACGCCACCAGGGCGCCGACGCTGTCCTTGTCCCAGTGGCGCGCCACCAGGTCGGCGGTGAGCTGGTAGCGCACCTCGGGGCCCACCGGCACCAGCTGCGCCGCGCCTTCCACCAGGCGCAGGAAATGCCGGTTGCACGGGTAGCCAGGGTCGGCCAGCAGCCAATGCTTGCCCGGGTCCACCAGCAGGCTGCTGGCCAGCAGCAGCGCGCCGGAGCCGCCGGGGGTGATGAGGATGCGCTGCGGGTCGATGTTCACGCCATAGCGCTGGTCGTAGAAGCCGGCGATGGCCTCGCGCAGCGCCGGCAGGCCACGGGCCGCGGTGTAGCGGGTCTGGCCGTTGGCCAAGGCCGCCTGGCCGGCCTGGATGATCGGTTCGGCAGTGGTGAAGTCCGGTTCGCCGATTTCCAGGTGGATGACGTCATGGCCGGCGGCCTGCAGTTCGTTGGCCCGCGCCAGCAGCGCCATCACGTGAAAGGGTTCTATGGCGCGGCTGCGCGCACTGTAGGGCTGGGCCATTGACCTTCCTTAAAAGGGTGTAAAATAACGATTCTACCGGACACGGCAGCCGAACGCGTCGCGAAACGGCCGGTCCATATGCTTTGACGCCATCTGCGACAGGCTCGACAACCGGGAGTGGCGCCGTCTGGATTGATCTGCTAAGTTCGCCGGCTTGCAGTCGCAGGGCCGGCGGGTGTCGGAGATGGAGCATCCTGCGCAATGGATTAGAAGAGCGAGAGGCGGTCAACCAATGTCCACCAATGAAAAGCAAGCATCTACCCAAACACTGGAATCGGGCTTTGAGCCTTACGTAGTAGCTCCCGGTGAGGAGTACATGGGCAAGCCCATGCGCGCGCACTTCACCAGCATCCTGCAAAAATGGAAGATGGAGCTGATGGTCGGCGTCGACAAGACCGTGGACCACATGAAGGACGAAGCAGCCAACTTCCCCGACCCTGCTGACCGTGCCAGCCAGGAAGAGGAATTCGCCCTCGAGCTGCGTGCCCGCGACCGCGAGCGCAAGCTGATCAAGAAAATCGACAAGACCCTGCAGCTGATCACCGACGAAGAATACGGCTGGTGCGAATCCTGCGGCGTCGAGATTGGCGTCCGCCGCCTGGAAGCCCGCCCTACCGCCGACCTGTGCGTCGACTGCAAGACCCTGGCAGAGATCAAGGAAAAACAGGTCGGCAAATGACCTGTTGAAGCCGGGGCGCGCCACGCGCCCCGGACCTGCCCCGCCCCTTCTCCGAAATTTCCAGTACCCTGTTCCCCATGAACACGCCTGCCTACATTGGCCGCTTCGCGCCAACGCCCAGTGGTTTCCTGCATTTCGGCTCGCTGGTGGCCGCCCTTGCTTCCTACCTTGACGCCCGTGCCGTGGGTGGCCGCTGGCTGCTGCGCATGGAAGACCTGGACCCGCCACGGGAGATGCCCGGCGCCCAGGCTGCCATCCTCAAGGCCCTGGAGAACTACGGTTTCGAATGGGATGGCGAGGTGGTGTACCAGAGCCTGCGCCATGACGCCTATGCACAGGTCATCGACCGCCTGTTCCAGCAGGGCCTGGCGTATGCCTGCACCTGCTCGCGCAAGCAGCTGGAGCCCTACCACGGCATTTACCCCGGGCTGTGCCGCAACCTGGGCCACGGCCAGGAAGATGCCGCCATCCGCATCCGCGTGCCGGAGCTCAACTACGCCTTCGTCGACCGCGTGCAGGGCCGCTTCGAGCAGCACCTGGGGCGCGACAGCGGCGACTTCGTGATTCGCCGCCGCGATGGCCTGTACGCCTACCAACTGGCCGTGGTGCTGGACGACGCCTGGCAGGGGGTGACGCACATCGTGCGCGGCGCCGACCTCCTGGACTCCACCCCGCGCCACCTGTACCTGCAGGAACTGCTGGGGCTGCCCCAGCCCAAGTACCTGCACGTGCCACTGATTACCCAGCCCGATGGCCACAAGCTGGGCAAGAGCTACCGCTCGCCGCCGCTGGAAGCCGACCAGGCCGCGCCGCTGCTGGTGCGCGCGCTGCGGGCGCTGGGGCAGCCGGTGCCGCTGGAGCTGCGTGGTGCCATGCCTGGCGAGGTGCTGGCGTGGGGCATCGCCCACTGGAACGCCGAGCTTATCCCGCGCGCCTTGAGCCTGCCCGAGGCGCAGTTGCCGGCCTGAGGCGCCAGAACCCCCGTAGCAGCTGCCGAAGGCTGCGTCCGGCGGCAACGCGGTTTCGTCGTTG